>NZ_BANE01000053.1 GCF_000964405.1 Novacetimonas hansenii JCM 7643
TCGAAAAAGGCGGCGTCTTCTGAAGCTTTCTGGAAAAAGCTTCATCAAAAACCTTTATAATTTCAGTATGTTATTGATCCCGGCTTTTCAAACAGCTCTGCTGGAGCAGATCCTGTATGAATGCGTGCATTCAAACAGGTGAAGATGTTCGTAAAAACCATAAACCGGAGCATCTTCACCGAGCCGGTTTTCGGTGGAAATGCTCTAGGATTAAGGGCGAACCTTCCACGGACGGGCATGACAGGCGCGGATATGACACCATGTTGCAACCATCGTCGGGGACTCTGGCACTGATGACCTCACCGCTTCCCTCCATCATGCCCGCAACAGGGCGGACGATCTGGATACTGGCGGGGGAGGCAAGTGGGGACGTTCTGGGCGCGCGCCTGATGGGTGAACTGACGCGATGTGACCCGGGCCTGCGATTTGTCGGGGTCGGTGGCGCAAGGATGGAGGCAGCGGGCCTGCGTAGTGAGTTCCCCATGCGTGACCTTGCGGTCATGGGACTGGTGGAGGTTCTGCCGCGCCTGCGTTTTCTGTCACGGCGGCTGGATCAGGCGGTGGCGCATATCCATGCGATCCGCCCTGACCTGATTATCACCATCGACAGTCCCGGTTTCACCCTGCGCCTGTTGCGGCGGGTTGCTGCGTTATCCGTGCCCCGGGTGCATTATGTCGCACCGCAGGTCTGGGCATGGCGGGAGCATCGTGTACGCGAATTCCCTGGCCTGTGGGAACGCATGCTGTGTCTTTTGCCGTTCGAGCCCGCTTTTTTCGCCCGTCATGGGGTGGAGGGACGGTTCGTCGGGCATCCGGTGGTGCAATCCGGGGCGGATCAGGGGGATGGTGCCGCCTTTCGTGCGCGCCACGGGATTGCGGCGGACGCGCCGGTGCTGGTTCTGATGCCCGGCAGCCGCCGTTCGGAGGCCCCGCGCCTGTTGCCGGTATTTGGCAAGGTGCTGCACCTGTTGCAGTCGCGCTGTCGCGGGATTGTGCCGGTTGTGCCGGTGGCCCCGGTCATTGCCGATACCATCCGCAAAGGTGTGGCGGACTGGCCGGTGCGTCCCATTATCGTGACGGACCTGCAGGACAAGCATGATGCCTTTGCCGCGGCAGGTGCGGCATTGACCAAATCGGGGACATCGACGCTTGAACTTGCACTGGCAGGGGTGCCCATGGCGGTGACATACCGCGTCAATCCCGTAACTGCCGCCATTGCACGCCGCCTGATCCGGGTGCCTTATGTGGCGATGGTCAATCTGCTGGCGGGGCATCGACTGGTGCCCGAACTGTTGCAGGAACGTTGTCGGGCGGATCTGCTGGCTGATACCATCATGCGCCTGCTGACGGATGGGCACAGTGCGCGCATGCAAAAGGCCGGGTTCAGGAAGGTGGTTGCAGCGTTACACGGGCCGCAGGGCGATCCGACCGCTGCCGCCGCAGGGGAAATCCTTGCCCTGCTGGATGCTCACCCGCCGGGACATAAGTAGAATCACGTGTGCAAAGGATCCGCGCCCCCGCACGACAGGGCCGTTCCATATCACTCTGGTTGGAGGCGGTCGGAAAAGGCAGCCCCAGGAATCCCCTGAAATCTACTGGACGAATAAAAGTGTTGGGTAAGGATTTTGTCACGGAATATTTGAAAGACGTTCCTTTTTGAAAGAAGGGAGTCCCGGAAGTCTTCGCAATTTCTTCGTAATGGACTGTTAAAAAGACAGCTCATTAAGGAATTATTTGAAAACAAATCATTGATAAAAAACAAGATAAAGTTTTTGGGTGCCGCCTTTTGATCGAAAAAGGCGGCGTCTTCTGAAGCTTTTCAGAAAAAGCTTCACCAAAAACCTTTATAATTTCAGTATGTTATGGGATCTGACTTTTCGGATAGTCCCTTATTGCGCGTTATTTGGGGTCTTGGATGGTTGGGGGCTGTTTTCTGGCGGGACCGGTACGGCAGGCTGCGTTGTCCTGTCGCTGTCATCGGGCTGCGGGGGCAGTTCGACTTGTGCATTCACAAGCGCCCGCATCTGCGAGATGACCATATACCCACCAAGTGCGACAGTCAGGCAGATCGTCAGGATGATCCAGATCAGCTTGGCGCGGGGATCCTGTTCCGGGGGAAGGTCGGCGGGCATATGATCTCTTTCCAGCAGTAATATGGGGATGTGGGGAACCCCCACGCGGTGATCGGACGGATGTATCAGGCTCAGTCGTGTTTGTGTTTATACAGCTCACCCGCCCCGATCAGGGGCTGTGAAATCTCCACCAGACCCTGTGGGCGCATGGCGTTGAAAAAACAGCTACGACGTCCCGTATGGCACGCCACGCCCTTCTGATCCACCAGCACAAGGACCGCGTCACGGTCGCAGTCGAGCCGTGCATCCATCAGGGTCTGCACCTGCCCCGATGTTTCCCCCTTGCGCCACAATGTCCCACGGCTGCGGGAAAAATAGCATACGCGGCCAGTGCGCAGTGTCTCCTCAAGGGCGTCGGCGTTCATCCATGCCAGCATCAGCACCTCCCCCGTATCATGCTGTTGCGCCACGGCGGTGATCAGTCCTGCATCGTTGAAGCGGACCTGTTCGATCATGCGGGTGCGTGTGGCGGTGTCGGGGGGAATATAGGCCATGGGATCAGTCAATCCGGGAAAGAGGGCACTTACCAAGCACATGCCTGCAACATGGGGGCCTGTCTACCCTTCGCCCCCTTTTTGCGGCAACCGGAACCAGGGTGGCACACGGATGCTCACGGGATGGCCCGCCGCCGTCAGGCCCGGTGTATGGATGTGGGAACTGCGGATCATCGCCATGCCGGCCTGATCGCGGGACGAGCGGATTTCACCAACTTTGTGCCCGTCATGCATGATGGGGGTCGCAGGTTCCGGCAGATCATGCGCGCCCTCCACCGGCAGGAGGTGGCGTCGTACCAGACCGCGATAGCGCGTGCGCGCCGTCAGTTCCTGCCCCATATAGCATCCCTTGGTCCAGGAAATGCCGTTGAGCTGATCGAAATTGGCTTCGAGCAGAAGCGTTTTGCCGGATTCACAGTCGCGCACGCCATCAGGCAGACCAAGGGAAAGGCGGTGACGGTCATAATCCAGCGCATCCGCCGTGACGTCCGGTGCGACATGACCAAGCAGCATGCGCCAGCCGATATCGGGCAGGCGTGGGTCCGCGCTGCCGGGGAAACGTTCATCGGCGGGGGCGGTCCCATCCCATTGCGCATGAACGGCGTAGCCGGTTTCACTGATGTCCACATCGGTGCGTAACCGATAGCGTGACAGACGCGTCCGCAGTGTCGCTGCCTGCGTCGCATCGCAATCCAGCAGCAGGCGTTCGCCATGCGGGTCGGCAAAGACGAAAAAATCCGCCAGCCATTTCCCCTGTGCCGAAAGGAAGGCAGTCCATGCGGCCCGGTCTGGTGTGACGGTCGTCATGTCATTGGAGACAAGTCCCTGCAGGAACGAAACCCGGTCCTTGCCAGAGACAGCCAGTACCGCACGGTCCGGCAGATACGCAAACTTAACCATGGTGCGTACTGTGGGGATACATGTGGTGTCAGGCAAGGGGATAACGGAGATTTGGCATCGCGCTCGAAGATGAATATGCACGCATGCATGCGCATCCTGTTCATTACCTCCACCCGGCTGGGTGATGCCGTGATTTCGACCGGGCTTTTGGATCACCTGCTCCGGCGGTATCCGCAGGCACGGTTCACCATTGTCTGCGGCCCTGTCGCGGCGGGCCTGTTCGCGCATATGCCGCGTCGTGACCGCACCATCATCATGGCCAAACGCTCCTATGACATGCATTGGGTGGATCTGTGGCGGCAGTGCGTGGGAACGCGGTGGGATATGTGTGTGGACCTGCGCGGATCGGTCATCCCGTACCTGTTGCGGGTTTCCATCCGGCGGGGCATGCGCGGCGGCCGGCGGCCGGGGCCGCGTGTCGGCCACATTGCCCAGGTGCTGCGCCTGTCACCGCCGCCCATGCCGGTGGTATGGACCAGTGCGGCCGAACGTGACGCGGCGCAGGCGCTGCTGCCGGACGGGCAGGGGCCATGGGTGGCCCTTGCCCCCACGGCGAACTGGGCCGGCAAGGTCTGGCCCGCCGCGCGATTCGTCGCGTTCTGGCATGATTTCGTCGCCCGTCATGGCCCGGCGCGACCCGTCATCCTGTATGGCCCCGGGGATACGGAACGCCAGATGGCGCATGGTGTCATTTCCGCCCTGGGTGACGCGCGCGATACCGGTGGGGGGCTGAGCATTTCGCAGGTGGCGGCGGTGTTGCAACGATGCATGCTGTTCGTGGGAAACGATTCGGGCCTTATGCACCTATCCGCTGCGGCGGGCATTCCGACATTGGGCCTGTTCGGGCCAAGCCGCGTGGATGAATACGCCCCGTGCGGGCGCAGTGTGGCCCATGTGGTCGCCCCCGGTCCCGCAGGGCGGGCGGACATGCGCGACCTTGGTGTATCCAGTGTTGTGGATGCGGCGCTGAGGCTACTGGCGGGAGCATCAAAAGCAGGCTAAAGGCGCGCCGGGCAGATGGGGGGAACGGGGGAAGTGTCTGCCCCGTTCTTGCCATGACGTGCCTTTACATCCCTGCAATCATTAATTTCCTTAAGGCCTGAGAACGATCATGAAGGACATGCGCGGCGGTATCGTGACCCTGTGTGGGATCGCTGCATTGGGATGCCTGTTGCCCCTTGCGGCGGCATGGGCGCAGCCTGCGGGGGGATGGACGCCCCGGGCCTGTGGGGCGGCCCCTGTCGCGCCAAAGGTCGATTCAGGCGACGTGGCGCGTTTCAACGCCAGCGTTGATCGTGTCAACGCCTATGAAAAGGCGGCGCGTGCCTATGCCACGTGTGTGGCCGGGGCATCGGGCAGGGAACAGGCCGCCATCAGCGCGGATGCCAGCGCGCGCATGCGTCGCGTCCACGATTCCGCAGCCCTGGTCCAGAAGCAGGTTTCCGAGCAGTTCGCGCGCCTGTCAGCGGAAATGAAGAAAGGGCACGACCGCCTCGCCACCAGATAGGCACCGCCACAGGCGCAGGCGCGCGCGACCTTTGTGCGGGCATGTGGCAGCCTGCGGCACACGGAATGCGTGCGTGGGCGCGATCGGGGTGGTTCATGGCGTTGCATGTCGGGTATATGCGGGTTTGCCGTCCCCGCGCATGACAGGTATGGTCTGCGCTTCATGACAGGTATCGTCCCGGCGGGACGGGTGCCGTGCATCGTGCATGGCAGCAAGCGGAGAGCGGGTTAAACGTGGCTGACGACATCTTCAGGGAAGTCGATGAAGAAATGCGCGCCGAGCGGCTGCGCGCATTGGCGCGGCGTTACATGATGCTGGCGGGCGTCATCGTCGTGGCCATCTGCATCGGTGGCGGCGCATGGCAGTATAATGCATGGCGGGTGCATCAGGCGGATCAGGCAAGTGCCGATGCCTATTTCGCGGCGCTCAAGAACGCCACGACAGCGCACAGCCCCGATGGGCAGCCGGCGCCGCTGAATGCGCAGCAGAAAACCGCGCTTGAGCAGCTTGCGACGCTGGAAAAGACGGCGCGTCCGCCCCTGCGGGCACTGTCACGGATGGAGCGCGCAGCCCTGCTGGTCAATAGTGGGGACACCGCCCGGGCGCTTGCGTTGTGGGCGCAGGTGAACGCGGACCAGGGGGCCGATCCGACCATCAGTTCGCTTGCCGGTCTTTTGTGGGTGCAGCACCAGATTGATACGGCGGACCCTGCGATGCTGCGTTCGCGCCTGGCGCTGCTTGATGGTGCGCAGCAGCCCTGGCGTGGCCTCGCGCTGGAGTGCGAGGCGCTGCTGGACCTGCGGCAGGGCCATGATGACGAGGCCCGCCGCCGTCTGGAACGGCTGAGCATGGATATGAACGTGTCCGACGGGGTGCGCACACGTGCCGACGGACTGCTGCAGACGCTGGGGACCGGCCATGCCGGCGGATAAGGTGCCCCCCGCCATGGTACAGCCCACCCACCCGACAGGCATGAACGCAATGAAAAAGACCCTGACCCGCCGCCGCGCCCTGATCGGGGCCGCCATGCTGCCGTTGCTTGCGGAATGTAATGGCGGGACGCCGAAGAAAAAGCCGCTTCTGATCGGTCGGCGGACCGATGTGCTCAATACCGGCGCGGGCCTGACGGTCGATGCGGATGAGACGGCCACGGTGACGGTGCCTGCCGCCACTGCGGTCAATGCGTGGCCGCAACCGGGCCTGACACCGGGGCATGGTGGTATAAATGTCGCCTGGGCGGGCAACATGCAGCACCAGTGGAGCCATCGGATCGGTGCGGGGAATTCAGAACCGGAATTCCTGTCCTATGTCGCATTGGGCAAGTCGGGGCGCGGCATGATCCAGTCGCCGCCCGTGGTGCAGAACGGGCGGCTGTATGTGGCGGATGCGCAGGGCGTCATCCGCGCCTATACATGGCCTGGCATGCACAAGGTGTGGGAATATAACCCCAAGCCGAAGAAAATGCTGTCGAACAATATCGGTGGCGGCCTGACCATTGAGGGCGATACCCTGTATATCGTTGATGGTATCGGGCAGGCGCTGGCGGTGGATGCGCATACGGGCAAGCTGAAATGGCGCCTGCAGCTTGGCACGCCGGGACGTTCCGCGCCGACCTTTGCCAATGGATGCCTGTTCTTTGGCACGATTGACGAGAAGCTGTTTGCGGTGAACGCCTCCAACGGTGATATCCTGTGGACATATGTTGCGACCGCCGCCGATACCATCATCGCGGGACAGCCTGCGCCCGCCGTCATGGACGGGGTCGTGCTGGCCGGGTTCGGGTCTGGTGACCTTGTCGCGTTGCGTGCCGAAGGTGGTGAGGTCGTGTGGGCCGATACCCTGGGCAGTTCGAACGGACAGGGCGCGCTGATTGATTTTTCATGCGTGCATGGCATGCCGGTCATCAGCGATGGCACCGCCTATGCCATCAGTACCGGTTCAGTGCTGGTCGCGATCGACATGCGTTCGGGGCGGCGGTTGTGGGAACGTTCGATTTCGGGACAGAATACGCCCGTCGTCATCGGTGACTGGATATTCCTGCTGTCCATGGAGGAGGAGTTGGCCTGCCTTGACCGGGAATCGGGGCATGTGCGCTGGATCACGCAGTTGCGCCAGTACGAAAACAGCATCAAGCAGAAGGGGGGCGTCGTGTGGACCGGCCCGATCCTGGCGGGGGGGAAGCTGGTATGTATCTCCAGCCTGCCGCAGAATGGTGTTGTCATCATTGATCCGGCGATGGGGCATATCCTCTCGCTGCATACCCTGCCCGATATTGTTACCGTGACACCGATTGTTGTTGACGGGCTTATGCTCCTGCTTAACAACAGCGGCGGCCTGATGGCCTATAGTTGAGAAAGTTCCTGTCGTGACCTCTTCATTCCCCCCTGATCCGGGGCACGACCTGCCCGTCGTGGTTATCGCCGGTCGCCCCAATGTCGGCAAATCTACAATATTCAACCGTCTGGTTGGTCGTCGGCAGGCGCTGGTTGCCGATACGCCGGGTGTCACGCGCGACCGTAAGGAAAGCGAAACCACCGTGCGTGGCAGGCGTATCCGCCTGATTGATACGGCAGGGTTGGAGGAAGCCGCCCCCGATACGCTGTTCGGTCGTATGCGCGCTTCATCCGAATCCGCCGTGGCGATGGCCGATCTGGTGCTGTTCTGCGTGGATGCGCGTGCGGGCATTACGCCTGCGGATGAACATTTCGCCGCATGGTTGCGTCGGCAGGGGCGTCCGGTCCTTGTCCTTGCGAACAAGGCGGAGGGGCGTCAGGGTGCCGCCGCCGCGATGGAGGCGTTCTCGCTCGGGCTTGGTGCGCCGCTTGGCATTTCGGCGGAACATGGCGAGGGTCTGGCAGATCTGATGGGGGAGATTGCCGATCGCATTCCTGCCGGCCCCTTACACCCCCGCCGCGCGCCCCGGCGTGTGGAAAGCGAAGATGAAGACGGGGATGTCCGGCCGCCCGGGCCGTTGCGCCTTGCCATCGTGGGGCGCCCGAATGCGGGCAAGTCCACGCTGCTTAACCGCCTGCTGGGCGAAGAGCGGATGATTACCGGGCCGGAACCGGGGCTGACGCGGGATTCGGTATCTGTCATGCTGCATGACGACGAAGGGCCGATACAGCTTGTCGATACCGCGGGGCTGCGGCGTAAGGCGCGTATTGACGAGACGCTGGAAAAAATGTCCGTCTCCGCCTCCATCGAGGCGCTGAAGATGGCTGAAGTTGTCATCCTTGCGCTGGATGCGACATTGGGCGTCCATGAACAGGACCTTCAGATTGCCCGCCTGATCGAGCGTGAGGGACGATGCTGTGTCCTTGCGTTGAATAAATGGGACGCGGTAGAGGATCGCAACGTCACCCGACAGGCGATCCGCGATCGCATTGAAATGTCCCTCAGCCAGATGCGGGGCATTCCGGTCGTTGCATTTTCCGCCCTGACCGGGGCAGGGGTCAACAAGCTGCTGCCGACGGTGCGGCGTGCGTATGAGGTATGGAACCGGCGCGTGCCAACGGGTGAATTGAACCGCTGGTTCGAAATGATGGTATCGCGCCATCCGCCACCGCTGGTACAGGGCCGGCGGCTGAAGCTGCGCTATATCACGCAGGCAAAGTCCCGGCCGCCGACATTCATCCTGTTCGGCACCCGGACCGAACAGATGCCCGAGGATTATCAGCGTTATCTGGTCAATGGCCTGCGTGAAGCATTTGATCTGCCGGGCACGCCCATTCGCCTGCTGCTGCGCGGTTCCCAGAATCCTTACGCCCCGACGAAGTGACCTGTATGGTGCATGGCCTGCTTTGAAAACATCAAATAACATGATCTTTTCAGGTAATTACAAGATGTTTTAAAAAGCAGGTTCAGGATTTGCTGACGGTATGGAAGTTTTTTTTAAACTTTGAAGGGATGTTATCGTTTTTGGGAATGGTAACGCTCAGGAACCGTTATTTTTCTGGGATGCGCTGTAAAAGCAGCGTCTCGATCAGGAATAATAAAAGTCCCTGAGCCTTAAATTGCGATGTTTTTTGACGGCTGTTTGAAAAATCAGGCTCAATAACATCGTCAAATCATAAAGGTTTTTGGTGAATCTTTTTCTAAAAAGCTTCAGAAGACGCCGCCT
>NZ_BANE01000052.1 GCF_000964405.1 Novacetimonas hansenii JCM 7643
TTGAAAAAAGGCGGCACCCAAAAACTTTTCCTGTTTTTATCAATTATTTGTTTTCAAACAATCTTTTAGATAATCCCTATATATTCCAGGAATCTCTATATAAGATGAATTGATAAAAAAACATGCTGATGTTCAGATATTAAACATCTGCGGGAGAGATGACGTGAATAGCGGCGATCTTCAATTCTTTATGGCTGTTGCCACAACAGGTGGCATTGGAAAGGCAGCAGAGCAGCTCAATACCGTTCAATCAAACGTTACATCACGGATTCAGCGGCTGGAAGTCGAACTGGGTGTGCAACTGTTCACCCGCCACACACGTGGCGTGGAACTGACATCAGCAGGCCGCAAGCTGATACCCATTGCGGAACAGGTTAATACCCTGCTTGGGAGCATCCGGACCGTCGTACATGATGATGGTACGCCCCAGGGCAAGCTTATCATTGGTGCAATGGAAACCACCACGGCACTCTACCTTCCTGATATCCTCAGTAACTATGCCAAAGATTTTCCCAAAGTGGATCTGGCACTCCGCACCGGCACGACGACGGAACTGACCCGGGATGTGCTGGAACAGAAACTGGATGGTGCGTTCGTCTGTGGCCCGATCGCCCATCCCCGCCTGCACACCGAACGGATCCATGCGGAAGAACTGGTTCTTTTGAGCGGCCCGCACATCAAGGATCTGGCGCAAATCGTCGCATTGGGCGAAACATCCATTTTCGTGCTGCGTCTGGGATGTTCCTATCGCCAAAAACTGGAAGATATTTTAATAAATAAGGGAATTTCCATCGCAAGAATAAATGAGTTCGGAACCTTTGAAGCTATTTTCAGCTGTGTGGCTGCGGGTCTTGGCATAAGTATCGTGCCCCGATCAATGCTGCCCATGATCACCGCACGATGGATGCTGACGGCACATAGCCTTCCTGCCAGTATGGCATCCGTGGAAACGGTTTTCATTCGCCGTACCAGTACCTATATATCAAATGCCTTGTCCCGGTTCATCGACCATGTTCAGGACGCCAATCACCTACGTTCCAATGATGGGTGATTTTTTTCATTCCTCTTGATAAATAATTGGCTTTTAACCAGTGGCCAGTTCCAGTTCGTTGACAAGGGTACGCATCAACTCACCCGCAGGCATGCGGCGGGCCAACGGTGCCCCCTGTCCGGCCCATTGCGCCCCATAATCTGTCCGGTTATTCCGCTTCGCCGCCGCGTTAAGCGCCTTTGCAAGGTCGTACGCCACAGGATATGCCGGCACTTCATCAATATGGATTGTGCGGCCGACCTCAGTATAACGATTTGCCAGACAACGTGCGGGGCGACCGGAAATAACCGATGTCATCACCGTATGATACCCTGCATTACCGACCAGCGCGGCACGATAAGCATCATCAGCCAGCGATTCATCACAGGCGATAAAAGCTGTTCCCAGTTGGGCAGCCGCCGCCCCCAGTTTCATAATCGCAGCGATTCCTTCCCCATTCATGATCCCGCCTGCCGCGATAACAGGAACATCAAGAGACCGGGTGAGAATTTGGGTTAGGGCTGCTGTAGTCAGTTGATCATCAGGGTGTGAGGGATCAAAAATTCCGCGATGTCCACCAGCCTCGTAACCCTGTGCAATCAGGGCATGCACACCCGCCGCCACGGCAGTCTGTGCTTCGGCAAGATCCGTCACGGAACAGAGCAATATAATCCCGGCAGCGCGCAGGGCCTGAATCACATCCACTGCAGGCAAGCCAAAATGGAAGCTGACAACCCTGGGCCGTACAGCCAGAAGAAGTCGCATCATTTCTTCATTGGCAACGAAACTTCGATAAATCTCCCGTAACATGGAAGGTGACGTACCGCCCTCCATCATAAAATGTTCCTGGAAGCGTTCGATCCATTTTTCTTCGACCTCCAAAGATCGGGTCGATGGCTGATGGCAGAAAACATTTAAATTAAACGGACAGTTGGTACGTTCCTTTAATTCAGAGATCATATGCGCTGCCACTTCGACATTCGATGCCCCCAATCCCAGGGCACCCAATCCCCCGGCCCCGGATACGGCAGCCGCCAGTGCGGGGGAAGAAACACCCGCCATAGGTGCCTGGAAAATCGGCAACCGGATACCGATCGCCGTCAGGAGTTCCTGTCTTTTTATTCCTGTCATGGGATGCACCCGCATTATCGCAAAACTTTTTCGCCATCATGATAGGCAATCATGAGCGGAATAATGCATTATTTTTTATGATACCAAACATCATGAAACCAGAATTCGATCAGATATAAATTCCACGATATTGTACGGCGTGTCGTCAGTTAAGCAGGATGATGATTGAGGCGAATT
>NZ_BANE01000051.1 GCF_000964405.1 Novacetimonas hansenii JCM 7643
CTTGATGATGCTGGTGTCGAAACCGGCAGCTATGAAGTGCCCGCTGGCGGCCGACGCTATCCTCGTGCGCGGCGTAGCCGAGGATGGCAGCGACCTCGTGATCTCCCGCGATTACATCAAAGACGGGTTGCGCGCCCGCGCCCAGGATCTGGTGACGCAGGAGCTTGGGCAGCGCAACGACGTCGAAATCCATCGTGCGCTCGAACGCCAGGTCGATGCCGAATATTGATGCGCGCGCCTCGGCCGACGGGCTGTCGGCGCTGCCATGCGCGCGGGTGCTATGGACTGGCAACTCGGGCATCAGCGGGGGCTGGGATTATGACGCGGGCAGGCATGAATCATGTTGCCAATTTTTGCCATACTCGAGTATTCTGCCTCCATGAGCACCATGAACATCTCTCTGCCAGAAGCCCTGAAAAGCTTCGTTGACCAGCAGGTTGCCGGCCGTGGCTTTGGCACCAGCAGCGAGTACGTGCGCGAGCTGATCCGCAAGGACCAGGACAGGCAGCGTCTGCGTGGTATGTTGCTTGAGGGTGGTCGATCCGCAGCAGGCTCCACGGCGGATGCCGCATATTTCGAACGCCTGCGGTCGCGTGTGCGCGGCGCCTGATCATCATGACGACCAGACGCGCGGTACTGCGCGAGCAGGCCGAGCGGGATATCGATCGGATCATTGACGATTATGTCGGGAAAGCCGGAAGTGCTGTGGCCGACCGGTTTGTCGGTGCGTTCGAAGAGGGGATGACCCTGATCGGGCAATATCCCGGCATCGGCTCGCCGCGTTGCGGGTATGAACTCGATCTTCCGGGGCTTCGTGCGCTCACTCTTCGGAACTGGCCGTTCGTGGTTTTCTACATCGAACGTGAGGACCATCTGGATGTATGGCGCGTTCTGCACGCCCATCAGGATATTCCGGGCTGGCTGCGAGATCCTGATGAAGGCGATAGTTCGGAACAGTGATCGAATGAGGCTGCACTGATTCAGTGATCTTCCAGGAGACTGGCAAGAATGTCAGCGGCATCGAGTCCGATGGCGGTTGTGATGTCGAGGAATTCGATCACGTCGATCCGGCGCTCGCCGGTTTCGTATTTCGCGACATAGGATTGGGGTTTGCCGAGCCGCTCCGCCAGCGTGGCCTGGGTCAGGCCTTTGCCGCGCCTTGCTGCGATCAGCAGTGACCTGCGGATGAAAAACTGTGCCGCCCGCCACCACGGCCCCAGTTCCGCAGGGATGCTTCGCCATTTCGCACCATTCTCATGACGCCAGAAAATCACTGCTATCGTGCGCCGCGGATCATGGGACGGCGTCTTGCCCCTCGGGCGAACCGCCTCAATCAGAGGTTCCCAGATCGCCCATGCCTTGTCCGTAAAAGTCCCGCTACTGGTTCCGTCGCCTTCTCGCATCCCTATAAGATTGTAAGAATTTCAAGTTCTAACAGGCGCTAAATTGCGGTCACAGTTTCGTAAACAGGCCACCACTGATGGACATTCACGGCTTCAACTATATCCGTGATTTCAGACTGTGCCAGACCCTGCTCCTGTGCCTTGCGCGCAACCTCGATGGCGACAACGCTTGATGTTGCACGAAGGTCTGCGTTGGACGGCAACAGGGCGGCACCGGGAGCGGTATCTGTTGCCTGGCTGGCGACTGCTTGTGCGGCAGCAAAGATCATTTCGTCAGAAACCTGACGCGCTCGCGATACGATCGTCCCGAAGCCAAGGCCCGGATACAAGGCTGCATTGTTCGCCTGGCCTATTGTGTAGGAAACACCTTGATAGACGACATTATCAAACGGCGCGCCCGTTGCGACGAGCACTCGGCCTTCTGTCCACTCAATAAGCTGGGTGGGGGTAGCTTCGTGCAGGTTTGTCGGGTTGGATAGCGGAAGAATAATCGGACGCTCAACATGCGCGGCCATATCCTTCACCAGTTCTTCGGTAAAGAGGTGAGGGGTGGTCGAGGTGCCGATCAGAATGGTTGGATGCACATTTTTGACGACTTCAGACAGCTCGATAATGCCGCCATTCTGTGCTTTTTCATGACGCAAGGCAGCCATTGCCGGCCATCTGGTTTCGGTGGCAGCCAAAGTATCGGCTGAGGCACGAGTCCATGACTGAACTTCAGAAGATGGTCTGGCATAGCTGATCTGAAAATCAAGAAGTCCATGCTGCATGTCGTCGGTTAGCAGGCCGGGCAGATCTACCAGCCAGATGCGACGGGTCGCTTCGTCCCGTGAAAGGCCATGCCGCATCATCTGATCACGAATTTGATCGGCAATGCCCACACCGGCTGTCCCGGCTCCCAGAATGACCACACGCTGATCGGACCAGAGGGTATCGCTGCGTTGGACTGCATTGAGCAACGCCCCCAGTACAATGGCGCCAGTTCCCTGCATATCGTCGTTAAAGGTGGGAACCGTGTCACGGAAACGGCTTAAAATACGGCGGGCATTTGTTGAGCCGAAGTCTTCCCAGTGCAGCATGGCTTTGGGGAAGAGTTTTCTGGCGGCTGTTACATATGCGTCGATGAAATCGTCATAAACCTTGCCGACAACGCGGCTATGCCGATATCCGATATAGAGTGGGTCGTTGAGAAGTTTTTCATTATTTGTCCCAACATCCAGAACAACCGGAATGACACGGTGTGGGTCAACGCCTGCCGCGGCGGTATAGACTGCCAGCTTCCCGATGGAGATATCTATTCCGTTGGCCCCCCAGTCGCCAATGCCAAGAATTTCTTCCGCATCACTGGCAACCAGCAGGTCAATGTCGTTCGCGCTGGCGCCGAACGCCGCGAGTTTTTCTTCAATTTTCTCAGGCTCGTTAATGTTGAGAAAAATACCGCGAGGGCGGGTTATGACTTCACTATACTGCTCTATGGCCTGCCCAACGACAGGATCGTATACAACAGGCAGCATTTCCATGAGATGACGCTGGAGCAAGGCGTAAAACAGCGTGACGTTGTTATCATGAAGCCGCCACATGTAAATGTGCTTATCGAGATCGCTTGGTGCTTTACGATAAGCAGACAGAGCACGGGTTAACTGGGGTTCCAGCTCAGTCGTGATGACCGGTGGTAGCAGCCCGTTCAGTTCGAGAGAATCCCGCTCATCTTGGGTAAAAGCTGTGCCTTTATTGAGCGCGGGGTCGCGCAAAACATCATAGCCTCTGGCTGACGTCTCGATTTTTCTCGATTTTCCTGTACCAGTAATCTTTGCCTGTCTGCTGAACATTTCTCTCTCCTGGAGTGGTTTGGTTTTTATGGTGCTGAAATTTTGAGATCAGGAATGATACAGATCATTCAATCCGTTTAAATCGAATGATGCTGCGCGACAGCTTTCCAGAGTCCCAGTTAGGCATTTTACGCCATGGTGTAATGACATTGGCGTAATCGCCATTAATTTCTATGGTGCGTCTTTGCTCTGTACCAACCCACTCTGGTGCCCACGCCGTCTGCACACTGGTCACCCATTGGTTGCCTTCAACTCTGTAAGGTCCGATATATGCAACGAGTGTTTTCATCAAATGAGCGCGGTCTGCATCTGTTTTCGCCGGCTGTCGGTCACTGCCTTCAAGATTGAAGGCAACCCACCCATCAGGCGTGAAAATGACACGCCCGCGGGGGGATGATCCCATGGCATCAATCATCTTACCCGTTTCTTTATCTTCCACTTTGTAAGAAACAAGTCCCCACACGCCAACGATATTTTTTTTCAGATTGGCTGTCCCTGCGGATGTTGATGTGGCTTCTTTTGTATCCTGTGCACATGCGGGCACTGCGGCGGTCAATACACTGACTGCACATACAGCAATCACTGATTTTATATGCAAGGAAATATGTTTTGCTAAGACCATGAAGGTTACTTCCCTTTTCGTTTTTTATTTACGGAATGTCCGCAAAAGCCAGAAACACCCGAGTGCGATGACAATGGCTCCCCCGGCCATGCCGATACGGCTTAAAACGAGGAGTGGTGATTTTGGACCACCCTGGCGGATCGTGGCGACTTGTGCTGGTGATACAGAAACCTGAGGCCTGCCATATGTATCAAAAACATATTTTGTAAGTTTGGCTATTTCCTCATCGTTTAGCTGGACGGCATCTGTTTTCTTTTCTCCAAAGCCGGGCATGAACGCTTGAGCACCTGCGACATGACGGTCGATACCAAAAAGAATGGTTGCAATCAGATTGTCCGGGTTGGAGGCGCCTGTAACGGAGTTGTGCCATAATGACGGGTAATATCCGTCGCGACTACCCTGTGCCTTGTAATTATGGCAGGACGCACAATTTCCCATAAACAGTTCAGCACCAGAAATATCGGGATTATCTTCCGACCGAATGGGTTGATCGCCTCTGACACGGTCAGCGCTGGAAACCGGCTGCCCAAGAGCGAAGCGTGAGAGATTTCCATCAGCAGGGTCACGCACTGGCTGTGTTGATGCAAGGTATGTCGCAAGGGCGTTCAGGTCAGCCTCTGTCAGGTGCTGGAAACTGTGTTCGACGGCTTCTCCCATACCACCTGCGGCCTGTGCCAGACCGTCTATATGGCCTGATTTCAGGTAGGTCTTGATTTCATCCTGCGACCAGTTTCCTATGCCACTGATTTTGTCCGAGGTGATATTGGGAGCGTACCACGAACCAAGGCTCCCCCCGCCAAGGGCCTGGGAGGCTTCTTCCTGCATCAGAAAGCCACGAGGGGTGTGGCAGGTTCCGCAATGCGCCGGGCCCTGTGCTAGATAGGCCCCTCTGTTCCACTCTGCCGAGCGTGATGGGTCAGGCTGGTACGTTGTGTTGTTACGAAACAGGATATTCCAGAACAGCATTGAGCTGCGGATGTTCATTGGGAAAGGCAGGGCCGTTTTTGGCGGGGCGCTCTCGACTGGCTGAACGGACTTCATGAAATACAGGTACAGGTCATGTATGTCCTGATCTGTCATGTAAGAATATGCTGTATAAGGCATTGCAGGGTAGAGATTGCTCCCATCCTTGCGGATGCCTTTGCGGACAGCACGAGAGAAATCCGCTTCGCTATACTCCCCGATACCATATGTTTTGGATGGCGTGATGTTGGTTGAGTACATCGTCCCCAGCGGCGTTTTCATGGCCAGACCACCGGCAAACGGTTTGCCGCCCGGCGCGGTATGGCAGGCGACACAGTCTGATGTGACCGCCATGTAGGCACCCGGATCTGTATTGCTGTCATCTTCGGCTGACGCGGCGCTGCACAGGAGTATCGGCCCTGCCAGAGCAGCAAGGAATGAGAGCCTGAAGGCCTGTCTGGTTTGTATCACTCTAAGCATGGTTCAGTTGCCCGACGATTGCATCCGCAGCTTTAAGTGCCAATGCGGCCATAGTGATT
This sequence comes from Novacetimonas hansenii JCM 7643, assembly GCF_000964405.1. Taxonomy (GTDB): domain Bacteria; phylum Pseudomonadota; class Alphaproteobacteria; order Acetobacterales; family Acetobacteraceae; genus Novacetimonas; species Novacetimonas hansenii. Next base: position 5,357 of record NZ_BANE01000051.1, read on the forward strand.
GTGCTGTTCCCGCTGCCGCCGGTCGTCATTGCGGCACCACCAGGCAGGAAAAGATTGTCATGGTCATGGGCCCGGCAATCTGCATCCACGACTGAATCGCTTGGATCATTGCCCATGATCGTGCCACCCATGATATGATCGCTGTGCAAGAATTCAGGTGAAATCTTGATATCTGTCGCGCCGAGTGCAGTTGCCAGTTTTTTAAGAAGGGGAACGGTATAGTTTTCAGCACTCCTCCGTACATAGTCGCCTACATCATAATAGATGCGAGGACGGTTGAGGCCGAGCCAATCCTTTTTGTCTGATAGGGTCAGGCGGTTGAAGGGGAGCGGCAGAGGTTCGTGCTCAACGGTCAGGCGGGCTGTGCAGGCTGACAAACGACGGATTTCCTGATCGAGGGCTTTTCCGTAAAGACCTTTTTCAAGAGCCGCCAAACCTCCGAGTGTGCTTCGCGCCATGTTTTCCATACGGAACATGGCACCGGCATACTCCCGCCGGAAATCACCCTGGCTTGTGTTCATGATACTGCTGCTCTGAACGGGGCCTACGCCGGTCCAGAGTGGTTCAGACATTTCAATGTCCGCGATCAGCTTTGGCTGATCCATCATGTTGCGGCCGACCTGATCTGAACTATTGGCGACACCACGGGGGTTTTTGTCATCAGCCGATAAAAGGAGGAGCTTGGGCGTTTCTATGCCATTGCATGCCAGCACAAAGATCTTGCCTGAAACGGAATGTGAGGTTCTGTTCGGGTCGTAGTAGTGAACGGCCTCGACCTTCTTCTGGGCATTTGTTTCAACACGATAGGCAACAGCATTCGTGATGATCCTGCCGCCTTTTGCCTCGATGCGGGGCAGGGCGGTTGCAGCATCGTATTTTGCAGCGATCGGGCAGACTGGAAAGCAGTTATTGTTTCCGCAGCAGGGGGGGGCGGCCATCAAATGAAACGCCACTGTTGCGTGCTTGTGGGGCGGGAAGGTTCTGCATGCCAAGGGTTGCGGCAACATCGGTCAACCGCTGCTCGCCCGGACCAAAGGGGATTGGCCCCATCGGGTAGGGGCGAGAGCGCGCGGTGCGCGGCGGCCATTGCAGGGCTGGGTCGCCGGGGCCGCAGACACCCATCGCATGTTCTGCCCGCGCATAGTAGGGCTCAAGCACATCATAGCTAAAGGCCCAGTCACGCCCTACGCCATAGAGGCTTTTAAGCCGCAGGTCATCGGGCGTCATACGCCAGCAGATACCAGCCCAGTGCCAGGTGGCACCGCCTGCGTAACGCACGTAACCCTGCTCGTAGGCTTTGGCATTTGGTCCGGTCAGGTCAAGATACGATGCGGCCTCAGTCGGGGTCCGTGTTTCAAGGTGCGGCGCCCACGGTTTGGGGGGATACGGGGCGTTCCAGTGGTTGCGTAGTGTGGGGGGCAGGTTACGGTAGTTTTCAACGATGGTATCGCGACTGACACGGGGGCCTGCCTCGAGCATGAGCACGGAAAGCCCGGCATCAAGGGCCTGTTCTGCGATCAGGCAGCCGACGACGCCAGTACCAACAATGACGACATCGCTGTTGAGAGTGGAGGGCATGAACAATTCTCCAGAGAAGCTCAGAACGAAGGCATGTTCAGGAGGGGAACGGCAGTCGCATCCCATGCATTGGGTGCTGACTTCGCGTAGGACGGGATCGTCATGACATCGTTGGTGACTTTGAACATGAGCGCCTCTTCAAAGGCGACAACGCGATCCCCCGATTTGCCGTGCACTACGCCTGAATACCAGGCTGATATTATTTTCAGGGCTGAGTTTTTTAGTGCCGCATCAGTCAGTGCCGGCATGAGATGTTCAACATCCACAACGGCATTTTTCATTATGAAATCCTGCAGTGCTGTGACTGTATTGTCAAAACCCTCTTCGGCATCGCTGAGCGCGTTGTGGATTTTATGACCGACAAAGGGATCCAGTTCGTGTGGAACAAGAAGTTTCGAGACGAGCATGAACTGTACTATGCTGTCAGGCTCATGTATGTGACCGTTTGATGCAGCAAGGCCCGGAAACTGTGTAAAGCTGGCGGCGGCAAGCGCACTCATGCCAAGAAGCAGGCTTCGTCTGTTTATTTTGAATTCTTTACGGAAAGATGTCATCTACTGGCTCCTGAACACATCAACTGCATGTTGTGATTGCTTCGATAGTTGAGTGGACTTGAATATATAAATAAATACCAAAAAATATTTATTTATATATTCAAGAACAGATTGGGGATATTGAGGTGTTGTGAAGCGCCTGTGTATTGTAATTATGTTGGAAAATCCCTAAGAGCCCGATCCGAAAGTTTTTCAAGCTTGACAATGCCTTG
>NZ_BANE01000050.1 GCF_000964405.1 Novacetimonas hansenii JCM 7643
CTTTGGGAATCCTATGATTCAAGCTATTCGCAGTGCGCTCTAGGCGAGCGCGAGCAGTTCCCCCAGGGCAATACTGATGTCATCCCGTCCGGCACATGCCGCACGTTCCAGAACTTTCGAGATGCTGGGCGAAGCTTCTCCCCCCGTCACCCGCATGACCGGGCTGTCCAGCCAGTCGAACAGACGCCGCTGGATTTCATCTGCCAGCCAGCCGCCATAGGATGTCCCACGTGCGCCCTGTTCCACCAGAAGTACACGGTTTGTCTTACGGATACTTTCCCCTATGGTATCCCAATCAAGGCTGGCCCGATCCAGCCAGCGCAGGTCAATGACATCCACATCCGCATTCAGTTCATCCACGATATCAATTACGGGCTGAACCATCGCCAGATAGGTAATAACAGTGACCTTGTCCCCGGTCCGGCGCAATGCTGCTGAACCGGGCGGGATAATACCATCAAGATCATGCGGCTCCGGCGATATGGTCTGGTAAAGATCAACATGTTCAATAACCAGAACGGGATCATTGATCGTAAGGGCAGCATTCATCAGCCCCACATAATCAGCAGGGCAGGACGGTGCGACAATACGCCACCCCGGAGCCGTCGCGAAAATACCAGCGGGGTCCATGGAATGCTGCGATCCATATCCCGTTCCCATTGCAACCTTGGTACGCAGGACAAGGGGAACATCAATCGCACCACCAAACATATGCCGCGCCTTCCCAACCTGATTAAAGACCTGATCAGCCGCCACCCACATGAAATCGGGATACATGAACTCCACCACCGGCCGGAAACGCCCATCCATGGCAAGGCCGCCTGCAAGGCCCATAAAGGCATTTTCGCTGATTGGTGTTCCAAAGACACGATCAGGAAAGCGCGTCGCAAGGTCACGTGTAGCACCGTTCGTGCCACCTTTGAGACGATGGACATCTTCTCCCAGAACAACGATACGGGGGTCACATTCCATACGTCGGTTCATGACATCTGCAACGATATCAACAAATTTTCGTTTCTTACCTTCAGATGAAACATCTTTCGACAGGATGGGCAGATTACCGATCTCACCAAGGTCACTGCGAATCCCGACATCGCGGAATGATGCTGCAGGCCAAAGCTCAGGTCGGATGCTGCGCTGGTTCCCTTCCATAATCGTCAATTCTGATGATATATTCTCCATAATCGCCCGGCATCGTTCACGCAGGTCGGATATGTCCTGCGATGTGATAAGCTGGCGCCGTATCATTTCACGCCCGACATGCTCTATCGGGTCCCGCTCACGCCAGGCGGCTTCTTCATTCTTGTCACGATAGCCAAAGGCACTGCCAGGAAGTTTTCCATTTTGGTGAAAGTAACGATAAACTGTGGCTTCGATGACCGCCGGACCATTGCCCGCCCGACATACCGCCAGGGCTTCGTTCATCGCCATGAAGGTCGCGACAGGATCCATCCCATCGACCTGCCATGAAGGAATTCCAAAGGCCAGCCCCCGTGACGACAATCGCGCTTCGGCCGTTGCCTCATTCACATGGGTGGAGACCGCATAAAGGTTGTTTTCAATAAAAAAGATCAACGGCAGTTTCCATGCCGCCGCAAGGTTCATGGTTTCAAGGACGGAACCGATATTGACAGCCCCATCCCCAAAATAGGTCACGGATACATTGTGTGTCCCAGCCAGGCGGTCTGCCCACGCTGCCCCTGCGGCAAGCGGGACACCACCACCGACAATGGCGTTTGTTCCCGTTACCCCGGCCTCGGCCCATCGCAGGTGCATAGACCCACCCCGTCCCAGGCAGAACCCGGTACGCAACCCCATGATTTCAGAAAGGGCACCATGCAGTGTTTCCCGGATTGCCCCATCGAAAGGGGCCGTGCATGTCAGCGGTTGATGTTGCGCGACATATCCCAGCGCCTTTGCCAGAAACTGGTGATGACCACGATGGGAACCATTGACCTGATCCCCCGGCAACAGGGGAAGAATGCTTCCCACGGCACCGCCTTCCTGCCCAATCGAAGAATGGGCTGGCCCATGGACCAGACCACTACCAGCAAGATCGAGAACACTTTCTTCAAACGCCCGTATCAGACTTAACCGAACCAGCATTGTATCCAAAATGGCAGGTTCCATCGCATCCCAGTCTTCCTGAGTAGAGCGAAGCTGCACCCATGATGCCTGGGGTTCCAGAGGAATGGTGCGCATCAGGCCTGTTCCTTATATGACGTCCCCCCACACGGGCGGGTAAGGTTGCCCGCAACGAGTATCAGTTAATTGGATACATTCGTATAAATATAACTGTTCTTTATGTAAAAAATAGGTGATATCCATCCCGAGTGGATACATTGTGGCGAAACATATCCACGCGTTTCCCATGGAAGAGGCTCCTGACACAATAAGATGCCAGCCGCCCATGGTATCCAACAATGGAAATGCTCAGGGTGCGCTATGATGGCGATCTGCACGATCATGACATGGCTGTGGTGCGGCTAAAGACCGTGAAGCCGGATCAACACACCGTCAGAAGGGAAATTGAAAAGCCAACTGAAAACTGAAATTTTCGTCCAGTTTCCGAAATGCCCAGCAACCGCAGTCCAATGCCTGAATTGCTTCGGCAGGCCTTTTACCATGGACTATCTGCACGGATTATCCATGATGGACGCTTGCCCATGACACATGCTGTTGATCTGTTGTGCCATTACATCGGGATGGGCGGTTATGTCCTGCCAATTTCAGCGGGCCTGTTCATCAGCCATCTGAAACATTGTGCAGATTTTTCTTTTGGATTTTTTATACAAAAAATCAGGATATGCCGTCCTCAAACAACGGGAATGCGCCTGCATTCTCATGACGCGGCCCAAGGATGCGGGATTTCAGACATACCAATATAATAGGATTTCTGCCGCATGTATGAAAGAAGTCCCTGAAGACCTTTTTCCCTGCCCATGCCGCTTTCCTTCTCTCCGCCAAAAGGCGTGGATATGGAAAACTGCTTATAGGTATTGATCCATACCGTGCCAGTGGTAATACGCCGCCCCACCTGCATGGCCTGCACGTTATCACGTGTCCATATACCGCATGCCAACGCGTAAGGATTATCATTGGCCAATGCAATAACTTCCCCAACATTAGAGAATTTCTGCACCGTCAGCACAGGGCCGAATATTTCCTCCCTACAGGCTTCGGACGTATTTGGCAGTCCAGCAATCACTGTCGGCTGGTAATAGATCCCTGCATCATACATGCTGCCTTCCGGTCGCCGCCCACCTGCAAGGATATCACCACCCGCCTTACGTGCTTTTTCCACCCATCCCTCCACCGTGCGCAGATGTGCGGCATGAACCAGCGGCCCAACCTGAGTCTGTGGGGCGAAGGGGTGTCCGACCTTCAGGCCTTTTGCTGCCCTGACAAGACGCTCCAGAAAACTTTCATATATGTCTTCATGGATGAAAAGTCGTGATCCCGCGACACAGGATTGTCCTGATGAAGAGAAGATACCATAAAGAATCCCGGCGATTGCCACATCCTGATCCGCATCGGCGAATACGATGGTGGGCGATTTCCCACCCAGTTCCAGCGATACCGGGATCATGCATTTTGCGGCATGCAGGGCGATGGCATGCCCGACACGGGTGCCACCGGTAAAAGAAATACGCCTGACCATGGGATGATTGACCAGATATTCGCCAACGATCTCCCCACTTCCGGGCAATACTGAAAACAGACCTTTCGGCAGGCTGGTTGTATCAATGATACGTGCGAATTCCAGCGCAACCAGCGGCGTCCATGTCGCAGTCTTCAGCACCACCGCATTGCCTGCCGCCAGCGCGGGGGCCACTTTCTGCGCATCGCTTGCAATGGGCGAATTCCATGGTGTAATCGCGCAGACAACACCGACCGGCTCATAACAGGACAGTGTCATATAAGGGCCACGGGCTGGCGTTATCGCTTCTTCGCGCGTCTCCACAACGGCGGCATAATAACGGAATGTCGCGGCGGCACTTTGGGCCAGCGCGCGCGTTTCCATCAGGGTCTTGCCTGTATCACGTGTCTGTATCCACGCGATCCTGTCAGCATTGCGTGCAAGTGCCTCCGCAATTTCATACAGATATGATGCACGCTGATGGGGAAGGAGGTTGCGCCAGGCAGGGGCCATCGCCGCCGCCTGCGCCCGTTCGAGTGCGAGCGCCGCATCGGCGGTTCCCGCACCACGCATGACCCGATTGATCCGCATATCCGCTGGAAAATAGGACGTAATTTCCTCGCCAGTACCAACACGGAATTCACCGCCGACATAAATCCTGCCATCGGGCATATCCGTTTCTGGAAAGGGATCTTGTAACGTCATTGCGTTGCTCCGGATTTTTCAGATCACTTCACATGTCACATGGTTTATCACCAGACGCGCCAGGCTGTACCCAGCAGTCTGGGAAGTGCGTGGATTATCAGGGGATGCACGTCCCTCCAAACGGATGGAAACGGTTGTACACCCTGAATCAAAAACAATCTCGTGGATGTTGCCCGTAATACCGGGATCCGCGATCAGCCTGACACGGGTCTTTTCAAAACCAACCCCGGCCAAGGCAATGGCGGCGGCCACATTGGCATTTTTGGGATAATCCAGGGCTGCGGCACGTGCCGTGCCATCAAAAAATACTTCTGGGACAGACAGTGTATCCAGCGACATTTTCTGCTCAGCCAGTGTGCCACGCCATGCCTGTGGTGGCTTGCGGGAATGATAGATCACCTCGCGCAGACCCGACAGACGGGCCGCCACCAGAACATCAAGCGCCCCGATCGCACCTGGCGCAACCAGATAACGTGTGCCGCCAAAAGATGCAGCACGCTGCAGGGATGTACGCACATCATCATCAGCCAATGCCCCGACAGAGGCCAGAACCAGCGGCACGCCCGCCGCCAGAACATCCGCGCCGTACATCGTGACCGCCTGCTGTGAGGCACATTCGACCACGATATCGGGACGGGCCGCCATAAACGCATCATATGTTGTCACGACCGTCGGGCAGGTATCGCCCTCCTGCCATGTTCCGATACGGTCGCGAACCCGCTCCGCACTTCCTTGCGGCACCAGGAATGTCAGGGTCGGGAAACGCATTCCCGCCGCGTACAGGGCCTGCATCATCGTGGCGGCCATCGCACCGCATCCGATCACCCCCATATTGACCCGCATGCATCCCATCAGGCCACACCACTGCCAGCGGCACCTGCGGGGGGGCCCGTAAAGCTGCGTGCGAACGGACCAATCGCAAGCATATCGACCTCCAGCAAGACCGGTCCTTCCATTCGCAAGGTCTGTGCAAATGTGCCGGGAAAATCCTGCGCATCATCGACACGGCGATAAGCCATCCCCATACCTTCCGACAGTTTTGCAAAATCGGGCGTATTCGATAATGTATAACAATGCCGCCCACCGTACTGGGAATCCTGGATATTGCGGATCACGCCATATCCCCGGTCATTCATCAGTACAAAGACAATATCGGCCTGCTGCTCAACAGCCGTGGCCAGTTCACCGATATACAGCATGGCCCCGCCATCCCCCAGCAATGCCACGGTTTTTCTAGAATGTGCGGCGCATGCAGCTCCAATCGCCATTGCGATCCCCTGCCCGATGCCACCGCCAAGCGCATGCACACCCAGATTCGGAGCGGCCAAAGTCACATAACGGTTGCCAAACATGGAATTTGCGATCGTGACATCACGCACGAACGGAAGCTTTTCCTCCGATACATGATGACGCAATGTATCCGCAACGACAGCATAAGGCCCCAGCGCCTGCCGCAGGTCTGCCTCGGCGCTATAACGTGCATGCCTGACATCTTCAAGAAATTTTCTGTCTGTATCAAGATCTTGAGGAATACGATCCACAACCCCCTGTAGTACGAGTTGCGCATCGCCATGCACAAACAGATCAACCGCGTAATTCCGTCCCCCCTGGGTTGCATCCGCATCCACCTGTATACGCGCCTGCCCCAATGGCATTGTATTATTACATGTCTCGTTTCCACGCAGGCGTGACCCGACAATCATGACAAGGTCAGAACGTGCATAGATTTCCTGTGCCGATAGAGACATATTGAATGCCCCCAACGTGGCCGGATGGTTTTCTGGCACGATAGCCCGCCCGTTCGTGCTGGTCACGACAGCGCATCCCCGATCCGCCAGCAAGACAGCCTGAGCCATGGCCTTCCTTGCCCCCCCACCCAACCACAGGACGGGCCGTCGCGCGCGGCGCAACATTGTCGCAAAGTGATCAAGCGCCACCGGATCGGGGATAACTGGCGCAACATATGGACGCGGCATATAGAGGGGAACAGCAGCACGTTCACGCTGGACATCAATCGGGATTTCAATGGAGACCGGCCCCATGGGGGCGCTGAGCGCCGCCGCCGCCGCCGCCGCCAGCATCGGCAGAAGGGTTCGTGCTTCCCACACACGGAACACGGATTTGGATACACCACGCAGCATGACGGGCTGGTGCGGCACATCATGAATGGCCGCACGGTCGCGATCCATCAGGGGGCGATCAACCTGCGTCGTGATATGCAGCACCGGTGAACAGGCGGTCAGGGCCTCTACCTGGCTGCCTGCTGCATTCCCTGCAGCCGTGCCGGTACTGGTAATCACCACCCCCAGACATCCGCTGACACGGGCATAGGCATCGGCCATGTTCATTGCACCTGCCTCCCCCCGCGCGGGAACAAAACGGATGCAGCCCTTTTGATATAATGCGTCCAGTATTGGCATGTTATGGATCGAAATAACGCCGAACACGGTCGTAACCCCGATTGTCTCCAACCATTGCGCAACCTGTTCGCCCACGGACATCCCCGTATCGGGAACCTCCCCGGTCATTGCATTCACCATGAAGTGTTTTCCATCATATCTGGCGTGAAAGACCGCCTGAGACCTCAATTCGGGCACCGGTAATATAATGCGCAGCGGAAGAGCCAAGAAATACGATCGCCTGAGCCACATCTTCCGGTTTTCCCAACCGGCCCAGCGGTATAGTCCTGCGCGCTGCGACATCAGCGAGCCATGCGTCATAACCAAGATTGCGGTTGGCCCGCACTTCGAAACGCCGTCGCCATTGACCGGATTCAATCAACCCGACCACAACCGAATTGACCCGGATGGCAGGCGCCAGTTCGCATGCAAGCGATTTCAAAAGATTCTGCACCCCGGCACGTGCCGCCGAAGTGCATACCATATGGGGTTCCGGCTGATATGCCAGCAATGAGTTCACCGCCACAATAGCCCCTGCGCCATCATGGGACAGGGTTTTACGAAATGCCCTGATCGTGTTTATCTGACTGAAGAATTTTAAATCAAGCTCTTCGCGCCACCCTGCATCATCCGTATCCGCAAATGTGGAAACACGCCCTTGGCCCGCATTATTGACCAGCAGATGGCACCCACCACGCCACGCCATCACCGCATCATGCAATGCCTGCACCTGCCCGCTTTCCAGAACATCGCATTGAACAGCCAATACCCGTCCCGCCCCTGCAAGACCTACCAATTCGGCATGGGCATGGGCCAACCGATTGGCGTCACGACCACAGATGGCTACATAAGCGCCATTACGCAGCAGTTCACGCGCCGTCGCCAGCCCGATCCCCGATGATCCTCCCGTCACGACGGCAACGCGGTCATTCAATCCCATGTTCATAGGAATACCCCCGTCATCTTCCGACATGCAGGTCACAATGGCTGCCGACTGGTGGCGCAGCCTCTTCACGATCACCGATACGCACCGACAATGTATGCGCAGCCTTGCAGACCTGTTCGATGATCTGTGTTTCCCTGCGAAGAGACATCTTGAACAAGGAGGTAGGACCAGTCACATTCAGCGCGGCCAGAACCTTGTGACCATGCCCGAAAATGGGTGCTGCGACAGAACTGACCCCATTGCTGTAGATACCATCACTGACAGAATATCCCATCTCGCGCTCCGCCCGAAGGCGTGCCTCAAGGCTTTCCCAGGTGGTTGGTGTCATGTCCGTATATTGCCCAAGCACACATCCCGCATACATTGCCCGCACTGTCTCTGCATCCATGACGGCAAGGATCGCACGACCCAGTGTGGTTGCATGTGCGCTGATACGCGAACCCACCGTAATATTGCTGGCCAACGGGACATTTGGCACCCGACGGGCAAGGTACATGGCATCCAGACCATCCAGAACCCCAAGATGCGCTGACAGTCCGGTTTCCTCCGCAAGCCGGGCGATCACCGGCATGCCGATCCGCACAAGGTCCTGCCCATAGGCGTGGTCGCCCACCATGCCGACCAGGTCGATACCAATCTGGTAATCCCCACCGCCAGAGACCTTTTCGATAAAACGTTCGGCCTCGAACGTATGCAAAAGCCGCAGCAATGTAGTACGACTTATGTCAAGTTGCGTTGCAACGGCCCTGATGTTCGCAAATGAACCACCCTCTGCAATATATCGCAAAAGCCGGCAGGCACGTTGTACCGGCGGGGACAGGTAATGACTTTCCCCCTCCGGCCTGACCACGGTGACTTCGTGCATATCCTGCCCATATTCGTCCATTTCGCAGCCACGCCTTTCATGTCCAGACAATCCTGCAGCAGCCCTGCCCGTAACTTACGCACACAAGCACATGCTTTTGTAAGCAAGTCAGCGCATCGCAAATATGTTCATATTTGAACATTTAATCACTATATGAACATTTTATATCCCAGATAAATATCTCGATCAACTTATTTCGGCATCACATCATTGGAATGACAACCAGCGTCATTAAAGACAAATTCCATTTATTTTTCTTTATTTAACAACATAATATTCATTTTTAGGCATATACAAGGCAACGTCCATTCAGACGAATTCCTGCAAATTCTGTCAGATTTCCACACAGACTCCGATCCATATATTTGATTGAATACGAACCTATGGTTATATTATGAACAATTATCGGCGTGTGGCAGGCGGCTTACACAAAGACTGAAAGCCTCCATCACGCACCCTCATCACCCGATCCAATCCCGGCATAAGGCCGGCAGGTCAGGAGTTCAGAACATGTCCCTGCAAGACGATTTCCAAGGCCACATACAACGTTATGCAACGCGACAGTTTGATTGGAATGCCTTCCCATCAAACGCCGGATACCCGGAACTGGCCCGCGCACAGATGCGCATGATCGGATCTGGTGGCTCGCCCAAAAATGGCGATACCACCACGTTACGCCCTGAACATTTCACCATGAGCCTGATTTATAAGGAACCGGGGAAATTTGCGGCATGCCACGCCCATGAAATCGAAGAAGCCTTCTTCATCCTGTCCGGCGTGCTGACCGTTGGATGGGAATCAGAGGGTGAAGTGGTAGAAGTCGCACTTGGCCCCAAGGATATGATACTGAATGCCCGTGACATAGCACATGGTTTTCGTAATTCAGGCATAGAACCTGTCATGCTGTCGGTCATGGTCGGGGCTGGAAAACCACTACCACCACGCTATCTTTACCACCCAAAGGATACCAGCGCGGAACTTGCGGCGGCCTTTGGCGCACAGCCTGGGCATACGCATCTGCTGACATCGGCAGATGAACTCCCGTTGCGTGAACTGATGGCCCGCAATGTCATCCGGTATGACAACCAGAAAACGCACTGGCTGCCCGCAGGGTTTGGACGCAAGATTTATGTGGGTGAAGGCGGTGTGAAGGCGACGACCGTGCGTAAGGAGATGTTTCTGATTCCACCCTTCGTCGGGGTCAGGCCTTACTGCCGTGACGTGGAAGAAGCCTTCCTGGTGCTAGAGGGTCACATTACCGTTGGGTGGGAGGAAGACGGCATATGCGTGGAGCAGCAGATCGGCCCACGCGATGTCATCCTTACACCCGCCGGGCGTCGTCACTATTTCCGCAATAATGAACTTACCCCTGTTACGCTGCTTTGCGTTATCGGCACCGCACAGCCCAATGATATCCAGTTCGAGGCACAGTCATGACATATGACATCCGCTCCACCCTTCTGCAGGGTTTGCGCAACGGGCCATTGAACATAAGCTGGGCACACGCCATGCCAGCACAGGAGGCGATGTTACGTCCCCTTGTACTGCTACATGGTATCGGCTCCGACGCCCGGTCATGGCAGGCACAACTAACCTCATTTGGCACCCGACGACAGGTTATCGCATGGAACGCTCCCGGTTATGCCGAAAGTGTGCCTTTTCCCATGGAACGCCCCGTCGTTGATGATTATGCAGATATTCTGAGCAGCCTGCTAGACAATAACGGCATAAAGCAATGTGATCTGGTGGGGCATTCTCTGGGCGCACTGACGGCTGCCCGCATGGCTTTGCGCATCCCATCCCGCGTGGCAAACCTGATCCTTTCTGCACCGGCAAGCGGACTGGGGCTGCCGCCCAACAGCCCCTTTCCGCCGGCATTGCAGGGCCGGATTGACGATATAACCCGCCTGGGACCGGCAGGAATGGCCGCTCAACGCGCCCGACGCACCCTGTCCCCGCAGGCAACAGCACAACAGATTGCCGGAGCAGTGGCCGCAATGGGCCGGGTATCAGTGGCAGGATACACACAGGCGGTGCATCTTCTGGCAACCGGGAACCTGATACAGGATCTGCGGGGACTACAACGACCAGTCTACATCATGACCGGCCGCGAGGATGTGATCGTGCCCATGCGTGCAATACAAGAAATCACCACTGCCGTGCCGGGCTGTATCCTGCGGATCATGGAACAGGCGGGACATGCGTCTTATTACGAATATCCCGAAACCTTTAACAAGGTTCTGGAGGAATTCTGCAAATCCCCTCCCGCCTGAAGCAGGAGATTACGACAGATATCCCATCGCGCGTGAAATATCGCGTACCGTACGTTCCACTGCGGCGCATATCCGGGTTTCAAATTCTTCCCGTGAATAGGTATCAAGCGGGCAGGTCGCATTAATCGCAGCCTCCACCTTACCTGCCCGATTACGGATCGGCACGGCAATCGTCGCGACATCCGGTTCAAAATATCCCCAACTGACAAGGCTGGGGCGATTACGATCCAACTCCAACTGACTCACCAGTTCGCCAAGCGTCCCGACCGTGGACGGGGTGTAGTGGTGAAAAGCATGTTTTTCATATTCCATGACGACTTCAGCCATGGGCAGATGTGCAAGGATCGCCCGCCCCGTCACGGTGGCATAGGCAGGAAAGCGCGTGCCGACAGTAATGCCACTGATCAGTCGCGTATTTCCCGCACAGCGCGCCAGATACACGATATCCTTGCCTTCACGGACGACAAGGTGGGTGGAACACCGCGTCTCGTCACGCAGCCGTTCCAGAAATGGCGTCGCGATATCCACCAGATCCCGACCGGCCAGCAGGCTATATCCCAATGACAGCACCTTGGTCCCAAGGCGATATGTCCTGCCGCTGCCGACACGCTCCAGATAACCCAACATGTCCAGTGTGTAGGTCAGGCGAAAGGCGGTGGCGCGCGACAGGCCTGTCATACGCACCATCTCGGCAATTGACAGTTCCTGTCGTTCCGCCCCGAAACATTCAAGAAGCGCCAGCCCACGCACAAGGCCAGGGACAATATAGCGGTCATCAACGACCGCGCCATCGACGGCACACTCAGGCGACGAAAGATCGGTGGGCATAACCATATACCGATCCTAGGCCGTGATAAAATTTTTTACCAGTCCCACTTTTCCGGGATTAAACACCCAAAATCCCCTTACCCATGTCCTGCAATATATTGCGGCTTTCGTCCTGCCGGGGATTATGATTCAAAAACCCGCATGATCGCTTCATACTGATCGACATGCCCATATTCCCGGCCTGCACGTATTTCTAAACCGCGATGCCCTGTTACGACGCGACACGCTCCATGGCTGTGGAATATACGAAATCGTCCGCGTCCACCCCGCCAATCACAACCCACGCCACTGCCGTCACATCCCCGTCATTGCGGAAATAATGTGCCTGCCCCATTGGCGCCAGCACGAGGTCATGCCGTCCCAGGCGTCGTTCCACACCACCCGCCGCCGACTGCCAGCCCACGACAAGCGCCCCTGCGATCACAAGCATGGCCTCTTCTACTGGCCGCGTAATTGCCATGATCGCACATCCGGGGGGAATGATGAACAATTCCTTGCGCACCGCTGTGGCTGGTGCGCCCCCCACGCCGACATACACCCGGCGTTCAAAACCTGCGGCCTCCGTGATCTGATGGCTGTCAGCGAAACGCACCAGATACGGTGCGATCAGGGTGTGCAGCGGACTGTCGGTCAGCGTTCCCTCCCGCACCGTACATCCCGGTCGCGCGCCAAATGCGCGGGCCACCGTACCCTCGACCTGTGCCGGATGGAAAACGTTATGTGGCGGCAGGGGACGCCCGGAATCAACGGTCACGGACATCAGCACCTTCTGCGCACCATCATTACGAAACCCATGTGGAACATCGCGCAGATTCTGGACCATATCCAGCGGCCCCAAAGTCGCCTCGATGACGGAGCCGTCTTTTTCCCATCCCACCGTCAACTCCCCCTCCAGCACAAGAAAAGATTCCTCGATTTCGTGCGAATGTCCGGCCGCATAGGTACCGGTCTCCTCCTCCAGCAGGCTGAGGGTAAAATGCGTGGGAGGAAGGGTCGTCCTGTCTGAAACTTTAGGGGATCCCCCTCCCCCGATATAGCGCATCTGCCCGCGCGCCAGTTCGGCATAACCAATATTGGCCGGAAAAGCTTCCCAATCAAAAACCTTATCGGCAAAACGCCCGATATGCTGATCCAGACTGATCTGCATATGCACGCATGTGTCAGCGGAATCTGTCATTAACCTGATATCCTGCGAAAAAGGTCGGGACAGGGTCACGGCAATGGCATCACATAACCAGATGCCGGGTCTCCCGAGCCATTACGAAACTTATGCCGCTGACCATCAGGCCAACAGCGGCGAAAAGCATGAACACCCCGGCAATGGAACCGTGGCTCATGCCCAGTCCCACCGCACCGGGCGCAATCATGGACGCAAACCTCAGAACGGCGGCATTAAACCCGGTAAACGCACCCCGCGCCTGCGCGGGACAGAGTTCGGGGGTATAGAGATAAACAGCCAGCATAAGGACAGCGACAAAGAAACTGGTGATAAGGGTCATGAAAAATACCCACCCAGCGGTCATCGCGCTACCCATGAGTGCCAGGGCAACAAGTGGCAATGCCGCACAGAGGAAGCCCCCCATTACGATCTTGCGACGTCCGATGGCGTCGATGGCCAAACTGCACGCGATCGTGCCGATAAAGATGATGACACTGCGAATGATGCTATAATCCAGTGCATCGGACACAGGCAGTCTGAATTGACGTGTGTAGATGATGGGCAACCACGTCGCGAGCCCATAATTAAGTAACCCCAGCGCGAACCATAACGGAACGGTCAACAGCAGCAGGCGCAGGCTATCGCGCGGCAGGAATAAGGGCACGTGCAGGCAACCAGCAGCCCCACCATGGACCGGTGCAGGCAACGGGCCAGGGCCCTGCGGCTTGCCCGTCTCAAGACCACGGACCAGATCAAGGGCATAACGCGCCTGCCCGCGCGCGCATAACCAGCGTGGCGATTCCGGCAGGCGCATGACAAACGGCAGGAGCAGCACACCAGCCACACCAGAAAGCCAGAATATCGACTGCCAGCCGAAAGCCGCCAGGAATATACGGCAGATAACCGCGGCCAGCACATTGCCAACCGCAAAAATGCTTTCATAAAGCAGGACAAACCTGCCCCGTCCGGCCTGACGGGAGATCTCTGTTATATAGGTCGCGGCAATCGGCACATGCCCGCCCAGTCCCAGCCCCTGTATGAACCGCAGGGCCTCGAACTGCGCTGCGGACTGCACCAGCGCGGAGAGGAGTGTGGCCACCGCGAATATAAACACAGCAACCGAAAGTGCACGAATACGACCGTAACGTTCTGAAAAAAAACCGAATACCACAGACCCGATCATCTGCCCCAGAAAACCGATAGAGAACACCATCCCCACCTGCACGGGTGAAAGATGCCACAGGGGCGCCATTACCGGCATGACGAAGGCAATCGAGAATATATCGAAGGAATCAAGGAAAGTTGCCATTCCAACGACCAGACGCACCCGATGCCGCCAACCGTCCGAAGATGGGCTTTCGAGGCGGGCAATACATTCGGCAACACTCCCGTCATCAGCATTCATTATTATGGACACCCGATTGCCTTATCCATGGTTTTTACAACATGCCCGTGCTGCCCCCCCCCTGCGGCAGGCAGCACGCAGTGCGCATCAGAACGAGGAACTGAATGTAAACAATGCGGCAAAGCCGGGATTGATGTAATAGGTCGGGGCACTGATCTTTGCACTGGGCGTAAAGGTGTAGATGCCGGTCCTGTACATGCTGTTGGTCAGGTTCTGAAGGTTAACCTGAAGTTGCGGCACCTTAAGGAACGCAAGCTTGGGGAAGCGATAGCCAAGGGTGATGTTATCGGTGATATAACCCGGGATACTTTCATCATCCATGAATGTTGAATATTGCCTTCCGGTGTAACGCAGGTTCAGGTTCCCGAAAATTCTTCCATCATCGTAATCTATCCCCAGAGCCCCCTGATAGTGTGGCGATCCGATCGCCGTTTTTCCTTTTGTATTGAGGACGGTCGTGCCATACGCCAGATTATTGTCCATCCGGGCATAAAGATATTCAAAAGACACATAGGGACGGAAATGATGGAAAGGTGCCATCCCGATCTGCACATCGACCCCGCGGGACGTCTGACCACCCGCGTTCACATTTTCAGAAACAAGGGTATCATTCTGCCAGACCGGAAGGGCAAGCTGCCGGTTGGTAAAGTTGTAATTGAAGAATGAGACATCTGCCGCAAAAATATGGTTCTGATAGCGATATCCAAGTTCTTCTTCGATGCTATATTCCGACTTCTGGGAGCTTATGCCGGTGCTAAGGGTACCACTGGTGAGATTATAGAGATTATACATATTGGAATCAGAGGGAACATGGAAATTTGTCGAACCGGCAACATAGATCTGCTGATGTGAATCAATGTTGTAATGCGCTGAAAAATATGGGGTTGGAACCTGATACAGGACATGTTTGCGCTGGTTTCCCTGCTCAAGGTAATTATATCCATCCCGGTTCAGGTACGTATACTTGAATCCGGCGCTCAGCGTCAGCCTGTCCTTCAGGAGCTTCAGCGTATCACCAATGAACATCATGTAAGTCTGTGAATAGGTCATGGTGTTTCGCGTATATAAGCGCTGACCTCCGGTCGTATTCAGATAATAGCTGTTGCCCCACATATTCGCAGGCACGCCGGTTGTCTGATCCATCCGCGTGACGCTTCCCAATGAATGGTTGGACATCCATTCATACCAGAACCCTGCGGACAGGGTATTATGGCCCTGCTTCCATGTGAATTTTGTCACGCTTCCGGGACGGAACATCTGCGACACCTGCGCGGTGGACGCAACACCTGTCGTAGCATCCTGGCTAAAACCGCTGGTGACCTTATTGATAAAGACTTTCTGTGTCCCGGAATAAACCGGATTGTTAAGGTTGAGGTTAACCGCACCATCGACAGGACCCCAGCCATAAAAGAAATACGGGGTTTCATCGATACGGAAATGCCCTGCAGTATCAATGTTCCAGACACTCGGCGCACTGACGATCACGTCATTATACGGCAGCAGATGCTGTTTATAATATGAGGTACTCCCCGGAGTGTAGGTGGAGCTATAGTTGGCACTGGCCCCCAATTTGTCAAACTGCGCCTTGGTGGGAAACAGAAGGTTCTGGATAACCTGGTTATCATAGGCGACGGCAAGTGCGATCCGGCTGTTATTATGAAAATCCTTCACAAGCTTGAAATCAAGGTGCTGGCGTTCATTGTCACCTGAACCACGCCATGAATCCGAATCTGTGTGGGAAAAGGACAACCATGCACGGACACCTGTCCTGCCGATATCGCCAGATTCAAGGCGAATGAACTCCCGGTTGGTTTTGTAGGTGCCATAGGCGAAATCAACATAGCCCCCGCGATGATGCGAAGGATCAATCATGAAAATCTGCGACATGCCCCCCGAAGCAGACATCGTGGGTGTGTCATAATTCGCCGAACCGGGCTGCGTTACAAGACTTTGCAGATTTTCCGCATCTGCGACCTCGTTCCCGAACATCAGGTTTGTGGCGGAGTTGTTTCGTGGCATGCCCTCGAAAAGCCAGCCGATTTCACTACTATCAAGTCCACGTATGCGGATCTGCGACATTGACAACCCATAAGGGTCGGCACTGACAACATTGGCCCCAGGGTTCATCGACATCAACGTAATCGGATTCTGTGTGGGGGCCTGCTTGGAGATATAATCGCGCGAAATGGTCTGGACCGAACGGGCCTCATGCTGGCGCGTCATCAATCCGCCCCCCAATGCGGTCCCGGTGACGCCATTACTGGACCGTATGGTACTGCGTACGACACGGATATGTTCCATCTGCCCGGATGGGGCCGTGGTCTTTTCCGTCGTGGCCGCAGATTTTTCATGCGATGGCGCCGCCGAATCCGTAGGGGTCTTGCGCTTCTCCGCGGCCTGCATTTCCGAAGGCATATTAGATAAAAGTGCCGCAAGCGCACACGCGGTTGTCATGCTGACCAGAGGAATTCGACACCTCTCCTGACGGGAAAAATTACGCATTTGTATCATCCTCGCAATGATCAACTAAATAACGGACAGAGAGAACGAAGACGCAAACTGAAAGCCAAAAAAGACAGCAGGAACCATCCTTATGGAAATCGGCGCTTACGGAACTCAAAACAATTGCATTGGCTGCAAACTTGTTCATATATGAACATGTGCTTCAAATATGTTATGTATTCGCTACTTTGCTTGTCAATTATATTTCTTTACCAAAACATATTAATCCAAGCTGTGCAGCATAAGCGCAACATGAACAGATGCATGGCGATACGCCGCCATCTGGCCATATATGAACAGATCTTTCTTTTATATTTATGGTTTTATTTTATATGATGAAGACATACGCAATAATCATGTGTATTTTCAAAAAGAAGCCGGCACAGATCCTGTCATGGGAAACATGGCCTGGACTTTCTCACGCAGATATTGCGTCACAATATCCTGCGCCTGCATGAAATGCGCATATTCCTGTGTGGCAAAACTGACGGATGCAACCGTGTGATTTTCATCATTCCGTAACGGAACGCCAATCGCAAAAATATTTTCCAGGTTCTCGCCCCGACAGAATGCAACATCGTCACGCTGCACCGCCTTGATTTCCTGCATCAGGTTTCGCGTGGATACGATACTTCTGTCGGTACGGGGGGTCAGGTCGATCATCCGCGCAATTGTGTTCAGCTTACGGCTTTCCAATCCCGCCAGCAGGGCCTTTCCCAAAGCCGTAGTATGAAGATAGGTCTGATCTCCCACCGTTGCATCTGCCGTTGTAAAACGTGTTGCAGTGGTCGCGACATAGATCACGCTGTTCCCACGCATCACCCCGACATAGCCATCCATCCCGACATGCTGCGCAAACTGTGTCAGTCTGCCAATCATGCCTTTGTCAAGGAATGCGCAGGCAGGTGGCAGTGACCCCGCCGCGTTGAAGATACGGGCACTGACACGATATTTCGTAGTCACCGGATCCTGTTCAACGTAATTACGTTCACGCAGGCTCACCAGCAGGCGATGGACAATACTCGGGGCGAGGCCAAGTTCACGCGACAGTTCGCGCACCCCCTTGTCCATATGACTTGCCCGCAGCACATCAATCAGGGACAGAGCATTGGAAAGGGACTGGTTTCCTTCCACTTTCAATTCATCATGTCGCTGCGGGCCTGTCATTGGCATAATCCCTGCAAGAATGAACCATCAGGCTGTCAGACCCGAGAGAGCATTTCAACGGGAAAGATGCCACCTGCTATGATGCTTTGCGTGACGGAAGCGGAAGCGCAAGCGTCAACGCAATGCAACCGGCAATCGCATAGGGCACACCGTAGAATACGACGGGTCCCATCCCCACGCCCAGATGTTTCATGACCTGCTGAAACACTGGCCCGGATACCGATGCCGTTCCATAGTAGATACATAACAGGATACCCGTTGCGGTCGGCGCAGCGAATGCCGCCACATGACGCTGTATGATGGCGCAGGCATTCACATAGATCCCCCCCACCCCAATACCAAAAATAATGGCCAGAAACGTTGTGGAAATGGCATGGAATGGCAACATGAAAAGCAGTGTTCCCGCAATCATCTTGGTAAATGCGGAAGCGACGATAACCCGTTTCTGCCCAACGATATCCGCAACCAGACCCAGCGGTGCCCCGCCAAGGATGCTGCCGATGCTAAAAAAACTGAACAGCATCGCGGCACGGGCCAGCGAGAGGGAATTGTAGGTGCGTTCGAAATTCACCAGCATGGTAATCACCGAATAGGTTCCCATGCCACTGATTGCGATGATTGCGTATAAGCGCGGCATCTGCCCGGACATCGCACAGGCGAAGCGTTCCCGAACCGTGGCCGTACTCTGGTTCAAAGCCACGAAAGTCATCTGTCGCAGGGCAAATTTCAGGATGACCCCGAACACCAGCCCGCCACCACCCAGCAGATAGAAAATGGCCCGCCAGTCCCCAAACCCATGCTGTACCGCACCGATCAACGGTGCGCCCACAATGCCCGACAGACCATAAATGGTCGTGGACAGACCAATGAACATGCCCTTGCGCCGTTCCGACAGGCTGGAGAGGAATGACAGCAGGCAGACACTGAAGACCGCTTCGCCAAGTCCCGTTACACACCGCGCCACCAGCAGGTCCGGCGCGGAGATCCCGATGGCCGTATACCCTGTTGCCAGCGAAAACAGGATAATGCTGCCAACAAAGCAGGTCGGTATCCCCAGATAACTGACAACCAGTCCCGCAGGCAGTACGAACAGCGAGATACCAAGCGTGAAGATTGATGAAAGCGTTGCCGCCGTGACAGGTTGTAAGCCATAGGCACGGCTGATTTCCACCAGTTCGACGGGTATCGCCATCCGGTCCCACGCATACAGGATATACACAAGACACAGTACGATCAGTGGCACCAAGGCGTAGGATGTCGCTGTGGGCGATGTCCCTGTGGACCGCCCTGCCATATCTTCCAGCGATTGTCCCGGCACTTCGGAGCGGGTCTCTACATAACCTGACATGGCTTTTCTACCTTGATCTCACCCCTGCGGATGGCCTGCTCCACAAAACGTCCCGTTTCCGTCGGTGACGCCAGCATCCACAGATCATATATATCCAAACTCGTATCGATATCGAATCCAAACCCCGGAAAATCCATCACTGTGTGGGACAGGCCATGGCTGCACGCGAGCTGCCTGTGCCGATGCAGACTGTGTATGCCGAAATGAGGCACCATGACGTCTGGACCGCGTAACAACAGTCCATTTGTACCAATCCCGTCCCGCGCGGCCAGGATGGCAACCTGCATCGCACTGGCCGCAGACAGCACGGCCTGCACCTCACCTGATGTCAGCAGGGGAATATCGGCAGGCAGGATCAGCGCGGCATCCCCCCCCTGTTCCGCAATACGGCATGCGGCCTGCCGGGCAACCCGGTTGTAATCAGTGGGCGTGGGTTCAGCCATGATTTCGACCCCGTACCGACGCCCGATGCGGGTGATTTCCACATCTGGTGTCGGTACCATGATCCCCTCAAGCCCTGGTGCGTGCAGCAGGGCTGTCAGCACATCTTCGAACATGATCAGGGCCAGTTGCCGACGCATCCTGTCGGACATCACCGGGGCAAGCCGGCTTTTTGAAAAATGTGTGTCCTTGATTGGTACGATGGCCCATATCCCCGTCATGTCACCCGTTCCTGCCCATGGCCTGCGCCAGTTGGCACACATGCCGGGCCAGCGCCACACGATCCTCCAGCGTGGTCATCAGCGTTTGCGCCGTTACACAGGGCACATCAATGTCATGACGCAATGCCGCATCCGTTTCATCAAGTACGAACAGATCGACAAAATCGGCATAATGCCGCGCGACAGATGCTGCACTGACCTCCAGCCCCAGTTCAGCCATCAATTTCGCGGTCGGTCCCTTCACCGCCTTTCCGGCAATCACGGGGGATACGGCAATGACCGGTGCGGGCGATTGTCGCAATGCGTCACGCAGGCCAGGCACGGCAAGGATCGGATCAATGCTCAGAAAAGGATTGGAGGGACACAGGATAATCCCCGCCAGCGCCGGATCAGACAGACCGGCCAGGATCTCCGGGTGGGGCTGGACCGCGCCGATGCTTTCGAAGGCAATCCCCGTCGCAACCGGGATGCAGCGTTCACGCACGAAATAGGTCTGGAAATCCAACCGTCCTTCGCTGGTATCAAGAAAAGTTCGCAGGGGGGCATCACTGGCGGGCAGCAAGGTGCAACCTACGCCCATCCGGCGCGTGATGTCGGCCATGATCGCCGACAATCCCTCCCCACGGTGCAGGCGGCGGGTCCGCTCCACATGCAGCGCCAGATCCCCATCCCCCAGCAGAAACCAGGCATCATCCCCGATCTGGCGCAGGACCTGCATGAAGGTCCATGTCTCATCACGACGCCCCCATCCCTGCACAGGATTTGCAACGCCGGACAATGTGTAAAGCAGGGTGTCAAAGTCAGGGCAGATATAAAGCCCGAGATGTTCAAAGTCATCGCCAATATTGGCAATGATACACAGATCCTCCGGTGGCAGGGCATGATATAGCCCAAGTGCGAGCTTGGCGCCCCCGACACCGCCTGAAATTGCCAGGAACCTGCGTCCTGCAACATGGTCATATGTCATCGGAACCGATCCTCCGCAAGCGGACGCACAAGTGCGCGGGCATTGCATTCCGGCACGTCCCAGGCATATCCGCGGATCAGCACAGCCGGTTGCCGCTGTGCCGCCTGCCCCATCAGCAGGGATGCCGCGGCGGCGATTTCATCGCCCAGTCCCACGACGGTGCTGTGCAGGACACGACCATTCATATCGCATTCCCCGCGAAGGTCCTGCACGGCAGGAAACCCTGCCGCCCCCAGGCACACCCCGACGGTGCCCTGTCGCCATGGGCGACCGAAACTGTCATTGACCAGCACCGCGATACGACACCCGGTGCGGGCATACAGGGCATCCGCTACCCTGCGTGCACTTTCATCAGGGTCAACAGGCAGCAACAAGGCGCATGCCTGCCCATCGGGGCTGCTGACATTGGACTGGTCTATGCCTGCATTCGCCATGACAAATCCCAATCGATGCTCAAGGATCAGCAATCCCGGCAGCGCCCGCACGACACGCGCCGATTCCGCAAGCGCAAGAGTGACAAGCCGCGGATCTTTCTTGACGCGGTGCGCCAGGTCGCGGGCTTCGGGCGTGACAGTCACCTCATCAAGGAGGACAACGCGACCTTCCGCCTTAGAGACGATTTTCTGGGCCAACACGATGATATCACCATGCTGCAACACCTGCCCCATCTGATCCAGCGCATCCATGACAATCCGCGCCAGGTCATCCCCTTTGCGCACGTCGGGAATGCCAGGCAGGGCAATGGCGGTGTACTGTGCGGTATTCATGCCGCCCCGAACCGTCGCCGCAGGCGCGGAAGGATCTCTTTCGCATACAGCGACAGGAAACGCTGCTGGTCCGGGCCGGGAGCATGAAACACCAGATGGTTGAAACCACGCCTGATGTAAGCTGCAACCTGTTCCACATGTTCCTCTGGATCGGCAGAGACCTGCCACCGGGCGGCCGCGCGCTCCAGCGGGAGCGCGCGGGCCAGTTCCTCCATTTCCATGGGGTCGGCCACCGAATGCTTTTCCTCGGCGGACAGAGCCAGCGCTGCCCAATGGCGCGTGGCCTCCCGCGCGGCCTTGATGTCCGTATCGAATGACACCTTCATCTCGATCATCCGGCCATAACCGCTGGTCGCGCCCTCCCGCCGTGACAGGCCCTGTTCAATATTTGGAATGATCTTTTCATCATAAAATGCGGGTTCCTTTCCGCTGGTACAGATGAACCCGTCCCCCATATACCCGGCATAACGCGCGACAAGCGGGCCGCCCGCTGCGACATAGACAGGGGGTGCGACATCTGGCCGGTCATACAGGGTGGCGTTCCGGGTATGATAATACTGCCCGTCAAAAGTGACCCGCTCCTGCGTCCACAAGGCACGCATAAGATCGACGGCCTCACGCAGGCGGGCAAAACGTTCGCGGAATTCCGGCCATGCAATACCTGTCGCCGGGACCTCGTTCAGGGATTCACCCGTTCCGACCCCGACGATGAAGCGGTCGGGAAACATGACCCCCAACGTCGCGAACGCCTGCGCCACCATAGCCGGGTGATAGCGGAATGTAGGGGTCAGAACACTGGTGCCCAGCACGATCCTGTCGGTGCGGGCCGCAGCCGCGCCAAGCCATGATAGCGAGAATGGCGCATGCCCGTCCGTATGCTTCCACGGCTGGAAATGATCGCTGATGAAAACGGAATCAAACCCCGCCTCCTCCGCCGCGCAGGCAAGTGCCAGCAGTTGTGTGGGCGAAAACTGTTCTGCCGAAGCCTTGTAACCAAACCTGAGCATTATACCCCCATCCCGATCGGGATAACGTTTGCTTGCTAGAAATGATCCCTGCGTTTTTTCCACGGTGTCTGCACCCTGGCCTCCAATGGGCGCGCCTGCATGCTGCAGGCCCGGCGTTCTTCGTGTACCGCCTGATACAATGTCGTACGCTGCTGGGGCAGCCGCCCCGATGCCACGATTACGTCTTCCATCTGCGCCGGGCTGAACTCCTGCCCATGCACGGCGCCAGCAGCACGCGAGATGCTCTCATCCATCAATGTCCCGCCCAGGTCATTCGCCCCGCACGACAACAACCGCCCGATCCCCGGCGCGCCAAGCTTGACCCATGATGCCTGGATATTGGGGATTGAGAAATTCAGCACCAGCCGCGCGACCGCATGCATCAGGACCACTTCGCGCCAGGTCGGCCCGATGCGCGATTCACCGCGCAGGAACATCGGGGCCTCCATATGTACGAAAGGAAGGCAGACGAACTCGGTAAATCCCCCTGTCCTGCCTTGCAGGTCACGCAGGTGCAGCAGGTGCGCGGCCCAACTGTGGGGGGATTCGATATGGCCGAACATGATCGTGGACGTGGTGCGCAGCCCGACCGCATGCGCGGCCTCCACCACCTCCAGCCATCCGCGCGTTCCCAGCTTACCGGGGGCAAGGCGCTCACGCACCCCATCATCAAGGATCTCGGCCGCTGTCCCTGGCAAGGACCCCAGGCCAGCTTCCTGAAGGCGTTCGAGATATGTTGTCAGCGATACACCGGCCAGCCGGGCGCCATGCGCGATCTCCAGCGGGGAAAATGCATGGACATGCAGCCCGGGTGCTGCCTGCCGGACCGTACGCAACAACTGCATATAGGTCTGATGTGTGTAATCAGGGCTGATCCCGCCCTGCATGCACACCTCCGTTGCCCCGCGTTCCCATGCCTCACGCGCGCGTCGTGCAACTTCTTCCAACGCAAGGTCATAAGGCGCACCGCGCAGATGTTCATGTGTCTTCCCCTTTGAAAACGCACAAAAACGGCAGGAAAGCCCACATACATTGGTATAATTGATGTTACGGGTCACGACATAGCGCACAACATCACCACAGGTCGTACGCCGCAGGTCATCGGCCGCGATGCGTACGGCCTCGACCTCATCCCCACGGGCCTGGAACAGGCGCACGATCTCCGCATGCCCCAACCTGTCACCATGCATCGCACGCCCAAGGATGAACTGCAGGTCACGCCCGACATTGTTCCCGCCCATGGCGGGCGCGGGCAGACCGACATCCAGGCCGGGGCTCCAGCCATCCGTCCGCGCGAAACCTTCCGCATCCATGTTGCGCCGTACCATCGCATGCAGCGCCGGATCGACCCACCGTTCCAGATCCTGCGCATACCGGGGATAAATCGGCAGGCGCTGCGCCAGTTCCAGCCCGTATTCACGGCAGGCACGGGCCAGTTGCGCTACCTGTGGCCATGGTGCCTCGGGATTGACATGATCCGCCGTCACGGGCGAAATGCCGCCCCAGTCAGAAATGCCACTTTCGAGGATACGGGGAAACACGGCATAGGACAGATTGGGGGGCACCTGTATGCTCACCTCATCATCCATGATACGCCGCGCCATGGCTGCGGTCCACAACAGGTCGTCAAGATCCGGCTCTGCGCACCCATGCATACGCGTCTCAGCCTTGGCACGGAAATTCTGGACGATGATTTCCTGAATATGGCCGTATTTACGGTGAAGATCACGCAAGGCAAGAAGCGCGTCGATACGTTCGAGGCGTGTCTCCCCGATCCCGATCAGTATCCCGCTGGTAAAGGGAATAGCCTGTTCCCCCGCCTCGGCGATCATGGCAAGACGGATTTCGGGGCGTTTGTCCGGCGCCCCGAAATGCGGTCCCCCACGTTCACACAACCGCGTCGCCGTACTTTCCAGCATGATCCCTTGCGAGATACTGACCGCACGCAGGCGCTGCATTTCTTCTTTGGATAATATTCCCGCATTTACATGCGGCATCAGCCCTGTCTGCCGCATGATGGCGTCACAGACATGCACCAGATAATCAACCGTGGAGTCAAAACCCATCCGCGCCAGCGCCTCGCGTGCGACGTGATACCGGCTTTCCGGTCGATCCCCCAGCGTCAACAGGGCCTCGTGACAGCCGGCATCCCGCCCGGCCCCTGCGATCGCCAATACCTCCTCGACCGAGAGATACGGCGCGGGCACATCCACCGGGCGCGCGGCGAAAGTGCAATACCCGCACTGATCGCGGCATAGTCGTGTCAGTGGAATAAAAACCTTGCGCGAATAAGTCACGACACGACCGGACAGCGATCGCGCACGGGCGAATGCCCCTGCATGCAAGGACTGTGCCGACATGCCCTGTACTTCACGCAGGAGGGCTTGCGCCTGTGCATGATGTTCCGGGGCGTATTGCGTCGTTTCAAATATGGCCATCACATTGCCCCACGATACACACCTGTTGCGATACATCCGTAACGAAAGCAGGATACCAACCAGAACCAGAAACAAAATGTTCTATATAACGGAACAAAAAACGCGATTTTGTTATTTTCGTGAAATAACTTAAACAATGAATTGACAAGAAAGCAAGTCTCAATTCATCATCGAAACGTGTTCAAGGAAACATATTGTTTATTCCGCTCAGCGGAACAGATTTATTCTTGTGAACCCTGATATCGGGAACGCACGCATGCCTGACACTTATGCCACGGGATTAAGATGCCTGCGATGTGGCACACCCTACCCCCTGCGCGACAGCCTCGACGGATGCACCCGTTGCACGGGGAGCCTCGCGGCTGGCCTGGAAGTTACATATAACCCGGCCCTGACGGCGCCACGTCCGTGTATACCACAGGGACGCGGCCTGTGGCGATATGGCCCCATGCTGCCGGTCGCGGCGCAACAGGCCGTTACCCTTGGCGAAGGGGGAACGCCACTGCTTGCGCTGGACAGGACAGCAGAAGCACTTGGGCTTGCGACATTGCTGCTCAAGGATGAAACGCGCAACCCAACCGGATCGTTCAAGGACCGGCTGGCCTGCGTGGGGGTGTCCTATGCCAGGGCATCGGGCAGATCCGTTATCGTCTCAAGCTCCTCGGGCAATGCTGGGGCATCCGCTGCCGCCTACGCCGCCAGGGCGGGGATGCCCTGCGTGATTTTCACAACACCCGACGCACCACGCAACATGATGACACAGATGCGCGCTCTTGGCGGGATTGTCCTTGTCACTGCACATGCCGACGACCGACTTGCCCTCCTGCGGCAGGGCGTCACGCGGATGGGCTGGTTTGCAATCTCCCCTTTCTGCATGCCGGTGACAGGCAGCAACCCCATCGCGATTGAGGGATACAAGAGCATCGCATATGAAATCGCCGAAGACATGGGCTGGGACATTCCGGAATGGGTTGTACTCCCTGTCTGTTATGGCGACGCGCTTTCGATGATCTGGCGCGGGTTCAAGGAAATGCTTGAAATGGGGTGGACCCGGCGCTTGCCACGCATGGTCGCGGCGGAAAGCTCTGGCTCCCTATGTCATGCCATGGAAACAGGGGCGCAATATACAACCGCCACGCGCCAGAACAGAAGGTCGATCGCGACATCCATCGGGACCGACCGTGGCACGTTCCAGTCACTTCATACCTTGCGGCAAAGCCAAGGGATCGCGGTCAAGGTCGAGGATTCCAGCATGCTGCAATGGCAGGACAGGATTTCACAAACAGAAGGTTCCTGGCTTGAAATTTCTTCTGCCGCTGCATTTTCCGCTGTGGAAAATCTGGTACGCGCAGGCACGATTTCCGCGCATGACCGCGTGGTCGTACTGGGCACCGCGAGTGGTATGAAAACACCCTCCCCCCCACCCATCGCCATGCTGGATTCCGCCATCCTCGACGATGCCCTTGATACGGCACGCGATGTCTATGGCGTGGATCTGGCCTCACTTCATACAGGGCATGGCGCATGACCATGCCGGACACCCAGAATTCAGTCAGGGAATATCATGCGCACTCCGAAACTTTCCGTTGATATAGGCGGGACTTTTACCGACCTTGTATTAAGCGTGGGGGACAGGGTCCACACGCGCAAGGTACTGACAACCCCCGCAATGCCCGATGATGCGTTCCTCCAGGGGATGGACCTGATCCTGCACGATGCAGATGTGGGATATAATGACTTATCCCTCATCATCCATGGCACGACGCTTGCCACCAATGCGCTGATTGAACGCAAGGGCGCACGGTGCGCCATGCTCGTGACAGAGGGTTTTCGTGATTCTGTTGAAATGGCCTATGAAAACCGTTTCGAACAGTACGATATCCTGATGGAACGGCCACCGCCGCTGGTACCGCGTCACCTGCGCCTGCCGATCCGTGAACGGCTGGGGCCTGCGGGCCAGGTCATAACGCCACTGGACGAAGACGCCATCATTGCCGCCATTGACGTCTTTCGGCGCCACGATATCCAGAGCGTGGCAATATGTTTCCTGCATTCCTATGCCAACCTTGTCCATGAAAAACGGGCACGCGAAATTCTCCAATCCCATGCGCCCGACCTTTCCATCACGATGTCGGGACAGGTCTCGCCCGAAATCCGGGAATACGAACGCTGGTCCACCGCCTGTGCGAATGCCTATGTGCAACCGGTGATGGACACCTATCTCGGGCGCCTTGAAACCCGGCTGCATGAACGGGGCGTCATGGCGCCCCTGTTCATGGTGACCTCATCAGGCAGCCTCGCCACATGCGCGCATGCGCGTCACTTTCCGATCAGGCTGGTGGAATCCGGGCCTGCCGGTGGGGCTGTACTGGCCGTGGCACTGGCCGCGCATTATGGCCTGCCGGAAATCGTATCATTCGACATGGGAGGGACGACGGCAAAAATCTGCCTGATTGACAATAACCAGCCCCTCTTTTCACGTTTTTTCGAGGTCGCGCGCCATTACCGCCACCTGAAGGGAAGCGGGCTTCCCATCCGCATTCCTGTCATAGACATGGTGGAAATCGGGGCAGGCGGCGGTTCCGTCGCGACAGTGGACGCGATGAAACGTATCCAGGTCGGGCCGCAAAGCATGGGATCAACCCCAGGTCCGGCCTGTTATGGTCGCGGTGGGACATGCGGGACGGTCACGGACGCCAACGTGGTCTGTGGACGCATTCGTGCCGAAACCTTCGCCGGGGGCAGCATGAAGCTCGATACGACTGCGGCACAGTCGGCCCTTGTTGATGCCGTGGGCATGATCACGGGTCAGTCCCCTGCGGCGGCAGCCAGTTCCGTTATCGAGATTGTCGAGGAATCAATGGCCAATGCCGCGCGTGTACACGCCATGGAAAAAGGTTGTGACCTGACATCACGCACCATGATCGCGTTCGGGGGCGCCGCCCCCCTGCATGCGTCGCGGCTGGCGGAAAAACTTGGTATCCGACAGGTTATTGTCCCAACGGGCGCGGGCGTAGGATCGGCGATCGGCTTTCTGCTGACCCCGATCGCCTGTGACATCGCGCGCACCCATCTGCTGACGCTGGATGCAACCTCCGGGCTGGGTGCCCTTGAACGCCTGCATCAGGGCATGCTTGATGAAGCGCATGCTGTCATCGGCCCGGCGATACGCGGTGATCTCAACAGGCTGGAAGCCCGTTGGGTTGCTGACATGCGCTATCACGGGCAGGGGCATGAAGTGCAGGTACACATCCCGCCCACGCGGATACGCGACCCAGATACCCTGCGCACCTTGTTCGAGGCAGCATACGCCCGGCAGTTCGGGCGGACCATCCCCAACCTTGCGGTACAGATAACGGGATGGACGTTGCGGCTGAGTGCGCCGGTTGATGCCCGGCTGCCCCCGCCATCGGGCATTCCCACCACGGGCACGGCGCAACCGGTCATGGGCAGGATCATTGCCCCCGGCACGTCACGACAGATCGATGTCGCCATATACCAGCGCGCGGAACTGCCGGTTACGACCACCGTCAATGGCCCGGCCCTGATTGTGGAAGATGAAACGACAACTTTTGTATCCGCCTGCTTTGGCGCGACAATAAATGAACTGGGCCATATCGTCATGACAAGGATCGAGGCATGACCAGCCAGGATAAGAACACGCCCCCCCCGCCGACGGACGGCCTGGAACGTATCGGGTTACAGGTCATGTGGGACCGCCTGCTGTCGGTCGTGGAGGAACAGGCATTGATGCTGGTGCGAACAGGGTTCAGCACCTCCACCCGTGAAGCAGGCGATGTGTCCGCAGGGATTTTCGATGTGCAGGGGCGCATGATCGCCCAGGCCGTGACCGGAACCCCGGGCCATGTCAATTCGATGGCACGCGCGATCCGGCATTTCATCGACTGCTTCCCCGTCGCCACAATGCGGGAGGGGGATACGTTCATTACCAACGACCCGTGGAAAGGTACCGGGCATCTTCATGACTTTACCGTTCTGACACCAATTTTCCGCGCAGCGAAAGTCGTGGCGATGGCGGCCAGCACCTGCCATGTGATCGACATTGGCGGTCGCGGCATGGGACCAGAAGGCCGCACCATTTTTGAAGAGGGCCTTTTTGTACCGATCCGTTATCTGACCCGGGGGGGAGAGGTCGACCAGACCCTGATGGACCTCATCCACTGTAACGTGCGTGAACCCGAACAGGTGGTGGGCGATGTCTATTCCCTGATGGGATGCAATACAGTGGCCCAGCAGCGTTTCGTACAGATGCTTGATGAATTCCACCTTGATGACATCGAAATGCTTTCGGAACACATCATCAACACGTCGCGCCTTGCCATGCTGGATGCGATACGCGCCCTGCCCCCTGGCCGCAGCCATTACGAGATGTATTCCGACGGATATGACCTGCCCATAAGGATCCGCGCGACCCTCAGCATCGAAACCGATGGGATCTGTGTCGATTTCGCAGGGTCGTCCCCTCCGTCGCGTTTCGGTATCAACGTCCCGTTCTGCTATACGGAGGCTTATGCCAGTTTTGGCGTGAAATGCATGGTCGCCCCCAGGGTCCCGAACAATGCGGGCTCGCTGGAGGTGATACGCATCTGCGCGCCCGAAGATTCGATCCTTAACGCCCCTTATCCATTACCAGTCGCAACACGGCATATCATAGGACAGCTCCTGCCTGACGTCGTCATCGGGTGCCTGTCACAGATCCTTGGTCCGACTGCCGTACCGGCGGAAGGCACATCATGCCTGTGGAACCTGATTGCCTCTGGCGGCGCAGGGATGGTGGATGTCGCCCCTGCAGAGCTTGCAAATGCACGGACATTCAATGTGATGTCATTCCATTCAGGCGGGACCGGCGCACGACCCGGCCGCGACGGCCTGTCCGCCACCGCATTCCCAAGCGGGGTACGCAACGTGCCGGTGGAAATTACGGAATCCATGTCACCAATCCTGATCCATTCCAAGGAATACCGGACCGATTCCGGGGGGGCGGGCGAATTCCGGGGGGGGCTGGGACAGGTCATGGAAGTCTCCAGCACCGAGCACAGCCCCTTTACCCTGAGCGCGAATTTCGACCGCGTCCTTCACCCGCCACGTGGGCGTGCGGGTGGAATGGATGGGTTGGCCGGGCGGCTGGTGCTGGGCGATTCCACGCCCCTGCGTGGCAAGGGGCGCCAGGTTATCCCGGCAGGCATGCACCTGACCATCAAGATGCCCGGCGGCGGCGGGATCGGTGATCCCACGCGACGGTGCCCCGAACGCGTGGCACACGATGTCAGGAATGGCCTGGTTTCCCCCCGATGTGCCGTCACGCTTTATGGCGTCATACTTGATGCCAATGAACAGGTTGATCTTGACGCAACATATCGACATCGTAATGGCATGGCCAAGGCAGGAACACGAACATGACCGCACTCGTCAGTGTCGGCCTCCCGACCGGGATGGAGGGGCTGACCTTCCCCATCCCATTTTCCGACCCGTCAACGCTGCTACGGATTGCAAAACATGCCGAGGCCCTCGGCTATCATTCCGTGTGGGGCAATGACCACATGACGACCCAGAATTATGTGCGGTCGGAATTCCCCACGCCGCCACGTTTTTGGGAGCCCTTGATAACCTATGCATGGCTGGCCGCGCAGACCACGACGCTACGCTTTGGCACGGGCATCCTTGTCCTGCCGATGCGTCGTGACATTGTGGTGACAGCCAAACAGATCGCAACCCTGGACCACATGTCAGGCGGCCGGCTTGAAATCGGCGTGGGCGTCGGTGCCTACCGGGAGGAGTTCAACGCCCTGTGGCCAGATGCCAAGGTGCATCGTGGCGAGATGGTTGAAGAGGGCGTACGCGCCCTGCGCGAATTGTTTAATGAACGTGAGGCAAGCTTTCAGGGTAAATACTATCATTTTCGCGATGTCGAGTTCTTTCCCAAACCATTGCAACCCGACCTGCCGCTATATTTTGGTGGCAATTCGGTGCAGCACCTGCAACGTGTGGCGCGGTGGGGCAACGGATGGATCCCCGCCGGCATGCCTGCGGGGCAGCTTGGCAACATGGTTTCCATGCTGCGTGACTATACCGCGGCGGAAGGTCGAGACCCCGACACGATCGCCATTGCCCCGCAATTCGTCGCCTATGTCGCCAGGACGGACGAGGAAGCGATTGCAAAATACCAGCAAAGCCAGATGCACAAACACCTGATGTCGCTGCGTTCATCCACCCTGAAGGGACAGTCCGCCACAGGGATGGAGGACATCAACCTTGTCGGTAGCGTGGAGACCGTGGTGGCCAAGATGCATAGGCTGATAGCCGCCGGGGTAACCCATTTCCTTGGTCTGTATTTTGCCGCAAGTTCGCCCGACGAATTATGTGAACAGATGCAGATTTTCGCCGAACAGGTCATCCCGGAGTTATGACGGAATGAAACTCAGCCTGTCGTCCGATGGGGCGACACCTCCCGCCGACCTGACGCAACTGGCCCTTGCGGCGGATGAATGCGGCCTGGCGCGTTATTGGATGGCATCGCACCTGTTCCAGCGCGAACCCATCGTCAACAGCACCATGGCGTTGCAGCAGACGCGACGGCTGGGTATCGCGCTGATGGCCATGAGTCCCTACACCGTTCACCCGGTCTATGCCACGATGGCGGCGGCTGCGCTGGATGAATGGTTTCCCGGCCGTGTGGTCCTGTGCTTTGGCACGGGATCACCACGCGACCTTGAATCCATATCCATGCAGGCGGCCCGTCCGTTGCAGACCATGCGTGAGACCATCGAGATCGCCCGCCGGCTTCTTGATGGCGGCAACGTTACTTATGCGGGCCAATGTTTCACGATCGCCGGTCGTACCCTTTCCGCCCGGCCGCACGATATTCCCATCATGGTGGCCGCGTCAGGGCCACGCATGCTTGAACTGGCCGGGGCACAGGCCGATGGCGTACTGATCAGTGCGGGCACTTCACCACAATTCATCGCCCGTGCGCTTGATCAC
The DNA here is from genome assembly GCF_000964405.1 of Novacetimonas hansenii JCM 7643. GTDB lineage: Bacteria > Pseudomonadota > Alphaproteobacteria > Acetobacterales > Acetobacteraceae > Novacetimonas > Novacetimonas hansenii. The sequence goes on from NZ_BANE01000050.1 coordinate 32,081, forward strand.
GTCAGGGCGGGCGAGGCACGCAGTGGACGGACGGTGTATAAATCGGCACTCGTTTACACCGCCGTCGCCCCCGATGGTGACGAAGCCCGCCAGCAGGTCCGCCGCGCTCTGGCCTTTGTCCTGCGTGGGGAACATCATCGCGAAAACCTTGCCTGCGCGGGCAGCACCCTGGACCAGAATGCATTACGCGAAGCCTATGCCGCATGCGACTGGGCACGGGTGGACGACCTGATTGACGATCGCATTATCGCCAACCATGCCGCTGCAGGCACGGCAAGGGAAGTCCGTACCGCCATCGACGCCTACCGGGATATAGGGCTTGACGAACTTGTCCTGTCATCGCTCCGCTTTCCCGACGAACTGCGGCAAATCATCGCCCCTCCTGCCCCTACCGCCTGACCGGCCCCTTCCCGAGGATAGCTGCATGAACACCGCCCCCCTTTCCCCCAGCGGGACAGCACATCGCACATGGCGTCCCGGCATGTTCTGGCAGGTTGTCATCGGCAGCGTGCTGGGCCTGGGGCTCGGGGTGATCGACCCTGCCCTCGCCATGCAGACACGTTGGGTCACGGACATTTTCCTGCGCCTGATCGTGATGGCCGTGGGGCCTTTGCTGTTCTGCATCGTGACGATGGGCATTGTGGGGGCTGGCTCCCTGCGCAACGTCGGGCGTCTTGGGGCGAAAGCCCTGCTCTATTTCGAGGGCATGACCACATTCGTGCTTCTTGGCTCGGTCGGGGTGGCCATGCTGCTCCAGCCCGGCAGGACCATTGTCTTTACCCCGACGGACGAAGACACCCGCATGGTGGCGTCTTATGCGCATAATGCCAGCCTCCTGCATGATGGTGGCATTACGGGGTTCATCGTATCACTGGTCCCACATTCGCCCGCCGACGCCTTTGCCCAGGCCAACATCTTGCAAATCCTGTTCTTTGCGATCCTGTTTGGATGCTGCCTCAGCCTGATCGGCCCGGCGGGAACGCCGCTTGTGCATCTGCTGGAGGCCCTTTCCACCCTGTTTTCACGCATGATGCGCGTTATCATCTCGCTTGCCCCGCTGGGGGTCTTTGGCGCGATGGCAACGACAACCGCACGCTATGGCATAAATGCGATCATGCACCTGGCGGCATTCGTCGGGCTGTACTATCTTGTCATCATCGTGTTCCTGACCGTGGTGCTGGGCGGCTGCCTGCGGATGGCAGGGGTCAGGCCTTTGCGTTTTGCACGCTACTTCCGCGAAGAACTGGCCATCACCTTCACGACCACCACATCTGATGCGGTGCTACCCAGTGTCATGGCAAAACTGGAACGGCTGGGTGTATCCTCACAGGTTGTCGGGATTGTGGTTCCGGCGGGATATTCCTTTAACCTTGACGCCCTGTCGATCTACCTCGGGCTTGCGGTGATCTTCCTTGCGCAGGCAACGGGAACGCACCTGAGCTTCTGGCAGATGGCCATCATGCTGACGGCGGCACTGTTTACATCCAAGGGTGCACATGGTGTGCCCGGCATCGCGATCGTAGTGCTGGCCGCAACCCTGCAGGCCATGCCCTCCATCCCGCTCGCCAGCCTGACCATGTTACTGGCGGTGGATTGGTTTATCGGGATTGCCCGTGCCGTGGGCAACCTGGCGGGGAACTGCGTCGCCCCGGTCATTATCGGTGCGTGGGAAGGCAAGCTGGACCGTGAAAAAATGGCACGCGAACTTGGATAGGCACGGGCCGGAAATGGCGGGACAAGCCAGTTAGGGCAGATCATGTTTGGATGCGTGCATTCAAACAGGTGAAGATGCGCGTAAAAACAATAAACCGGAGCATTTTCACCGAACCGGTTTTCGATGGAAATGCTCCAGACAGCAGGCTTTTAGCCCTGCGCCCCTTCGTCCGCCCCGGACACAGGGATTACAAGTGCGGGCTTGCGCATGAATCACCCACATCATCTTTCGTGCGTCCCGGCCACACCGGATGGCATCTCACCGACATTCAGAGACCGTTCAAAAACAACCCATTGATAAGCAAAGGGAACATTCCAGACGTTATCTTATCCCTTGATAAAGCGATACCTCTCAAAACTTTTGGCAGAAGCATCACAAAAACTTTTATAATCCCAGTATGTTATCAGACCCATATTTTTCAACAGTCCCTTACATGCCTGCCTGCTATCTTTTTGGGGCATCTGCTATAATGATGCTCCATGGTTGATCGTCTGAACCTTGACCGACTGTTTGTCGCCATTCTGGAGACGGGAAGTTTTGTCGCCGCATCTGAACGCATCGGCGTCAGCAGCGGGCAGGCATCCAAGATGCTGTCCCGCCTGGAATCCGAACTGGGCGTACAACTGATACAGCGGACGACGCGCGCACTGTCCCCAACGGAAATCGGGCAGGCCTATTACGAGCGGATCAAGGTCATCCTCGCACAACGCGACGACCTGGATGCTTCCATACGTAATATCTCCGGCACTCCATCAGGACGGTTGCGAATCACCGCGCCAATGTCATTTGGCAATATCCAGTTGATGCCTGCCCTGCTTGCCTTTGCGGACCGCTACTCCAGCATTCGTCTCGACGTCAGTTTTTCGGATCACCTGGCTGACCTTGTGGAGGATGGCTTTGATCTTGCCGTGCGCATCGGGCGGCTTTCCGACAGCAGTCTGATCGCACGCAGGTTATGCGACACCCGGATCGTTACCGTCGCCTCGCCCGGGTACCTTGCGATACACGGCGTCCCAACCCACCCGGACGAACTGTCACGCCATGCCTGTATCATCGATACCAATTTTCGAACGCCCAACATCTGGTCCTTCTGCAACCCGACTTCGCGTCAGCCTATGTCAGTGCCCATCTCGGGGAGGATTGCATTTTCAAACGGTGAAGCCTGCATGACTGCCGCGGAACGGGGGTTGGGCATCGCATGCCTGCCAAGCTTCATCGCTGGTCCCGGAATTTACAAAGGCACGCTGGTTACGCTTCTGCGCGATGCTGAACCACCTGCGCTTGGTGTTCACGCACTATATCCTTCAGCACGCCATCTTGCCTTAAAGGTCCGCGTACTATCAGATTTTCTTGCCGATCACTTCAAGGGCAAAGCAGAATGGGATATGCACTAACCACAAGCAACCTTCCACAAAGGCGGCTGGACATCAGCCGCACACAGCCTGCTTTCACCCGGCCTGCCGGAACCAGTGGCTTCGGCAGGCCCGATGCAGGGAGATGCAAAACGTCATTCCTGCTTTTCAAATGCGCCTGCGATACGCAACTTCACTTCATCACCGACATAGGGGACGTACGTCTTCACACCGAAATCGCTACGCCTTATTGTACCTGTTGCTTCGAATCCAGCAGTGTATTTTTTGTCCATCGGGTTGGTGCCCGCACCGATGAAATGTACCTTCAATATCTCGGATTTCGTCACACCATGCAGGGTCAGATTGCCCTTGACCACGGCGTCGGCCTTACCAATTGACTTTACCTCTGTGGAAATGAATGTTGCGGTTGGGAATTTCGCGGCATCAAACCATTGCTCCCCCTTGAGCTCCGCCGTAAGCTTATCACTTGTTGTCTGCACGGAGGCAATCGGGATCGTTACAGACAGCTTCGATTGTGCAGGGACCCTGGCATTCAGATCCAGTGTCCCGGAAACATTCGAAAACATACCATCATAATAGGTAAACCCGAAATGCAGGAGTGAAAAACCAACCTGTGTATGGCCGGATTCGATGGTGTAGGCACCCGATTGGACCTGTGCGGGATCGGCAACAGCCTGGGCAGAGGCAAAGGTCGGGATGGCGGAAATGGATGCCACCAGCAGGACAGTGCGGGACAGACGTTGATACATGGCAAAGATCCTTAACCACAGCATGAAACCACAGCATGCAAGGCCTCAAGAGCTTACCTGCATGCCAAGCATGGTCATTGTGCCCATGTAGGGGCTATTGATCCATGAAAAGTGCGGAAGGTCATTCCATCCATACAGGAAACAATACTACACCAGCCACGCCGGAGAGAAGGGATAAGACGTCCATGGCTTCCGACGAAATGAAGGACCGCCCCCCTCTTCCCGATCCCAGCCAGAGTGGTAGATAGTAGATGTCTTGGAATAAAATTCACCCATCAAAAAAAATAAAACTCTCTTTCTATATAAAGAAAAATAAAAGACTATCCATTTACAGGTATTGTAAGAACCGCACCTGGATTTTTTGTGGTTTTTGAAAGTTCCATAAGTATCTGAAGCATTGTAAAACCAAGCTTGCTAGGAAAATCCGTATCAGAAATATAATAGAATTTTTTATTGTATTTTATCTCAACAAATGATACACGAGGGATTTCATTGCTGACATGAATAAAAACTGTAGGTTTTGTATTGCGACCAATTGATATTATTTTTGGAAGCGTGCGCCCAGAATCAATGTCTTCTTGGGGAACATCAATCTGATATGCAATCTGCCCCAGAACCCCCAGCATTGTGCGGGTCAGAAGCCTGATCTGGCCATGTTGCGGTTTTCCTGCACCATATACCACTTCCACACGCTCATCCTTTGGACCCATTTCAAAGAAACGACGCGTAGCCTTCACAACTTCGGCCAGAAGTGGATCGTTGGTTGGTGACACCGTAAGGAATACCCGATCAAACGCAGGGGTCTTCCCCGGTATTTCCTCACTATGTTCAAGCTGAATCCCTAAAAGGCCAGCTATCTGCAAGCGACGAAGGTCATAGATAAGTTCAAAAAATTCGGGCGAACCTTTCCCGACATCTCCCCCTATGGAACCCGCGTTATTAATCAGATTAACAGACTGAACCGCCAGACGGAACAAGATGTCTATCGGCAATCCCCCCATCGCCAGGGGCAGCAGGCTACCTGGAGGAAGCGGACGCAAAAACGTCTGGGCATAAGCATCCCCTGTCACCGGCTGGAATGTAAAAGTCGGGCTTTCTTGTATCTGCGCCCCGATAGAGCCTGCAGGTCGCAGCGGATTAGAGTCTGACCCCACCCCGATGGAAATGTTGCGTTGCAATTGGTACCCAGAAATCAGTTGGGTTGTATCCAGAAATCCTGGCGTATCCGCATATCTCAAGCGTACGACATTCAAAAGCGTTTGCTGCTTGGAAGAGCCAATCAGTGCTTGGGAATAATCGAGTTGATCACGATCCAGTCTCTGGGAACCGACACCAGAACAGCTACTCAATAACAGAATGAGCGGCACCATCGTAAGTTTTTTCATAAAAATATAACTCTGTATCTCTCAATATGGTGCGTCATATCGTATTTCGAATATTCTAGGGCATTGACTGAACACTTGCCGTTACAAATAACCCGGTCATTTCATATCATATAACATGTGCTTCTCTTAAATTTATATCAGAATTAGACTTCATCTCTCAACGAGCATAACCAGACCTGTCATCATTGCAGGCATATTCATTGAGGATGCAGGTCAGAGCCTCAGTCTCAAGTTACAAAAAAGCAACATATCATTGATGATGGATCTCATCACATATTGGCCTACATAAAATTACAGCCGGGTTTATTAACCTATCACCTGACTTATCTTGATATGTCGCATTCTGCGCCCCATATCGCGACAGTCGGTAAAGCACTGGATGAAATTTTTTGTAACTTCGATGCGAGGGAGATCAGGCCCGTTCAACCGGAACTGCATTTTCCCACCAAAGCCATAGCGGACAAAAACATGCCAAGGGATGATATAACATGCCACCGTCATGCATTGCACTGGATGCACGATATATCCCCACAAATGCCATCGCCGGGCCTCATATGGCACTCCACCTCACTCAATGGAAAGATTTTCCAAAGGGAATATGTTATTATAAGATCGTATGTTAACTGACCGATGCTGGTACGCGTATCCTGTGGGGAGAAATTTAAACCATCAGATAGGATTGTGAGTTTATCGTAATTCTCCATAAGGTGTCTCTGTAACTATGAGAAAAATGTTTTTTGCCCTTGTTCCAGCGTTGACAATGATTGGTCACGCATATGCGACCGATGTGAAACTGCCCGATGGCACCCCGGCCAGCGTGACAACCCAATCGCCCTGCACCAGTGATAGCTATAAGGAATACGGAACATGTATTTCCGCCATCCTGAGCATTCCGTCCAACCGCGGGGGGGACGTGGATATCCGCGCGATTGAAACATTGCTGCCGAAAGATATCCAAAAGGCTGCCATCATAAGCGGTATTACCGCCACATCATCTATGCCTATGACGGTGTCTTTGAAGCATTATGATGACAAAAACATTACATGGCCTGCAACAGATACACCACTCGACCATATTATCATTCCCAATAATGGAACATATCAGGTTGTTCTCACAACAAATGATGCCGGGAAGACATGGGGCATAAGGGTTATTATCGAACAGTCCGGGTCAATAGATCAGTAATGAAAATCTGCCACAGATTTTCACAGGAAAACCAACGATTACTGAACATTGACTCTACAACCCTGACCTTTCTCGGGTTTGCTTAAACGTAAGCCCGATACAAGGACACACGAAAACATCGTGCCATGCCCCAAAGCCAGTGGTGGCCCGAGTGACGGTTCAAGCCTCCATAATGCCCGGCCTTGCCTGTTCAGAGCAGGTTGCAAGATTTTACCCAAGGTTGAATGCCTTGAAAATAGGCAGCCGACAGCAAACTTCCGGTTTATTTTTACGTAAACCAAAGACTATTTATCATGTTTTTTCGTGAAATTTGACGTGTTCGATCTGATAATAAAATCAGACAGTATGGAGCAGATTCAACACTACAAATTGACAACAAGAAATACATATAAAATAAAACAAATATAAAAACAAAAATAAGCACCATTAAAAACTTTATTATTATACAATTTAACTGCATAAATTACACATAAATACATTGCAAAAACCCGCAATAACTTGGTACCATTTTTTACTACCATAATGCCAAAGCCGTATCAGATCAGGCAACAAATGCCTTTACAGTTACATATAGAAATCTGCTGGACGTGATATCTCCCATAAATAGCTATAAAATATAGTGTTTATATATTGTTATTTCATATATTAATCAATTGACATGATATATGTCGAAAGATAGAAGCCAAAAACAACTTTTAAAAAGTTAATTTTGGATTCCACTCATGAAAACGTTTAGTCTGTTCCTATTCTCAACGGTCATCATATGGACTGGACGGTCCTACGGAGCGGACGTTGCCCTCACACATCGTACGATCAGTGGTGGGAATAAGGCACGTCATCACGACAGGCAGCAACAGCCACACCCTGATACCGCACCGAGCATGGAATCCATTGCTGTATCAGGGAACCGGCATGTCTCCCACGGGCCAGAACAGTTCGTCAGCCGCGAAGTCATGGATCGCTTCGTGCCTGGCACAAGCCCGCTCCAGATCCTTGCCGCAACCACGCCTGGCGTCAGCTTCGGTTCGGATGATCCTTTCGGCCTCGATGGGGTTGCCAATACGCTATATCTGCGTGGGTTCACCCAATCGCAGATCGGGGCAACGCTGGATGGCATTCCTCTGGGGGATCAGGGGTTCATGCAATATAATGGCCTCGATATTAACGAAGCCGTGATTCAGGACAATATTTCATCGATTGGTGTTTCACAGGGGGCCGGGGCCGTGGATGTTCCATCGGCGCAAAACCTGGGCGGCGTGATCCGGTATTTTACATCCGATCCAGCGGACAAAGCCGGAGGGAACCTGTCACAGACATTTGGCAGCAACGCAACATTCCGCACATTTGGTAGCGTTGACAGTGGTGCCCTTAATGCAACAGGCACAAAATTCCGTGCCAGTTTTGCCCGCACCGACAACGACAAATGGAAGGGGTACGGCGACCAGCTAGAGTATCAGGCGAACTTCAAACTTGTCCAGCCGATCCAGGATCGGGGCAAGATCAGCGCCATCTTCGACTGGTCCGAATTCAACCAGTACAATTACATGAATTACAGCCTGAACATGCTAAAGAAATTTGGGGCGACAGGCTCTGACTTCCTGACACCCAATTATGCGGAGGCATATGCTGCGGCACAGGGCAACTACACATCCAACATCGCCTCACTGGGCAATGCGACGGATGAATCAAATGCCACACAATATGACGGAGCACAGATCCAGCGTAATTATCTGTCCGCCATTACCAGCCAATTGACTCTGGCCCCGCATCTTGAAGAAAATACGGTCCTGTATGCCCATGTGTCCAGTGGTGACTATGAAGCAAGCCCGACGTTCCCATCCCCGACCGGGGCACCATTTTCCCAACTCGTCAGCCACCAGGGCATTCGCAGGATCGGGTTCACGCAGTCTTTTCGTTATACGATCGCCGGAAATCACATTGACACCGGCGTATGGTATGAAAACAATTCATACTCGTTCCCTGCCGAACTCTACAGTCAGCCAGCCCTTGGCCAGGGAACGCCACGCAATGCGATGGGCCCTTTCCGTAATCCCTATGCAACATGGTTTTCGGATTCCTTCAACACCAACACTTTCCAGTTTCACTTGCAGGACACTTACGACATCCTGCCCAATCTCCAGATCAGTGCGGGTTTCCGCTCCCTGATAACGACGACCCATGGCGGTGCAAGCTATAATAACCAGTCCCTGACCGGACAGGCCGAACTTCCCCGCGGCAGCCTGACAGCCGCCAGCGCCTTTCTCCCGCATGTTTCATTAGATTATCATTTCCTCAGCCATCACGAATTCTATATCGACATTGCGGAAAACATGCGCGCCTATACTTATAATCCTTTCCTGATGTCCGATGGCGCGTGGTCGGTTGAAAACCAGTCTGAATTCCAGTCTGTCAAAACAAAAATCCGCCCTGAACGTACCTGGACCTTCCTTGGAGGTTATCGTTACAATGGCGCAAAAATTTCAGCACAGGCAGATGCCTACCACGTTGAGTATTACAACCGGCTGGAAAATATCACGGCGGGAACACCAACCGATCCCATCAATTCCTTCGTCAATACAGGCAAGGAGGCAATCACCGGCGTGGATGCATCCCTGACGTTACGTCCGGTCAAGGGGCTCGAATTCTTCAACAGCCTGAGCTACGCCAAGGAACAATATGGCGGTGGCGTTGACTATGAGGGGACCTATTATAACCTGAAGGGGAAAAAGCAGGTGGGTTATCCAAGCTGGATGTACAAAACCAGCCTGTCCTATGCCTATCGCCGGGCACGCGTGACCTTCAATGCAACTTATACCGGCTCCCGCCCGCTTTCCTATGTCAACGATACCCATGTTGCGCCATACTGGCTGGCCGGTCTGTCGGCATCCTATAATTTCGGATCAATCGGGTTCATGAAAAACTTCGGCATCAATTTCAACATCTATAACCTTTTCAACACCACCTATGTCGGCGGCATGGGGCTGTTCGGCTATCCCATCTCCGGGGATTCTCCAACCCTGTTCATTGGCGCACCCCGACAGTTCTTCGGATCCGTGCACGCGTCTTTCTAACATGCCCCCCAAAATACCGGGCAGCCCCCTGCCAGCCACCTTACCAGCGCGACAATACGGTCTGGGGGTGGCCCTGTTCCTGGAAGCTGCCGAGCGGTTCAGCTTCTATGGCATGCTCAGCATTCTGCTGATCTACCTGCTGGATATACGCGGGCTGCCCGCGCCGCAGGCCAACCTGTTCGTTGGCAGCTTCAACGCTCTTGCACTGGTCAGCACACTGCTGGGCAGCCGTCTGGGCGAGGCGCTACTTGGCCCCACGCGAACGGTCCTTTATGGCTGCCTTATCCAGTTTACAGCCCTCGTCCTGCTCGGTCTGTCTACGACATGGCCCATGCTCTTCCTTCCGGCCACGGCAACCATCGCGGTTACGAACGGCCTGACACGCACGAACATGGCAATGCTGGTCCTACGCCATGCAACCAAGGAACGATCGGCAGACGGTCTTGCGACCCTTTATACCTTTGCCGTCAATCTTGGGGCCATGTTCTCATTTCTCCTCGTGCCATGGATCGGCAAGCGGTATGGCTATGCCACTGCATTCGGGATATGTGCGACGGGGCTGTTCCTCGGCGCGATAACGGCCCTGCTTAACAGACGCAGCCTCGGCGGTGAACCGCAAGGGGGCACCACAACAAATCGTGCTGGCGAAAGGCCTGACGCGGGACAGGCCGTCCCCCGGGCGATGGGCGAGATCGTCCTTGTCGCCCTTTTCTACTGGATTATCCTGAATTTCCCGGCGGGCGGTCATTGGATATTCTGGATCGTTACCAGCGCAATCCCGGTATTCTGGACCGTGCTATGGCACAATGCCACAGTCACGGAGCGTCCAGGCATCATACTCTGTCTGATCCTGGTTGCGGAGGCCATGTTCTACGGCATTTTCGATGAACAGACGACTTCGACCTTTGTGCTTTATGCCTTACATAACCTCAACCGCCAGTTCAGCCTGGGGGGGATTACGCTCTTCCAGCTTGATGCACCGCAGATTGTCGCCATCAATGCGGGTCTGACCATGCTGATCGGGCCAGCATTCGTCGCGCTTTACCGCTTTCTGGATAAAAAGTTCGGCACCATTGCACTCTCGACGAAATATGCATGCGGATCACTTTTCATCGTCATAGGCTTTCTGATCCTATACATGAATACGGCGGGTCCGGCATCCGGGCTCCGCGCCCCATGGGGCATGTTCGGGGCCTATGCCGCCATCTCGGTGGCTGGACTGATCATGAATGGCCTCGGCCTGTCGGTCATCATGACTTACCTGGCCCCACGTGTGCGCAATATGTCCGTTGCCGTCTATTATATTTCCACCGGTGTGGCGATGTATGGCGGCAGCGTACTGGCAAATACAATGGGCATCCGCCATCTGCACACCACGGCGTCTATCAGGGACAGCCTCTCCATCTTCCATACATTTTTTCAGGGTTTCACCCTGCTGGCCGCCGCGGGGGCGGTAATGATTATCCTCCTGTTACCAGTGCTGCGCATACTGGAAAAACGCACGCGTCCCATCCCGACACATCAGGACAGGTACAAGAAAAATGAAACAGCCCCGAATTGATGAAAAACAGTGGATTACATGATGTCCCGATGGGACAGCCATAGCAACACAACCTGAGAAACTGCTTGAATAGCCGTTGCCCGTATCAAGGGAGTTCAGCCCACAAGGCAACGGCGCACCTGTAGGGAGAGCAGCACCCAACGCCCCCAAAAGTCATGCGGTCCCATCCTGTCAAATGTTGCATGATCCGTATTGCTGTCCCCCATTTGTTCAGCTCACGGGCTTTGGCAAATTCCGATGACTGCCGATACCTATGGCAAGGAAGGCGGCCATCACGCCTGCGAGACCCGCAAGCACAAGCATATCCTGATAACTTCCCTGCGCCTCTCGCAGCAGGCCGGCGAGAGACGCAGCGCAGGCAGCCCCGATCTGATGTCCGAAAACGATCCAGCCAAACACAATGGGGGCCGAATGCTCACCAAACGCAATGTTGCTTAGACGCAGGGTTGGCGGGACTGTTGCGATCCAGTCGAGACCATAGAATATTCCAAAGATGGTCAGGCTTTCGGGCGAAAAATCGATGAAGGGTAGCGCAATGAGCGACACACCCCGTAGGCCGTAATAGGAAAACAGCAACCAGCGCGCATCCAGCCGATCCGTCAGCCACCCAGAAAATGTGGTGCCAAAAAGGTCAAACATCCCCATCATGGCAAGATATCCCGCCGCCGGGACCTCACCGATACCATGATCGGCACATATCGCGATGAAGTGCGTGCCAATCAGGCCATTGGTGGTGAAGCCGCAGACAAAAAAGGTGGCAAACAAAAACCAGAAATCCCGCTTTCGTGCGGCCATCACCAATGCTGTGATGGCTGTTTGTAATGGGTTCTGGTCCATATATCGCAACGGCGCATGATCCGGCGCGGCCCCATGGGGCACCAACCCACGATCTTGCGGATGTTCGGGCAGGAAAAAAGCCACAAGCGGCACCAATATCAGGGTCATTGCGGCAACAGCCATGACTGCGGCCTGCCACCCGAACTGATGAACAAGTGCGGCCAGGCCTGGCAGGAACAGTAATGAACCGGTTGCCGTGCTGGCGGCCAGCAGGCCCATGATCGTACCGCGCCGGGCCACAAACCAGCGGTTTACCACCGTGGCCCCCAGCACCATTGCCACCGCCCCGGTGCCGAAACCGGTCAATACGCCCCAGGTCAGAAAAAACTGCCACGGCTGTGTCATATCCAGTGACAGCAATGCGGACAGGCCAATCAGCAACAATGCACCGATCAACATGCGGCGGATTCCGAATTTCTGCATAAGAGCCGCGGAAAATGGCCCGACAAGACCATAAAGAAAGATTCCTACAGCGGCAGAAATGGAAATGCTGCTCCGGCTCCAGCCCAATGTTTCCTGCAACGGCATTATCAGAACACCCGGTGTCGCCCGCACACCGGCAGAAACCAGCAGAGAGAGAAACGTAAGCCCAACCACCAGAACGAAAACATGTGGTCGTTGTGTTCTCTTGTTTCGGGGAACGGAAATCTTCATATTACTGACCGGTAAGTTCTGTTATCCCAACCATAAGTACCGATCGGTAACATCGTCAAGTCATGAGTTTGGAAATGTCGTCTCACAAAGCTGTGCCCCACCCCTGTGCCGCAGATAAAATCCGCAGTTCGGCGCGTGAACTGTTCTATAATCAGGGGATACGTGCGGTTGGGGTCGATGAGATCGTTCAGAAAGCTGGCGTCACCAAACCCTCCCTCTACAGGGCTTTTGAATCCAAGGATGGGCTGACGACTGCGTACCTGATTGATTACCAGCAGACGTTCTGGGGGCGGATCGACGCAATCTGTCACAACCACCCAGATAACCCCCGCGCACAGATTCTGGCCTATTTCGACGATCTGGCCCTGCGGGCAGCCCAACCCGGCTATCGTGGTTGTGCGCTGACCAATGCAATTGTCGAATATCCAGATCCAGACCATCCCGTACGCCGGGAGGCTGCACGTCTGAAACACGAAATACGCGAATGGATACAGCAGAAAGTATCTAACCTGAAAGCAAATGACCCCGATCTACTGACGGACGGATTGATCCTGTTAATAGAAGGCGTCTATACCGCCGGCCAAGTCTTTTACCCTCCCGGACCTGTGATAAAGGCCGGAAAACTGGCACGACTGCTTCTTCAATCATCAGGCATATCGGCGGATCAAGAATGATTTTTGAATATGCCTGTTCCACAAAGAGATGCAGGATAAGGCGATTATTATACAATGCTCTTTTCCCGACAGAGAGATCTTCTGGATTTATCAGGAATGCCGTTTTCATTCCATATTGCAGAATTTTCAATAAATACAGATCAGAAAATCACAATTTTCATGAGGATGTTTCATCCCATCACATCACCATAGAATGAATGGGCAATCCGATCATGAAGGTTTCTGCCAAATCCCCACTTCATGATTAGCTTCGATAACGCATTGCCTCGACAAACGCCGCGAAAGCCGGTGAATGCAAACGTCTGCTGGGATAATAAAGATAGGGCCCTTCACACTCCAAACTCCAATCAGATAGAACCTCCATTAATTTCCCTGCTTCGATATAGGGTTTTGCAAGATCATAAGGGACATATCCAAGGCCAATACCATCAATGGCCGCGCCCAGGACCAGCATTGAATTGCTGAATGTCGTTTGTCCCGAAACGCGAAGTGCAATCTCCCGCCCCTTTGGTTCACGGAATTCCCATCTAAGATTTCCACCAGCAGTTGTCATCCGCATATTAATGCAGTTGTGGTTGCCCAATTCACGAGGCATGACAGGTGCGGGACAGCGATCAAAATAATCCGGCGATCCGATAACACAAAAACGCCAATCTGGACCTATGCGTGTGGCACACATATCCTTTTCCACAGATTCACCAATACGAACACCAGCATCAAAACGTTCCGAAACGATATCGACGAAGGCATAATCCATACTCAGTTCGACATGGATATCTGGATATTTCCGCAAAAATTCTGCCAGTTTTGGTCGAAACACCAGTTCTATGGCTGCATCCGTACATGTAATACGAAGTGAGCCGGCAGGTTTTTCACGAAGAGATGTGATGAGGTCAAGTTCAGCGGAAACCTGCTCGAGCAGTGGCCCCACACGTCTGAGCAACCGTTCCCCGGCATCTGTTGTTGCCACATTCCTTGTGGTACGAGATAGCAGACGGAGTCCAAGCCGTTCCTCCAGCCCCCGCACCGTATGACTCAATGCAGAAGGCGTCACGCCAAGTTCCGCGGCAGCGCGCGTAAAGCTTCGTTCCCTGGCGACGGTCAGGAAGGCCGTCATTTCGTTGATATGATCGCGTGGCATTGCTGAACTTATTTCAATGATGCACGTACGCCAAACAGTCTAATCAGGCGTAACAAGATACTTTACCTGTTTTCAGGCTTGGCCAGTCAGCCACCCAAACAGACAGGAACATATCATGGAAATTTTCCGCGTAGGTCATACAGCATCTCTCAAGGGGCCCGCCGATTGGTTCACGGGGACGGTTCGTGTTGATATGCTTTTCAATCCGACAGCCCCCGATCGGGTGCAGGGCGCGAACGTAACATTCGAACCGGGTGCGCGCACAGCATGGCATACGCATCCGCTTGGCCAGACCATCATTGTGACATCAGGCGTTGGTCGTGTGCAACGATGGAATGGAACTATCGAAGAAATATATCCTGGCGATGTCGTATTCTTTGCACCAGGGGAGAAGCATTGGCATGGGGCGGCACCACAAACAGCCATGACGCATATAGCCATTCAGGAAGTGGAGAATGGGAAGGTCGTCGACTGGATGGAGCAGGTTTCCGATCAACAATATGGCGCCTGAATAAAGGCATTTATAGAAAGTATCCATTCAATGATCAAAGATAAGGTTGTGGTCATAACCGGTGCATCATCAGGCATCGGCGAAGCAACAGCACGCCTTCTGGCGCAGCAGGGGGCAAAGGTTGTTCTTGGTGCGCGCAGAGAGGGCCGCCTTCAGACGATTGTCAGTGCTATCGAAGCACAAGGGGGCACAGCCACCTATGCTGTAACGGATGTGACGAAAGCGGCAGATAATGAAGCGCTGATCAACACCGCCATAAAAAAATACGGCCATATTGATGTCATCTTTCTCAATGCCGGTTTCATGCCAACAGCACCTGTATCTGCCTTGAAAACAGATGAATGGAATGCTGCCGTTGATATTAACATCAAAGGAGTGTTGAACGGCGTCGCCGCCGTCATGCCACACTTCCTGAAGCAGAAATCAGGACAGGTGATTGCCGTTTCCTCAGTCGCTGGCCTCAAGGCCTATCCGGGCAGTGCGATCTATGGCGGCACCAAGTGGTTTGTTCGTGATTTCATGGAGGTCCTGCGCATGGAATCCGCACTGGAAGGCACCAATATCCGGACTTCCACGATTTATCCCGCAGCCGTAAAGACCGAGCTGCTTGGCGGTATCTCTGATCCACGATCTGCACTCGCCATGCAGAAACTTTACGATCAGCATGCCATCCCTGCCGAGCGGGTCGCCAATGTCGTCGCATTTGCCATCTCAGCCCCGGCAGATACAACAATTAACGAATTTACAGTCGGTCCCACGAATCAGGCATGGTAAAGTACCACTCCATAGAAAAAATCCTTCTGATACCATAAAATTTAAAATATGCTGCGTTGGCGTTGGCAGACCAACGCAGCACCGACATCAGGTCTTGAAGCGTATCTTGGCAATTTTCTTGATACGCTCTGGATCACGATGGTCGGTAAAAGCACTCTCCCCGGTATCCAACGTAGCAATTGACATCATATCTTCTGTATCAAGGTCAAAATCAAAGATCGAGAAATTTTCTCGAATACGCTCTGCATTGACTGACTTTGGGATGGACACCACCTGTCTGTGCAACAGCCATCGCAACACGACCTGCGCGACGGAACGATTATGCCTGGACGCGATCTCCGTTAATACAGGATTACTGAACAAATTGTTCCTGCCCTCGGCAAAAGGTCCCCAGGATTCGATCTGAACACCATTTTCGCGCAGGAATTCCTGTGTTGCTCTCTGCTGATGAAAAGGGTGCGTCTCGATCTGATTGATCGCGGGCCTGATCCGGTTAAAGGCAATCAGGTCCATGATCCGATCAGGATGAAAGTTGCTTACTCCAATCGCACGGGTCCTGCCAGATTCCTGAAGCTCCTCCATTGCACGCCAAGACCCATACACATCCCCATACGGCTGGTGGATCAGATAGAGATCGAGATAGTCGAGTTTCAAACGCGCAAGGGAACGGTGAAACGCTGCCTTGGCATTTTCATAGCCCGCATCCTGCACCCAAAGCTTTGTGGTAACAAAAATCTCGCTTCGTGGAATCCCACTCGCAGCGATTGCACGTCCTACTGCTTCTTCATTCTCATAAGCAGCAGCAGTATCAATCAGGCGATAACCTGTTTGCAAAGCTTCCAGTACAGCGGTTTCACACTCAACCGCATCCGCCATCTGATAAACACCGAACCCGAGCAGGGGCATTTCCACGCCGTTATTCAGTGTCACAATGGGACATTGCGTCATGTCATACGCCTCCTTATCCAAACAGGTCAAAGCCGATGATGTGGACGCCCACCATCATCAGGGCAGGGCATAAGGACACGCCTTGATCGTCACGATCCGTCACATGCCATGCAACCGGAGCCTGCACCTGCATTCCTTAACACTTGCAGTTTTGCGCCTATCCCCCAACAATCCGGCATAGGATCTGGTTACGACTGGCCTGATACCTGAATGCACAAAATGGTCCGTCCCAACTCCTACCGCCACTGAGACGCATGTGTTGCACATCGCATACACCACACATGTCAATCATTTGCTGGGTGCCCTTATTTATCAATACACCTCACTGACCACTAGCGCATCAAATCAGCATGTTGTTATGAGAAAAATTCATCAATCAGGAATAAGGGCGATACGCTCCCTTGTTCGGTAAATAAGAATACCTCCCACACAATATACATCAAGAAAATATCATAACTTAGCAGCCCATACTGCATTAATATTATTAAATACAAATTAATTACAAACAAATAAAAATTAATTATTTTGCAATAATTTGTAAATCCGTAGTTTTAAACAAAAATCAGAACTTAATAAATAAAAACTCTAGACCAATGCCGTGTCTAGAAAGAACATAAACGGATATGCTGCAAATGATGGCATAGCTCTGATCTTTTCGATCCGTATTGTGAACATGCCCCCCGGTAAATAGCCAGACGTCAGCCCCCCTCCCCTCTCTAAACGCACATTATCAGTGACCGTCCTCATTCCCACAACGACCCACCTGTCATCTGCCAAGCCCCCTGATCCCGCAGGACAGATGCATCGGCTCTCTGCCCTCCGCCTTGCTCATTTCAACAGTATGCAAAGAACCACCTACCGGTTGCCCGTCTTTTCAATTAAACACTACATCCCGCACATCAGGATGAGGATATTTCATAAATGCCGCGCGAGAACCTCAATGATCTGCAAGTTTTCCTGTCCGTCGCGCGGGAAAGGAGCTTTACCAGAGCAGCAGCCAAAATCGGCATCTCGCAATCAGCCCTCAGCCATACCATACGTCATCTTGAATCCAGGCTGGGCATCCGGCTCCTGACCCGCACAACCCGGGCTGTATCCCCGACCGAGGCTGGCGAACGGCTGTTAAACAGGGTGGGACCACTGCTTGATGAGGTCGATGCCCATATTGATGCACTTAGCGAGTTACGTGACAAGCCTGCTGGCACCATTCGCCTCAGTGCGTCGGACCATGCAATCAAGCACATCCTGTGGCCCAAATTACGGACCATCCTGCACCAATACCCGGACATCAAGGTGGAACTTGTACAGGACAATGGGCTTACGGATATCGTAACCGAACGCCTGGATGCAGGCGTCCGCATGGGCGATCAACTGGCCAAGGACATGATCTCTGCCCGGATCAGTCCCGATATCCGGTTTGCGGTCGTCGGCGCGCCATCCTACCTCAAGAATAATCCAGCACCGCTTCATCCCCGCGATCTGGTCAGCCACACCTGCATCAACAATCGCCTGCCGACATTGGGTGGCTTCTGGCCTTGGGAGTTTCAGGAGAAAGACGGACCAGAGATCAAGATACGGGTCGATGGTCAGCTTGCCTTCAACAATATTTTTAATATCATCGAGGCAGCGCTTGACGGCTTTGGCCTTGCCTACCTGCCGGAAGACCTTGCACTTCCCTATATCTCTCAGGGACGCCTTGTTCGTGTCCTCGAAAAATGGTCGCCTTACTGGGATGGCTATTACATTTATTATCCCAGCAGGCGCCAATCTTCACCGGCTTTTCTTACCCTGGTTGAAGCATTACGCTACCGTTGAAATATAAAAATGAGACAAGAGGAATATAATATATCAGTATTAATTACAAAGAAATATATATGATATTCCAGATAAATATATCATATATAATATAATTAAATACCATAAATATATACCCATGACACATCAACAGAAGCAGAACGTATCTCCCAGCCTGTCACCGCGTCGCATGATGGCAGATGGTTTACGGTTCGGGATCTGCCGGTATTATTGATACAGTCCCACCGTCATGATCGAAAATGACAGGGGACTGCGCCACGAGATCATATCCTGAACATATTAAGCACTCAGTTCATGACCATGACCTACGCCAGATCAAGGCCAATAATATCCCAGGGATAACTATATGCGTGGTGATCTCATCGGTCAGGCTGGTTCATGATTTTCGACCTGCCGCCGCCAAATGGGAAACGGGTCCGCCAAACCGGTATAAAGATCCGGATCAAAAAATCTCACCTCTGCGACAAGGCAGGCATCGAGATCACGACGCAAAGCGATCTCATCCATCTCTCCCGTCCCAATAAAGACAATTTCCTGCCGACGATCGCCGTAAACTGGATCCCAGTTCCCCAGAACAAAGTCACGCCATTGATCGCTGTCTGGCCATTGGTTTTTTGGAATTGAGGCCCACCATAATCCCATGGCCTCGCTGCGCACCAGCGCACCTGCCTGGCTCATCTCCCCCACCCATTCAGGACGTGTCGCCAGCCAGAAATGCCCTTTTGCACGGACAACCCCGGACCAACTTCTGTCCAGAAATGCCTGAAATTTCTCAGGCACGAAGGGACGACGCGCACGATAAACGAAATTACGGATGCCATATTCATCGGTTTCTGGCATATGATTGGAAAAACCATACAGTTCCTTGAACCACAATGGATGCTGATGCGCCTTGTCATAATCAAAACGCCCGGTATTCAGTATCCGGTTGATTGGAACCTGCCCCATATCGGTTTCGATGATATCGGCATCTGAATTCAGGGCACGAATGATCTTGCGGGCTGCATCCACCTGATCGGGCATGGCGGTAGAGACCTTGTTGATCACGACGACATCCGCAAATTCAATCTGCTGGACCAGAAGGTCAACCAAAGCGCGCTCATCATCCTCGCCCGCAGTTTCGCCGCGATCCCTGAGGAAATCACGCGAAGAGTAGTCACGTAGCAGGTTCACCGCATCCACCACCGTAACCATCGTATCAAGCCGCGCAATATCACTCAGGCTGATATTATTTTCATCACGGAATTCGAACGTAGCTGCCACTGGCAATGGTTCGGCGATCCCTGTCGATTCAATAAGGAGATAATCGAATTTATTCTCCCCTGCGAGACGTCGCACTTCTTGTAAAAGATCGTCACGCAAGGTGCAGCAGATACAGCCATTGGTCATCTCGACCAGCTTTTCATCTGTACGCGACAGATTACTGCCGCCCTCACGCACCAGATCAGCATCAATATTGACCTCGCTCATGTCATTTACGATAACCGCAACCTTATGTCCCTGGCGATTGTTCAGGACATGATTAAGCAGGGTCGTCTTGCCCGCGCCAAGAAAGCCGGACAGTACGGTAACGGGAAGCCTGTTATCCATCAGAGATCGTCCTTCAGTGCTGTGTCAGGTTCGGCACATCGCCGCACGCGAAAGTCGGGCCAAAAACCTTCTGTATGTTGCAAAAAACAAGACGGGCTAATGGCACCGGAACAGCATAATCGGCAGGAAGATCGACATGCCGATAAAAGCAGTTCCAATCCCCCACATGGCAGTTTTCCCCGAAGCCAGCCGTACTGACCCATGATATCCGGGCGAGCATCCGCGACGATGGATGCATCTCGACGGTTGTGTCCATTAGGCCCTCGTGATCGGCGTTGAAAAACATTATGTTATAATATAACAATATAGGCGACCATCACATAACGTCAAGCATCCGATTCATACCTTCGCTTCCCCGGACATAGCCTTTTATGGAAAGACACCCCATGGAGTTCCAAGCGGCCCTCGACATCCCGCCCCAGAAAACTCAACAATACGGCACCGCCATGCTGTTCATGGAAAGCTGGCCGGCTCCAGCACTCGGCGATACCGCCCCTCCTCCCTCGGCGTATCCTGCCCCTCATGTGATTGCCTGCGCCCATGCTGCGGTCCTGCTGGATCTGCATCGCGCAGAAATCGACATGGTCGTCTGGGGGCGCAGGGTTCCGAACACATGGCAGATGGCATTGGGGAAGCCCGCTTCGTCCGGGACGATCTTTGACATGTTGGCCAGTTCCACTGAGATTGCCAATGTCCTTGCATCAAAAGCCGCAAACCGGGAGCTGTCGCCGCTGGTCCTTGGCGATGCAATCGAATTATCGAGCCTGTTTTCGGCGATCACACATGACAGCCGACAACACCTCAGATTATTGGTGGGGGCCACGGATGGGCCCGAGTTTGCGCCTGCCCCCAACAGGCTCAGGCTTGTATGCTGCTATGGGTCCAGCAGCACAGAGTGGCGCAGTTCAGCGGGTATCACGTCCCTGCCACCATACGCCGTGGCGTTAATCAAAGGGACGCGTGACAGTGGGCATGGATGTCTGCATCGCTTCTGTCGTGCGGCCCCTGACGAGACGACATCTGGCATTCACCTCATCATTGATACCGTCATCTGATGACGCACACGGAGATGGAGATACCCCGCTTTTTCATTGCGCCCTCGCATGTCACAGGACATGCGACCATCACGGCTCAACATCAGTCCATATGAAGTCATAAGCGCACCATCATCATACATGCGTCACGACATAATCATCGCGCCATCATGGCCAAGGCATGCCTGCAGTGCCTCAACAACTCTGTTCTGGTTGTGGGAGTCGAGTGGCAGGATCGGCAAAGGCGGTCGGGCCGTCAAAAGCCCCATGGCATTGGTCGCGGCATAAGCCACACGCAGGCTTCCAAACTCCCTGAAGAGCAGCCACATCGGCTGCAGGGTTTGCTGGTAATGGTTCACTGCATGAACATCACCTGCATAGGCCGCAGTCACCAGTGCCTTGGCCAGTTTTGGCAGGAAACCACCCAGCACACTAAACCATGCATCACATCCGGCCAGCAGGGCTTCGGCCGCAATCCAGTCCCCGCTGTAGCCGATGTTGAGTTTTCCAACCGGGCTGCCCCGTAATGCCGTCAACTCCTGTGCCAATGCCCCCTCTGGCAGAGGGGGCATTTTTATGGCCGCGATATTAGGGACATCAGACAGCCGCTCCAGTAACTCACGCCCGAAACTGAAACGGGTCGTGCTGGGGTTATTATAAATGCACAGCGGCAAAGACGTGACACCGGCCACCGCAACATAATGCTGGTACACTTCGTCCTGTGTCAGGGGGGTATAGGAAACCGGGGCCATCAATAATCCATCCGCCCCTTCGGCTGCGGCATCACTTGCAAGGTTCTGCGCATCATCAGTACGCAGCGCACCAATCCCCACGATCAGGGGCGTTTTCCCCCCGACAGCCTTGACCGCAGCACGAACAGCGCGACGCCGCTCGACACGGCTTAGATAGGCATAAGTTCCGGTACTGCCCAACAGGCCAATGGAATCCACGCCATTGATCGACAGATGATCTGTCAGACGCATGACACCTTCCGCATCAACGGCACCATGTTCATTGGCTGGTGTAATGGGAAACGCCGACAGACCATGAAAAATAGACATGTTAAATATCATTCCCTGATGAAACATTGAGGCCCATCGATTTCAGATAACGCCTGATTCAGCACGTCACCTGGCAAAGACGCTGTTTGTTTACCACCACTACGACACAGGCAGAACCTTCGCCCTGAGCACGATATCCAATCGCTGCGACAGCCGCCACCCTGGCATGGGCACAGAGGCCGTCTGGAAAACTCCAGACTCCCCAGATATGTAAGCACTGGCGGCACAAGTGCCCATGTGCACATGCAGGCATCTGGCGCGGAACTATCCCCTTCCAGAGCAGGAAAAACTCCCGAATAGCACATTACGCCGACGATGATGGAATTACCTGTTGCATTCCATAATATCCTGCGGGTGGTCCGCCGCCCGCAGTCGTTGGTTTCGGCAAGGACATAGGTCGGCAGAAGTCGTGATTATACAATGATCTGTATTATCCACCACAGTCAGGAAAAATGTTTTGCACCAGCCACACACAAAACAACGATAAACGTTGAAGCCAGCATAGTCCACGCAATCGGTTCATGAAGCAAAAATGCGGCAAGCAGCAGCCCGAAAAAAGGTTGAAGCAACTGAAGCTGCCCGACACTAGCAATCCCCCCCATCGCCAGACCACGATACCAGAAGATAAAGCCGATCAGCATGCTGAAAATTGAAACATAACCAAGGCCAATCCATGAAGAGACATGGATATTCCCCCAACTGGTGGGCAGGTAGGCCAGGCCAATCAGCGCCATGAGCGGTAGAGACAACAGCAGGGACCATGAAATGACCTGCCATCCCCCCAGGCGGCGGGAGAGTGTTGCCCCTTCCGCGTATCCAAGACCACAGACAAGAATGGCCGCCACCATCAGGAGATCACCTGTAAAATTCCCGGCCTGACTGCCATAAAATGCAAACCCGGCGACAGCAGTCGCACCAATAATGGAGAATAACCAGAAAGCAGGCTTTGGTCGCTCGCCACCACGCAAAACCCCGAAAATTGCTGTTGCCAGTGGTAACAAGCCGATAAACACAATTGAATAGGCAGCGGTAATATGCTGCAGCGCCAGTGCCGTCAGCAGTGGAAAACCAACCACCCCACCGACCGCCACGAGAATGAGCGGAACACTATCGCATCGTTGCGGCCGAGGCTGACGGAATGCGCCCAGGAAAATCCCCCCCCCAGCAGGGCAGCAATCACGGCCCGTGCATAGGTCAGGAAAATCGGGGAAAAATCAGCAACCGCAACCCGCGTTGCAGGAAGAGAACCGCTGAAGATGATGACAGCGAGCAAACCGCTGCCCCATCCTTCTGTTGTCCGTTTCATCGACGGGAATCCTTGGTATCATGATGTCTGCGTATATTCGAAATTATGAAGATAAAATTCCCCGGACCAGCCACAATCTGATACAGTTATGAAAAACTGTATTGGTAATAATACCCATACACTTTCCGGGGCTGGCATTGGGACATCCACAGATACGCACATCCACCATCATGGAGGCGATCAGACAGCGCATAGCAACCCGCGCCCTTGTTCCTGGTGATCGCCTGCCATCCATCCGACAGTTGGCCAGAACCATGCAGGCCTCCCCTTCCACCATCGTGCAGGCTTATGATCGGCTTGCTGCCGAGGGAGTTATTGCACCACGTCAGGGATCGGGTTTTTATGTGACAGGGCGCGCACTTCCTCCTCTGGCGCTGGCAGATGCCACGACACCGGCGGCAAGGGCCATCGACCCGTTCTGGGTATCGCGCCAGTCCCTTGATTCCGACCCTACAGTTCTAAAGCCGGGATGCGGCTGGCTTCCGACGGAATGGATGCCCAATGCAGCCCTGCGCAAGGCATTTCGGGCCGTGGCACGTAGAGAAAACGTCATTCTGTCAGAATATGGCAGTACCAGGGGCGCAATACGCCTGCGCCGCTTCCTGACAGCCCAGTTTGCTGAAGAAGGGCTGGAGATCAGCCCCGATCAGGTTCTGCTGACAGGTTCGGGTACGCAGGCTGTTGACCTGATCTGCCGCCTACTGCTGCGTCGCGGTGATACGGTACTGGTGGATGATCCATGTTACTTCAATTTCCAAGCCTTGCTCCGGGCACATGAAATCCGGATTATAGGGGTTCCATATACCGCGACTGGCCCGGACATCGAAGCTTTCGAACGGATTGTCCTGCATGAAAAACCGCATCTTTATCTTACCAACTCGGTGCTGCACAATCCTACGGGGGCGATGGTTTCACCCCAGACTGCCTTTCGCCTTTTAAATACTGCTTCTGCTGCGGGTCTCCTGATTGTTGAAGATGATATCTTCGCAGATTTCGAAACGATACCCTCCCCCCGACTGGCTGTGATGGATGGGCTGGATCATGTGATCCGGGTTGGAAGTTTTTCAAAAACGCTTTCTGCCTCCGTCAGGTGTGGCTATATCTCTGCGCGCAAGGATCTGATTGACGGCCTGATTGATCTGCAAGTAGCAACCAGTTTTGGCGGCCCCAGTCCCGTGATTACCGAAGTAATCTCCGATGTGCTGGAAGGGGGGAGCTATCGCAAACACATGCTTGAAATTCAACGACATCTGGAGAAATCCCGCAAAACAGTAATACATAAATTGGAAATGCTGGGGATATGTCCCTGGGTCGTACCAAAGGGCGGTTTTTATTTATGGGGTCGACTGCCCGATGGGCAGGATTCCACACAGATCGCCCTACGTAGCTTGGATGACAAAATCATTCATGCCCCAGGGAACGTCTTTAGTGTCAGTCAGTCAGCTTCTTCATTCATGCGTTTCAATGTCACGCAATGCATGGATGAAAAGATCTTTCATTCTCTTGAAAACATACTGACAGGCCGTCGATAATTTTTATCCCACAAATTCCATACAAGGAAAAACAGAAGGGGCTGGCATAGGTACGCCAATAAAGGCTTGGTATGTCACATGAAAGCACGTCATCGTGGGCGGCTGCCTGTCAGCATCCAAAAATACCTTCTGGAGCACTTTGTTGCGGACCCGCCGGTCTGGGGGGCCGGCGAGCTTGTCGGTGTCAATCGTAATACCGCAACCCTATATTATCGTAAATTGCGAGAGATCATCACGAAACAGATTGCTCATGGGGCGCCGGTATCTCCGGGCTGTATATATTATTGGCGGCAGGACAGACAAAGACCATCGCATGGCAGCTTGCCGATCATCCCGAATTCGGTCACGTACAATCTGTACCCCGTGATAATCCCGGCACGATTCGTCTGCTGCTTTTCGCCAGGCACTTCCCGGCCAGAACCGGGGCAAGGCAGGCACGGCCAGGGATTCATCATTGCAGCCTGAAGGGATATATCCGATCATGAGCCAGCTTCCTTCCACCATCCGTGTTGGCCTGATTGGCTACGGATTTGCGGGCAAGACATTTCACAAACCTCTGCTGATGGCGGAACCGCGCATGCGGATCACCCGTGTCGCATCCAGTGATAGTGCAAAGGTGCATGCCGACCTGCCGGACGTTACGGTTGATGCTGATCCCGCGGCCCTTATCGCATGCAAGGATGTTGACCTTGTCATCATCGCAACCCCGAACGCGCACCATGCCCCCTTGGCACGACAGGCACTGCTTGCGGGCAAGAACGTCGTCGTGGACAAACCCTTCACACTGACGCTGGCACAGGCGCGTGATCTGGTGGCGCTGGCGGCACAGCAGGACAAGTTGCTGTCGGTCTTCCACAACCGGCGCTGGGATAGTGATTTCCTGAGTGTGAAAAACGCGCTCACAACCGGTCTGATCGGTCGGATTACGCATTTTGAATCCCACATTGACCGTTTTCGCCCCATGGTCCGCAAACGCTGGCGTGAAGGCGATCAGCCGGGCGCCGGCCTGTGGTTCGACCTTGGCCCACATCTGGTGGATCAGGCGCTATGCCTGTTTGGCCTGCCCATTGCCGTGCATGGCGACCTTATGAGGCAACGCAATGGCGCCGTGTCGGACGACTGGGCGCATGTCGTGTTGGAATATGATCACCATCGTGTCATCCTGCATTGCAGCATGCTGGTTGCCGGCGGCGTGCCGCGTTTTGTCATGCATGGTGAAAAAGGCAGTATTCTCAAACGCAAGCCCGATGGCCAGGAAGCCCAGCTTCTTGCGGGCATGGCACCAGGTCATGATGGCTGGGGATATGATCCAGACCCGCTCCTGATGTATGATGAACATGGATCAGAGCAGGAAATTCCTGCACTTATGGGGGATCAGCGACGCTATTATGCCCATATTGCGGATGCGCTGACAGGTGTCGGGGCGAATCCCGTGCCCCCGTTCCAGGCACTGGCCGTAATGGCCGTTATCGAAGCCGCAAACCAATCCGCCCGGGCGAAAGCCTCTGTCGGGCTGGATCTGACAAGTGAGGAAATCGCCGCATGGCCATAGCAGATGACCTGCGCATGATCGCGCAGCAGGAACACGAACTTCTTTTTCCAACATTCGATGAAGCCAATGCGTGGCAGCTTGGCCAGTTCCTTCGGGAATGGGGACAGACGAACGGGGCACCGATCGCCATAGATATCCGTACCTTCAATCGCCCCCTGTTCTTTGCCGCCCTGCCGGGATCGGCACCGGACAATACCGACTGGATCCGCCGCAAAAGCAATATGGTCGATCGCTATCGGCGAAGCAGCTATGCAATCGGGCTGGACCTGAAGGCGAAGGGAACAACCCTCACGGAACGCTATGGCCTGTCACTTCAGGATTATGCTCCGTATGGTGGGGCGTTCCCGATCATACTGGACAAAACCGGCATTATCGGTTCCGTGACTGTATCAGGGCTGGATCAGCGCGAAGACCATAATCTGGTTGTCACGGCACTCTGCGTGGCACTCGGGCTGGACCCAAAGCAGCATACCCTTGAAAGCAACATCCCCTGAACCTCCTCCTGCCGCACCACGGGTCCTGCCCGCCCATTTACCTACACCCGGCATGATGCAGGATCGCAGTGGACTGATGCCCCCGGAAGCGCGGACGATCGGGCCGGTCTATAATCTGCGGCCTGCCTGATCGCCCACATGCGACCTCAAACCGTCTGAGCATGGTCAGGCAGCCGCTCTTTGCCCATTGGGCCTCCATCATACACATGCCCCAACCTTTTCCATCAAGGGGCCATCGTCGCCATCTGTTCTTTTGTCATGATGCACCGACTTTACACGCGATATCATGGGCACCACCACGCCAGAAACCGTTTCATCATCGCCAGGGATCAAGCCGTGCGCACAGATACAGGCGATTCATGCGACGCAGTTCATCGGGGGCACCGGGTGTCGTCGGGGCCTCCTTGAGGGTCATGCCCAGCATAACTTTCATGTTGTTCAGCACCACTGCCGCAATATCTTTTGCCACCACTTCGTCCAATGCTGGCGCACAGACCCGCAATGCTGCTGAAATCCCCTGTATTGCCTGCGCGCGCGAAACATTGCGGATTTCCACGCTGTCAGTGCGTGCCTGCATCAATGCGGGAAGCGATTTGACACGGGGATAACGTGTCACCATCAGGTCGATCAGGATATCGGCAAGTTCTTCGGGCAAAAGCGTCGATGCCCGCCCCGCCAAGGCTTCATATTCATCATGCAGAACGGCCATCTGCTGCTGTAACAGCGTTTCGGCTATCGCTTCTTTGTTGGGAAAGAAGCGATAGAGCGAGCCGACCTTCGCCCCCGCCCGTGCGGCAATTTCTGCCATGGTGGTGGCGTCATAGCCCCGTTCTGCCATGAGATCGGACGCAGCTTGCAGCAATTCCGCCACGCGTTGACGTCCGGCCGCCCGACTTGGCTGGAGGGGCTGGCGTTTCTCACTTGACGTATTTGAGTCCATCCTCAAATAATGTCCATACTTGAGTTAATCCTCAACTTTTATCCACCCTGCGACTGTCGGACAATAAGTCCGCGTAAAGCGCGCACAGACGGGAAACAACTGGTCATGATTTCTCTCCCGGCATCCCGGACGGCCCTGATCCTGATCGACCTGCAAAAAGGCATCGTCAGGCGTCCCGTGGTCCCTTTTACAGGCGAAGTGGTCGTCGAACGATCCCAAAAACTTGCCGCCCGTTTCCGCGCGGCAGGATCACTCGTAATCCTGGTCAACGTCGCCTTCGCACCGGATTTCGCAGATGCCGTGCGCACAGAGGTGGATCGTCCCCTCTCACCTCCGGCAGGTGGATTCGCCCCGGACTGGACCGAACTTGTCGAAGGGCTGGCAGAACCCACGGACCTTCTGGTGACGAAGCGGCAATGGGGGGCGTTTTATGGCACGGGTCTTGATCTGCAGCTCAGGCGGCGTGGGATCGAAACCGTTGTAATTGGGGGGATCGCGACGAATATGGGCGTTGAATCGACAGCCCGTGCCGCCCATGAACATGGATATGGCGTTGTCATTGCCGAAGACCTGACAGCAACCTTTTCCGAAGCCATGCAGCGTTTCGCCTGTGATAACATCTTCCCAATGCTCGGGCGGGTGACAACAAGTGATCTCATAACCCTTGCCGCATGAAGACGGGCTCATCCGGCATGCCTGTATCGAACCATGACGCCGATATGGACACCGCCCCCGCGCAGCAGCAGGAGACAGGCCAGCTTCCAGCCGGCATCTGGAAAATTGTCAGCGTTGCTGCAATCGGCTCGTTCATGTCACAGCTTGATGCGACGATCGTGAATGTCTCGCTGCCGGATCTTGCGGGGACGCTGCATGCGCCGTTTTCTGTCATCCAATGGGTGGTCAGCGGATATCTGCTGGCCCTTGCACTGACGCTCCCGCTGAATGGATGGCTTGTCACCCGGATCGGCAGCCGTGCAGTGTATCTGCTCTGTTTCGCAGCCTTTACGATCACTTCCGGCCTATGCGCCGTGGCGTGGTCCGCCCCCTCCCTTATCGTCTTCCGCCTGCTACAGGGCATGGCAGGCGGCCTGCTGGCCCCCATGGCACAAATGACCGTTGCACGGGTGGCGGGCAGACATATGCCAAGAGTCGCCAGCGCTGTTACCATGCCGATCCTGCTGGCGCCCCTTCTTGGTCCGGTCGTGGCGGGAGTGATCCTGTCGGTGGCATCCTGGCGATGGATATTTCTTCTCAATCTGCCATTCGGTCTGCTTGCGCTGCTCCTCGCGATCCTGTTTCTACCTGATGATCAGGATACGATACGCCCCCGCCCGCTGGATGTTATCGGGCTGGCGCTTCTGGCCCCTGCCCTGACGGCGTTCCTTTACGGCATGGATCATGCAAGACTGCGCATCGGGCAGACCGCGCTGTGTGGGGCATTGCTGCTTTTCATCGCCTATTTCTGCTTTGCACGACGGAAAGGTGATCTGGCGCTGATTGACCTGCGCCTGTTCAACAACGCGACCTTTTCAACGTCGGCTGCGATATTGTTCATGATGAATGGTGTTTCGTTCGCGGGACAGATGCTCCTGCCGGTATGGCTTATCCATGCCTGCGGGGTCTCGCCCGAACGTACGGGACTGTTTATATTGCCGCTGGGCCTGGGGATGTTCTGCACCTATCCCCTGATGGGACGCCTGACGGATTGTTTCAGCATTCGCCGCCTCACCTCTTGTGGTGCCCTATGCGCCATTGCGGGCACAGCCCTGCTGGCCGTCCTTGCCCATACCGGCCTCGGCATCGGTGGTCTGGTGATCGCCCTTTTCCTGCGCGGTGCCGGAATGGGCGCCGTTGGAATCCCCACCATGAGCGCGGGTTATGCCGCCGTCAGGCGCACCGACATTCCCATGGCAACAACCGCCCTGAACATCATGCAGCGGATCGGGGGGCCAACCCTGACAACATTATGTGCAACATTCCTTGACTGGAGAATATCTACCACCGGGGTGTCAGAGATATTTTCAGAAACATTTAGTTTACTCTGCATATTTCATATTGTGCTGTTTCTAGGAACTTTGAGATTACCCCGACACCGCGCAGGCGCAGCCCGTTCATAACACAGCGCAAGAATTTGGCCCTGTTCATTCATCAACCCCATATATCGGGGACGTGTATCACGCCCCCGACCGCGCACACAGCAGAACATATTGCCCCCTGCGAGGCGTCAGAGACGATCATGGTTCAGTCAGGCCGTCCGACACAATGTCGGTCATCAGGTCAGGAGCTTCATGGCATAGATCCCACACGCAAGGGGAGTTACATCCGATTGATATGCACTTATGCACGGACCACTCTTCCCTCCACAGGATGACCGGGATCACTGAAACCGGGGGTAGATGCATGACCTGGGGCCACCAGAGTATCAATGAATTCCTCGTCTTCCTTTGTCAGACTGACCTTCCGTCCCTGCAGATATCCTGCCCATTGCTCCTCCGTACGTGGCCCCGCGATTGTTGATGTGACAAGTCGATTACCCAGCACCCATGCAACGGCAAAATCTGCGATCGAAATTCCTCTTTTTTGAATATAGGAACGAATTTTCTCCGCCACTTCGAGGGATTGTGGCCGCCACTCAGTTTCCAGCAAACGTTTATCCGCCCGCCCTGCCCGGCTATCTCCCTGCGGAACGCTATCAGTGCGGTATTTTCCCGTTAAAACACCTCTGGCCAGAGGACTGTAGGAAATAACACCCAGGCCATAATGAGCCGCCGCAGGCAATTCCTCGACCTCAGCCTGTCGTGTCACGATGTTATAAAGCGGTTGGCTGGCAATCGGACGCTCAACCCCCAGCATATCCGCAATGCGACAGACTTCCGCGATACGCCAGCCGCGAAAATTCGAAATTCCGAAATAACGGATCTTACCCTGACGAATCAGGTCGCCAACCGCACGCACCGGTTCATCCAGCCTCACGCCAAAGATCGCACGGTGGAAATATAGAATGTCGATATAATCTGTTCCAAGGCGCCGAAGACTATGGTCAACTTGCTCGATAATCCATTTACGCGACAATCCTCCTTGATTAGGGCCACTCCCCGCCCTGTTCGCCAGTTTTGTCGCAAGGACCCAATAATCTCTCTGCGCCTTTATCGCCTTACCGACGACAACCTCTGACTGACCAGCATTATAGACATCGGCCGTATCAATAGAGTTGATGCCATGATCGCGCGCACTTTCGATAATACGTCGTGACACGGCTTCATCCGTGACACCGCCGAACATCATTGTCCCCAATGTCAGCGGTGAAATTTTCAATCCGCTGTGCCCCAGATAACGATAGTCATCCATGAATATTCTCCTTTAGATTTCAGGCAGTCGGCATTTTTTCGCTTCGCCCATACCGTAATCCCGTGAGTTTTATATATCAGTTGCCAGAAACATACTTATGGTGCATATAAAACTAAATATTTTCAGAAAATAATTTTAAAATACATTTATAATATATAAATAAAATCTCCGTTCGTGATATTATGAAAAATGTTCTAAAAATTTTATAATTGTTTGAGTTATCGGCGATTATTTTTTAAATATTAAATCTGAAATTTATCATTTTAATATTCTACACAGAAGCCTTGGATGGAACAGTTTTTTCAGGGCGTTCCAATAACAGGGCATCGGCCAGGGAACGATGATCCAGAATATCCGCAACAGCGGTGCGGACCTCGGCAAAAATTTTGCGCAAGGCACAAATTTCCTCGTTACTGCAATCCTCGCATTGTTCATAGAAATTGCGGCTGACACATGGCAGCATCGAAATTGGACCATCCGTAACGCGAATGATATCCGCAAACATAATCCGATCAGCCGGACGCGCCAGCCTGTAACCGCCACCACTGCCACGCTGGCTGGTCACAAGTCCGGCGCGACGCAGGTCACTCATGATGGTTTCCAGGAATTTCCTTGGGATATTCTCCTGATCCGAAATATTTCCTACTTGCTGTGACGGTCGATCAGCCCTCGCAAGATTCAAGAGCGCCTTAAGCGCATAACGTGCACGCTGCGAGAGCATTTTCGATGCCTTTCCCTAAAGATTATCCACAATCCTGATCTGGTTGGTATTATATGGTCATACATGCGGACTGAGAAGCGGCATCACGGAACAGAATGTGTCCCTCTTTACATTCAGTGGTGCGCATAAAACGGTTCCCCAAGGATCTGACGCGACTGAAACCCGCCGGGACCGTGCGCGACATCAGGATCAACAGTGGTGCGGTGAACGATACGTTCATTTGAAAAATAGGGATCATCGACAGGTCCCCAATGCGCCGTTGCACGATTATCCCATACGGCAAGCGAATGCGGCGTCCAATGGAATCGCGCCTGCAAATCAATCCGGCCGGCAAGTTCCTCAATCAGAAAGGACAACAGCGTATCACTTTCCCCCTGGCGCAATGCCGGGATATAACGAATGAACCCCGGACTGAGGAAAAGCGACCTGCGTCCCGTTTCGGGATGGATACGCACAAGAGGATGTTCAGCAAGGAAAGCACCATTGTACCGTCCATCCCGACGTGGTGGCAACGGAAAGCCAATCCGGGCATCATCCCGACCATGCACCGCGCTCAGACCATCAAGGAAACCACGAAGCGTATCGGACAGACTATTATATAAAGCCTCCAGGTCAACCCAGGCCGTATCCCCCCCAAATTCAGGAATTTCGATCCCACGAAGGAAAGAAATAGATGTCGGGTTGGCAACGAATGTGATGTCGGTATGCCAGCCACGGCTACGGAAATGCCGACCATTTGCACGAAGCTGCTGTTGCTCCACATCACTCAGGATGTTCTCGCGCAAAGCCTTGAGAGATTTTATGTTCTCCATGACCTCTGGCTGCCCGACAAGGCCATTCTTGATAGGATGCGCGGGCGTCACCTGACCGAAATAACGCGAAAAACGGACCTGCTCAGCATCGGTGATTGGCTGGTTGCGAAAAAACAGGACCTTGTGCTGCAGCAACGCCTGCCGCAATCCTGCGATGGTGGCAGTATCAAGCGGATTTTTCAGGTCTATTCCCAGAACCTCTGCACCGATAACAGGACCGGTCGGAATAACGGTAAACTCCTTCCCGCCACCCACAGCAGATGATTTTGAAGCTTCACGGACTTCGGTAAGAATGGTTTGAGACATGATGTAGACTCCGTATCATACGAGCACAGTAATCGGGGAGAAGATGTTGCGTAATCACTCTATCCGATTGGTAGAAAACTGGTTTTTCGGCTATATCAGCCAAAAATTTTCATAGTCTGCCGTTTTCGCAAGATCCCTGTAATGGGCGACATGGTGCCCGGTGTCCTGCAGGAAGTCTGGGTCGTTGAAGCGAATCTGGCCTACGGAACGCCTGCCTTTCATCCATACCATATAAAACACATCAATTAAGTATGGTTAGTCAACAACATTTTCCCTTATTCATTTTTCATAGGTTTCAACACAGGTTTCCAGAAACAGGAAGTTTTCCTTTCTTACAAGTCGGCAGATACTTCCATCGCTCCGATCATTTTAATATTCCGACAAAAGAGGCTCTATCCAAGTTTGCCCAGCTTCGACACGCCAGGCATGCAGCCCTCCACGAAGATTATAGACCTGGCTGTAACCAAGACGTCGCAGACTATCCGCGGCCAACGCACCACGGTTCCCGCCTGCGCAATACAGGATCAATGGCGAATGACGATCGCTGACTGCATCGCCAATCAGGAATTCCAACCGTCCCCGACTGAACTGCAACGCGCCGGGCAATGGACGATTACGCCGGATTTCCTCTTCATCACGCACATCAATGACAAGAACGCCCTGCGCAATCCTGACACGCGCTTCCTCCGGGCTGATCTCCACGATGCGTAACCGTGCCTCAGCCGCCAGTTTCCGGATGTCGTCATAACGAGACATCGCACATTTCTCCCTTCTTTGTCCCATTTCACATGTAATATTATGAATGACTGTACACTTCACGACCGTAAAAGACGTGCATTATTACTGCGGCTCTACACCAAGATAACATAACAGCTTTTTTCTAAGCTCTAAACTTATGATCGCGCGCGCATACTCATCGTCAGGCAGAACAATTCTTTCCTCATGCATCACCTTTCCATGATCAAGAACAATAACCCTGTCCGCCAAAGCAATGGCCTCCTCGACATCATGGGTCACAAGCAGAACGGCTGGCCTATGGATGACCGACAGGCGGCGCAACAGCGTGTGCATCCTGATTTTTGTCAACGCATCAAGGGCCCCGAACGGCTCATCCGCCAAAAGAAGACGAGGCTTCCTGACCAGAGCACGCGCAAGAGCAACGCGCTGCTGCTCCCCACCTGATAATTCATGTGGCCATGATGTGCTCCGCCCACTGAGCTCAACTTCTTCCAAAGCATGTTGCGCACGCGCAGCGGCATCAGAACCATCAAGCCCGAACACGACATTATCCATGATGTTCTTCCACGGCAGTAACCGCGCATCCTGAAAAACGACGGCCAGATCTTCTGGAACTTCAATCACACCACTGCCGCGTGCTTCATGATCAAGACCGGCCAAAGCGCGCAGAAGCGTTGACTTACCCGAACCACTACGCCCAAGCAAAGCAACGAACTCACCTTTGGCGATATCGAGATCGACACCATTCAGCACCCCTTTACGCGTAAAATGCCGTTCGAGATTTCGAACCCGCACGACGCTCATGCCGCAAGGGTCCGTCGCCAGGAGAGAACCCTCCTTTCAACCCTCAGCAATGTCTGATCCGCAATAACGCCAATGACAACATACGTTACCAGACCAACCAGCATGACATCCGACTGCGCATATGTGCGTGCAAGATCAATCATATAGCCGATACCGCTGGTGGCATTCACTTCTTCGACCACGACCAGGCCAAGCAGTGCCGCCATGACACCAAACCTCAGCCCCAGCATCATTCCCGGTAAGGCGCCAGGCAGAACGATATGCCAAACAAACTTCCAGTATCCAATACGCAGCGTTTCTGCCAGTTCGACATAACGAATATCGATCGCACGCAGTGCCGTATGGGTATGAAGATAGACCGGTGTAAAGGCGCCGACGGCTATGACCATGATTTTCATGCCTTCGTCCACACCGAACCAGAGAATGAAAAACGGAATCAACGCCACCGCGGGCACCGCACGTTTGACCTGTGCAATACCATCGACAAAATAATCACCAGCCCTGCTGAGCCCAGAGAGCAAGGCAAGAGCTATTCCGGCAAGCCCCCCGATTACAAAACCTTCTACAGCACGCACGAGAGAGATCAGAAGATTACCCAACAGACGTCCATCATGCACCAGATCCACCCCTGTACTGACGACAACCCACGGTGCAGGCAGTATCCGCGTGTCAATCAGGCCGGAAGCCGATGCCGCCGCCCAATAGGCAAGCAGGAAAACAGGTCCGGCCAGCCAGCCATAACGCAGGGCTGGTGGCGGTGACAGCCGCTGCGTGGTCATCCTCATATGTCTGCTATCGTCCTGCGCTGCCTTGTCCTGTAGGGGATCAGGCTGTGACCAGGCAAAGAACATCGTCAGAAAAGGAGGCAGCGTTGATTTTACATTCATTACAAGGCTCCATTTTCTTGGTGATTCAAACGGCTTTTTCCCTGCATGGCGGGTGCCGTATAATCCGCAACCCCGTCGGTCGCCACAGATTCAAAACGACGATCGAACAGATGCTCCGCATCGAAAGAATGGCGACCGGTCTCTTTTGCCAGCAGATCAATCGTTTCCTGCTGGTAGCCCACCATCCACGACCAGTCATGCGGGATATCGGCATGCCCAGCACGCTCCACCTCAGCCCAGGCGGCGTCGGGCGATAATCCAAGGAATTTCACATAATACAGCCTTGCCCATTCATCAGGATGCGCATCCCTCCAGGCGGCAACCCTGGCCCACATACGGACATATGCCTGCAACGCCGCAGCCTTTGCCGGATTTTGCAAAGTCTCAGTGCGCACATAAAGGACATCAGGATCGTCACGAAAGGCTCCATGATCAATGACCGTTCCACCGGAACTGCCCCATTCAGCCAGATAACGTGCCGCCAGCGCCCCGCTGGCGATCGGCGCCACATCAACAATTCCCGCCCCCAGGGCGCCGTTGTAATTATTTATTCGCGTCGTCGGCAGATCCACCAACGTCACGTCAGCCGGCGTCAAACCGGCGGCATGCAGGGCACGCAGCACAACCACTCCCTGGGCCTGCCCTGGGCTGAATGCGATCCTTTTGCCCCGCAGGTCCGCCAGCGTCTTCACATCCGCTTTTGGCGCGACACCCAAGACGTAAATCGGATGTAAAAGCGGTTGCTGGCGCAGACGCACAGCAATGATCTTAACCGGTATACCGACCCAGATTGCCCTGATGGGTGGGATATTGGCACCGCTGCCAACATCAATGGCACGCGCATGAAAGGCCTCGGTCGTTGCAGGTCCCCCCGTAATATTGGCCCAACGGACAGTGAACGGCAGTTCGCGTTCCCATCCGGTATAAGCCAGGACCTGCTGGGTCATGGGATCACCGATCGCAAGCGTTACACCTGGGGGCACCTGTTGAGGAAGATCTTCGGATAACGCCAGCCCGCCACGAACGGCAGGATTGCTCCTGACACCGTGCAGCACCAGTGGGATCAGGGCAAGAAACAACAGGATGGCCACGGCGGCTGCCCCTATGCGGTCTCCCTTTGTCATCGGCAATCACACCAAAATAATAGTTATTAATAAATATAACTTTGCACGTTCGTTATAATTTGTGCAATTCAAATTTTTTGGTGTATTTATGCCTTGGGGAAGGATCTTAATATGCGATTAAACATAGTATTATTCCTTGCAGAATTTTTATCCGCGAAGGACATATCCGAATGCTTGATGCACCAACGCCTGAATCGTATCACACCACCATCCCTTTACGTTCGGCATGAGGTTGGCGCGCCTTAAATCCTATTATTTCAACAGATATAATAGGATTTCTTCCCGGTCGCGCGCACCGTAACCGCCTTCGAAATATCGGAGAACAAGGACATGTCACGCAATAACACAGAATTTCTGTGGTACATTCCCAACCAGATCGCGCCGGGCCATCGTGGGGACCCGACACAGGACAATCACAACAGCCTTGATACCTTGACCAAGCATGCCCATGCGATTGAGGCCCATGGATGGACAGGCGCCCTGATCGGTACGGGATGGGGACGACCAGATACATTTACACTGGCGACAGCCCTGGCCGCCCGCACATCCACATTCGAACCATTGGTCGCCATCCGCCCCGGCTACTGGCAGCCAGCACATCTTGCTTCTGCCGCAGCGACACTGGATCATCTGACAGCCGGGCGCTTACGGATCAATATCGTTTCGGGCAAGGACAACCTGGCCGCCTATGGCGACACCGAAGAGACACCGGACAAACGCTATGACCGCACCCGCGAATTCATGCATATCCTCCGTCGTCTGTGGACCGAAGAAAATGTCACGTTCGAAGGGCAGCATTTTCACCTTGTTAATTCCACAGTGAACCCCAGAATTATTGAACGCAACGGACGTCGTCATCCCAAACTCTATTTCGGTGGAGCTTCGGCAGCAGCAGAAAAAGTGTCCGCGACCGAGGCGGACGTACAATTATTCTGGGGCGAACCATTGGAGGATATAGCAGCGCGCATTGCACGCCTGACATCACTTGCCACATCTCTTGATCGCAATCTTCCCCCTTTGGAATTCGGATTACGCATTACTACCCTGATCCGCGACACGACCGAAGAAGCATGGAGGGACGCCGAAGCGAAAGTCCAGGAAATGGCCCGCATTCAAGGACAGGGCTGGCAGGACCATCGTGGCGCACCAGCCGTCGGACAGCAGCGGTTGCTTGATCTGCAGGCCCGGGGAGATGTTCTGGACGACAATCTTTATACCACGCCAGGCCGGTATGGCGGCGGTGGTGCCGGCACGACATGGCTGGTCGGTTCAGCGGCAGACGTTGCCCGCTCATTAAAAAAATATGCTGCATTGGGCATTTCACACTTCATCCTGTCAGATAGCCCGTATCTTACGGAAATTGGCCGCCAGGGACGTGAACTCCTTCCCCTGCTGCGGGAATGATCCGATTTCTTGCAACCATGACAACATCCTTCCGTGGATCCGAACCTATCCGTTCGAATCCCGGAAGATGTGGGAAAGCCTCTCACTTCAACCCAAACCCCATATCGCGCAGTGCTGCTGCCAGATGATCGCGACCATGTAAGGACGCCGCATCATGCAGACGCCGCGCCACAGTTTCTGTCCAATTCCGCTGCGGCATATGCTGTTTCGTCTGGAAATGTTTCAAGCGCAGATTGTAATCGTTGAAAGCGGTAGTTTCTGTAATTTCAGACAGTGCATAAGTTTCGCGAAACAGAACGGCTTCTTGTGACAGACGCGGTTTTACTGCAGTGCGTATCGTCGGGTCTGGATAACCAACAGTCAGTCCGAACAGGGGAAAGACATGCGGGGGCAAGGCAAGTTCCCTTGCTACCTTTTCCGGATTATTGCGGATTGCACCGATATACACCGCCCCCAGACCAAGGGACTCCAGCGCAATGACGGCATTCTGCGCAGCAAGCGTTGCATCCACGGCCCCAAGCAGAAAACTTTCCAGATATTGCAACCCTTCGGATGGCGAATCTTCAAGACGGCCAATCGTTTCCAGCCGATGAAGATCCACCAGCCAAACCAGAAACAGCGGGGCCTGGGTAATCTGTGCCTGCTCCCCCGCCAATGCGGCCAAACGTGCCTTACGGTTGGAATCCTCGACAGCTATGACACTCCATGCCTGAAGATTGGAAGAACTTGCAGCGGATTGTCCTGCGGCTACCAGCAACTCTATTGTACCTTCCGGTAAAGGATCTGGGCGATAATGACGGACAGAACGATGCCCCAGCACTGTTTTAAGTGTTTCATTCCATACGTCCAGATTCGGCGCCGTAGCGCCATAACGTGCCAATAGCAACGTAGTAAGCCGAACGTCGCCAGCAGCTTGTGTCTCGATCCCGGAGGCATGGGTCATATGGGTCGTCATCACAAATTCCTTCCATTGAAAATCAAGGCACGGGTACGAATGGCACCGTATATTACTAATTTTATTCGTGATATACGGCACTTTTTACATACTATACATTTCACACTTGTTTAATATGATTTGTTGATATACAAAATTCATTGCAGATATGATTAATAACGTAGTTTATAAGTGAAAATTGTCCGCAATGCTGCCCAGATCAAACCGGGAAGCATCACGGACATACATCGAAAGTAATGAAAAATGCATTCCTGTCCCTGTTGCTGACCAGAACACCGTTTCTCACACATCTGGCGCCTTCTAATTCATTGAAAACGCGCCAT
This sequence comes from Novacetimonas hansenii JCM 7643, assembly GCF_000964405.1. Lineage (GTDB taxonomy): Bacteria > Pseudomonadota > Alphaproteobacteria > Acetobacterales > Acetobacteraceae > Novacetimonas > Novacetimonas hansenii. Next base: position 71,405 of record NZ_BANE01000050.1, read on the forward strand.
CGGTTAGGCGACACTCTGGAGCAGTTTTAGTATGTTGATCAAACTTGATTGGAGTAAGCACGCGCTATTAAAGCGATCGTTACCTGCTGTGCTGGTAACACTGCCATTGGGAAGTAGTCTTGGGTATACAGGCAAGGCATCTGCAAAAGATATGCAGATGTCATCTGGTATGCATCATGCATCATCGAAAAAGCATCATGATGATTCACATGCCCATATGACAGGACATAATGCCAAATCTGGCCATCATAATCACGACATGGATGATGATAATGGCAATATGGGAAGCGCAACGGAAAATATTCATGTGACTTCTGCAATGAGTGCAGGAGATCGCAAAATGCATGAAGTCATGATGAAGACATCGCGCTTTGGTGATGTTGTAACAGGAAAAGAGGCCCAAGAACAGCAATTTACAACTTTGAATGATTATTCATACAAGGTTCCAGGATTCCGCCCCAATACAACAACACCACATTATTCGCGCATGTCGATCCGTGGCCTGGGACAACCATTATCCGGCTCTGCCGGGATTGGATATCTCTCAGAAACAGCATTTTCTGTTGATAACGTAACCTGGTTACAACCCGATTATCAGGCCGGAGACTGGAGTAATATCAGCTCATTTGAAATCGGTTATGGTCCGGGTGGAACAGCAGGTGGGCATAATTCTGATGTTGGCGTCATTTCCATCATGACGGCATTACCTTCCTTCAAACGTAGTACACAATATGAACAGACGGTTGGAAATTACGGCCATACCATTGAAAAGCTTGATAGTACAGGTTCCATTTTACGTGGCCATTTGGCATATCGTATTACTGGATACTATGATAATGCCAATGGCTGGATTCATGATATCCTGAACGGAAAACGTTACCAGAACATAAATCGTGGCGGTGTTCGCGCGCAGCTCTTGGCGACGGAGGAAAATTATACCGATCGCTTTATTTTTTCTTATAATGGCTCCAGTGAATATAGTCAGTATGGTGAATCAGCAGGCACCGGTGGTGCAAGTGCCCCAATCGGGGATTCGGTGCTGGTTTACGGGAATGGGCGATATGCCGGAAGCTATGCCGCGACATTAGCATCGCGTTTAAATAAATCCGTACTGACATATAATCCTTATCGTCCGGCCCTTGCTGATCCAGGGAAGGAGCGAAGCAATGTATATACAGCATCAAATGAACTTAATTATCATATTGGAAGAAATACGCTAACTTCAATCAGTGCCGTGGGGCTTTTTTCTGGGGTAAATAGCGGAACGACAGATAACCAGAATGTATGGATTGGTACTGGCGGTGAAATGGATGATTATGGTGTCCAGGGATCACAGGAAATTCGCTTGGCTTCTCCTCAGGAAGATAAAATTGCATGGACTGTCGGACTGTATGGCGTTGATAATTCGGCGTGGAACAGGATGCATCATACCGCGTTTGGTACCGATGCGGCAGCCTGGTATTCCCGCCCCGCTGCTGTGACCGGGCTGACGCAATGGGAAAAAAACTATAATACCAATATCCAGGCGGCGATTTTCGCGCAGACAGTCATACATGTTAATAATAAATTCTCTCTGACACTTGGCCTGCGAAACAGTTACGATATCCAGAAATTCAATAATAAATTCGAGGTTGGATATGTCCCTGGTACGGCATATTCCTATGATCAGCAGCGTCAGGCGCTTATGGCCGCGGGGGCCGGTGGTGACGCACGCACCGGGTTACAGCGTAATGACCATGATGGCGTAACAGCAATCATCAATCCCAAATATCAATTGAACAAGAACACTATGTTCTATATCCTTATTGGTCATGGTGACAAAACCGTTTCCGCAAACGGAAATTCCGTTCCGATAAATGAATATAACTCCACAACGAAACAGTATACATTTTATGGATGGTCACCATATTTTTCAAAACCCACGACATCATGGGATTATGAAGGTGGCGTAAAAACGATGTCGTTTAATGGGCAGCTTGTTTCCAACGCGAATTTTTACTGGAATGATTTATATAATTACCAAACAAATCGCGTTTACAATTACTATCTCTCTAATGGGGATCTCGCTAATGTCAGTTATATGGGGAATGCCCCCCATGCCAGACTATATGGTGTTGAATTGTCTGAAAGCCTGACACCTGATTTTATTCCTGGCCTTAATATTCATGCCAGTGGGGCATGGCAACAGGTTCGATATGTAAAATATAACGGTGCCCCTGCACCAACAAGCTATGCTTATTCAGGAGGATCATCAACGGTTGATGAATCCGGTCAAAGCCTGCCTGGCATACCAAGCTTTACCTTTAATATCGGTGCAAATTACGAGCACCCCGTAGGTGCGATTTTCAGTAATTTTCTGAAATCCCGTCAACACCGTGCCGCATGGCTGCAACGTGCGTTTACGGCTTTTGGATATATCAATGAAGCATGGTGGAGCAGAAATCGCCTGACAGACCCTCTTGCAGCACATCAGTTTTACCAACGTTCTTATTCCATCCTGAATGCTGGTATCGGTTTACGTACGGCAGATCAGAATTTCAGTGTGACATTATGGGCCAAAAACCTGTTGGATGCCCGTCCATGGACAGGATACAGCCCCGGTAGTGCAAGTTCCCCGGAATCTGTTGACCTGACCCAACAAGGACCACGTTATTTTGGTGCCACAATGCATATGGGTTTCTAGTTCCAGCACCAGTTTTATTATCATTATTTTTTATATGACATAATGATAACAGGATGCCGCCCCTCCGGGACACAAGGTACGGTAAATGACACTGAATCGTAGAAAACTTCTGACCAGAACAGTTCTGTTTTCAACACTGTTTCAAAAAAACAAAACGTCGGAAGCTGCTGACCTCGATATACCGTCCTGGACCAGGGAGCCAGGCGCACCAATTTTAAAAAACCCGTATGGAAAACCGTCATCTTTTGAAAAAGATGTTGTCAGACGAACATTCACCAAGATGCGTGGAGGTCAAGGGTCAACCCTGACACCATTGGCCTCTTTACATGGCATAATAACACCGGGCGGATTGCATTTTGAACGGCATCATGCCGGGGTGCCGGAGATTGATCCGGCACAGCATGCTCTGGTCGTCCATGGTCTTGTCGATCAACCAATGCGTTTTTCTCTGGATGATTTGCACCGCCTTCCCTCTGTTTCGCGCCTTTGCTTTATCGAATGTTCGGGCAACACAGGCACCGAATGGACAAAAGCGACCAGAACGGACGTGCAAAGTACTCACGGACTGCTCTCATGTTCTGAATGGACTGGCGTTCCTTTGCCCTACATTCTGGCTGAAACTGGCATAAAAGCAGATGCACGATGGATTCTTGCGGAAGGCGCTGATGGAGCAGCCATGTCACGCAGTATCCCCCTGGCAAAAGGGCTAGATGACGTCATTGTTGCGTATGCCCAAAATGGCGAAGCACTTCGTCCAGAGCAAGGATACCCGTTACGGCTGATCTGCCCCGGATACGAAGGTAACATGAACATAAAATGGCTCCGGCGTTTAAAGCTGGGCCAGTATCCATTCTATACGCGTGAGGAGACATCTAAATATACTGATCTGCTACCTGATGGAAAAGCACGGCAGTTCAGTTTTACGATGGGTGTCAAATCTGTCATTGTTCGCCCTTCTGGTGGCATGAAGCTTTCCTCTCCAGGCTTGCAGGAAATCAATGGTCTGGCATGGAGTGGACATGGAAAAATCACAAAAGTCCATGTTTCAATAGATGGTGGAAAACAATGGACACCTGCCCGTCTTGATGGATTGGTATTAGATAAATGCTTGACACGCTTTACTCTTCCTTGGGTATGGAATGGACAAAAAACAATCCTACAAAGCAAGGCTTACGATGAAGCTGGCAATGTTCAGGAAACCCGTCAGGTTTTGCGAGCACGCTATGGGGATAATTTATATTACCATAACAATGGCATTCAATCTTGGCTGGTTTCTGAATCGGGCGATATCTCAAATGTATTCATATAATATTTGTGCATTTTTTATTGCTATTTTTATTTTTAGCGAACCATGCCTGGCCGCCCAATGCCCAGGAACATCAATATCTGAAAATGATATTTCACGATGGAACATAGATATTTCCAAAAACTCTCCACTTCCTTCGGGAAGTGGCACGCCATTAATGGGAAAAAAGATATATCTTGAAAAATGTGCTGCATGTCATGGGGAAACCGGTGAAGGAATGATGGGTATATATCCTGCGCTAAGCGGTGGTATAGGCAGCCTTGCGACAACAACGCCCCTACGGACAGTTGGAAGTTTCTGGCCATATCCAGAAAGTGTTCTTGATTATGTCAGACGTGCAATGCCTTTGAATGCGCCTCAATCTTTAAACACCGATGATTTATATTCTGTTGTATCTTATCTGTTTTATATGAATCACATTATTCCGCAGGAATTTTCCCTCAATGAAAAAACTATTCATTCCATAAAAATGCCAAACAAGGATGGGTTTATTAATGAAAAAGAAGAAAATATAAATAAAAACACCCCACGAGATGAACTGCGTTCACGATTAGGAATTTGCTTACACCCATGATGATTTACGTTATACGCATTCATATTATATGAAATATTTCCGTTTATTTAAAAATAAAGACGCATACAGATACTAGATCTCCCCTCTCCATCACTCCCAATGCGCAATTTACAGCATGGAGATAATCGTGAGTTCATCAGTATCGAGGTAGTTCATAGCCAATTTTCTGCATAGATTACTATCTTAGTTCTCCAGCCATAACGCATTGATTGTTTTTGCACTGGGCAATCCCCACTTGCAGCCTGCATGTGAAACACGCTTCAGCTCTCTTGAAAACTCATCATATCGATTTTTCCTTCAGGACTCTTACATGTTTTACTTGAATTATTATATTCAAAAGCACGGTCTATAATAAGGCAGCCTGACTACCGGCGCATGAGCAGTCCATACAATATGGCAGCGATCCCCCCACCGATAAACAGGGACATATTATGGATGGGCTTTAGTGCAGGCATGAAGACAACTGCACTGCCTGCAATAACCGCGACCACCATAACCAGAATGGCTACCGGATTGATGCCGTTATGGTACCAGTACGGCAGGTTGCTCTGGCGACGATAAAGGGCATTCACATCCATCACGCTGCGACGCACGATATAATAATCAGTCAATAAAATGGCGATCAGTGGCCCGATGAAAGTAGCCAGCACATCCAGTGTGAGGTGGATAAGTTCAGGGCGCGCATAAAGATTCCACGGCGTCATGACGACAGCCCCGGCCGCCGCCATCATGCCCCCACAGCGCCATGAAATTCGATGGGGCGCAAGATTTGAGAAATCAAACGCAGCCGAGACAAAATTAGCAGCAATATTGATCCCTGCCGTCGCCATGACAAAGGTGAGCACGCCCACCACAACGGCAACCGGACTGTCAATCTGGGCCACGGTTTCAACCGGATCAAGGATGATGCGGCCAAAGACGGGCTGTGTCAGCACAATGGTGACAAGCGTAAGAAGTGAAAACCCCATAAAATTGACAGGCAAACCCCAGAAATTACCGCGCCTGATAGCTGGCATTGAGATGCCATATCGTGAAAAATCACCAAAATTGAGCGCAATGGGGGCAAAGTAAGACACCACAAGGGCAATGGCATTAATCATTCCCATGATCCGCGCCGAAATCGCATGATGGGTAACACCGGGGATATCGAATGAAAAATTACGCCATCCCGCATGCCACAGCAGCCATATATCCAGCCCGATCATCACGATATAGATGACAGGTCCGGCCCAATCGACGAAATGGCGGATTACATCCATCCCCCGCCAGAATACCAACGCCTGTACAATCCACAGGATGATAAACGCCCCCCATCCCAATGCCGACAGTCCGGCAAAACCGTGGCTGTCGGCCTGCGCCCAGAACATCAGGCCCGGCCACTGGTGTAAAAGCAGGACAACAACCGCGTTCGAGGCCAGCCATGTCTGTATGCCGTACCAGGCGACTGAAATGATTCCGCGTATGAAAGCAGGGACAAGTGCGCCATGCACACCAAACGCCATGCGCGCCATGACGGGATAGGGCGCGCCCGATATCTGGCTGGGACGCGCGACAAGATTACACAGGACCTGAACAATAACGATCGCGGCGATCAGCGCGATGAACACATCCACCACAGGCAACCCCATGGCAAACAGGCTACCCATCGTGACATATCCCCCGACGCTATGGATGTTTGACATCCATAACGAGACATAATCAAACCAGCCCCATGTCCGCGTGCCGGTAGGGGCAAGATCCGCATTGGTCAGATGCGTATCGGGTGCGCCGACCCCATCATGCATGTAGCTCTCCCGCTTGCTCGATATATGGTAATCCAGGGGCCATACAGGCGCCCGATCATGATCGTATTATTCCGCGAGTTTGCGCAGCACATGCAATGCCGCGATCCGTTCGCACGCATCAAGCGGTTCAAGCGTGAGTTCGGAGACACGGGCGGCCTGAGGCAGATAGGTACGGACCATTTCCATGCCCTCCTCACTCAGCGACAACAGGCGTTCGCGTCTGTCGTCGGGGTTCCCGCGTATATTGATCAGGCCACGCTGCTTCAGGCGTGAACAGATGCCACGCAGGGTGGCATGGTCTATGGCCGTAATCCGACCGATATGAATGAGCGAGCCTTCCTTTTCCCTGAATACGGTTGCAAGGACCGCAAACTGGACGGACGTCAGGTGATCATCGGGAATGACGGTCTGGAACAGGGAAGTATGACGTTGGTACGCCCGGCGCAGAAGATGGCCGATCTGCTCATGCAGGTCATAGGTGGTGTATGTCGTGTCGTCTGTCTCGGTCATATGCAGTCCTGCCCGTTGCATGCCTGGCGTGCGATCCATTGACGCAACGCCATCAGCTATTGTGTTCCGTCGGGGCAGTACGGGCAACATTGATCAACCGTGCTGGAATGGTCGCGACCAGTCCGGCCCCCACGGCGACACACCCGCCAAAGACGACGAAGATACCCCATGAACCCGGCATGATGCTGCGTGCCCAACCGATCAGGTCGGTTGCCATGAAGCCCGCAAGGTTGCTGATCGCCCCGACAAGCGCAAGCCCGGCTGCAACCGTCGCCGCCTCTGGCAGGAGGAGCGAGGGTAAGGTCCAGAATGGCGGCAGCGCGCCGAGGATACCCATGTTGGCAAGCGTAATCAGCATGATCGCCGCCATCACGTTCCCCTGCGCCAGAGGCAGCAGGGCAAGGGCTGCCGCCCCGATCAGGACGGGCACGATAATATGGCGCTTGCGCTCCCCCTTGCGGTCCGAATGCCACCCATTGACGATCATGGCGATGGCGGCGGCAATGTTGGGGATGGCCGTAAGCAGCCCCACCTGCAGCGCAGACACCACACCGGCCTCCCGTAAAAAGGATGGCAGCCAGAAGGCAATGGTATACAGCCCAAGTAGCAGCGCACCATCTGCCAGGCCCAGCAGCCATATGCGTCTGTTACGCAAAGCATCCACCATGGCACGCAGGGAATGGGTATGATCGACGGGCACGCAGCGTACCGACAGCAGGACTTTCTGCTCAGGCGTCAGGAAACGTGCCTGGGCGATACTGTCGGGCAGATATAGGAAAACGGCGATCCCGATCAGAACGGGGGGAACCGCCTCCATAAAAAACAGCCAGCGCCAGCCGGCAATCCCGCCATATCCTGCCATCATGTCCAGGATCATGCCCGATAACGGGCCGCCCAGGACACTGGCCAGCGGAATGCCGATCATGAACCGTGCAGTAACACGCGCACGGTATTCGGGTGGAAACCATTGCGAGAGATAGAACAGCACACCGGGCATGAAACCGGCCTCGGCAATGCCCAGCAGCAGGCGCAGGGCATAGAATTCGGCCGGGGAACGGACAAACGCCATCGCCCCGGAACACAGCCCCCATGTAATCAGGATACGCGCCAGCCACCGCCGCGCACCAACGCGCACCATCAGGGCATTACTGGGCATTTCACAGACGATATAGCCAAGGAAGAACAGGCCTGCCCCCATCCCGTAGCTGGCCTCGCTCATGGACAGGTCGGACAGCATCCGCAATTTGGCGAAGCCTACGTTCACCCGGTCCAGGTAGGATGCCAGAAACCCGAGGAACAGCAACGGCAGCAATCGCCATGCCACGCGGCCGCACAAGGAAGCGAGAGCGTTATCCACACGAGGCGCGTCAGTCGTCGAAGGGGGTGCATTCATCAAAATACCCTGCTCAGGCCCAGTACGTTCTTTTGATCGCCGCTATGTCCGGCACTCATTCCCCGGCCACCCGCCCCGATACGGGGCGAATGAGGTCATGGTTCAGGGCAGATTGAAGCCCTTGAACGACGCCATGAAACCAGCAAGGTTGTCCCATGGGATCATGTGGCCCGCATCAGGCACCCGATCCATGGTGATGGAAGGCAGCAGGCCCGCAATCTCTGCTTCATCCTCGGGCAGGATGACATTGCCGCGCGTCGCGATCATGAGATAGGTCGGCACCGTAAGGTGGGGAAGATCCTGATGGATATCCTCGGTATGGAAACCTTCATAGGTAATGCGGGTGGCCAGTTCGTCGCAGGTATGCAGCCATTCTGCACGCAGTTGGAGCTGTTCCTTAGTCCATGTTGGGCAAAAACGGCGCATCGCCTCGGCATCCATGCCCTTACGCGCAAGGCGGATGGAATCGACATACCAGGGCAGGCTGGATGGATAAGGCCTGCGGCCCGGACCACTGACCGGCGGATCAACCAGAACAAGTGCCGCAATCCCCGATGCATCCTGACGCCCAAGGCGGATGGCAATGCGTGCGCCCATGGAATGGCCTAACACCACGCAGTCCTTCAGGCCCAGCGCATCAATGAAGCCCCGTACATCGCCTGCATAGGGATTCAGGTCATAGGCAAGGTCCTCTCCCCCCTGCGACAGGCCGCGTCCACGTATGTCCAGCACATAGACATCATGTGTGCGGGCCAGTTCCTCGGCCACGAACCCCCATGTGATGGCAGGGCTCGTGATGCCAGGCACCAGCACCAGCGGCGTGCCCTTGCCCCCATAACGCAGGTAATGCTGGCGGATGCCATTGGCGTGGACATGCGCACCATACTGAAGGGATGAGGTCATAACGGGTTTCCTGTTTCGAATAATCAATATGCACCGGACAGCAGCGCACCACCGCCCGGGGCAATACGTTCCAGCCCCAGCCGGGTCAGCATGGCGTGCGTTGTCGCGATGGCAGCACTCAGCACGGGCTTGCCGGTCTGCGCCTCGATCATGGGGACAACAGAAAGCGAAGGCATCTGAACGCAGGCCGAGGTCACGATGGCGTCGGCATCGGCATAATTCAGCTTTGCCACGATGCCAGGCAATAGACCGGGATCATGGCGGGCAACATCAAGGTTATCGGATATTTCCAGGGCAATATGGTCGATGATCTCGTACCCCTCGTCGGTCAGGTAGTCGATGACCATCCGCGTCAGAGGTTTCATGTAAGGCGCAACCAGCACGATGCGACGCGCACCCAGTACCCGCAGCCCATCGACCAGCGCACCCGCACTGGTTACAACCGGCGCAGGGCCGCCATTATCGACCGTACATTGGTGCAACCGCTTTTCTGAAACGCGATGATAGCCCGATCCCATGGACATGGTCGCCACAAGGCAGGCATAGCCCAGCACATCAACCTGTGCATCGCTCAGTTCCAGCGCGCAGCGGTCGGACTGCGCATCCATGGCCGCCAGTTCTTCCTTGCGCACCGTCTTCATGCGCATACGCGCGGAATGGAAGGTAAACCGTTCAGGCCGGATCAACTGCCGTGCGGCCAGCAGAGCCGGAATTTCGGTTTCCATGGTCAGGTTCGAACTGGGTACGATCTGACCAATCCGGTAGGACGTCCCGCGCATCAGCATGCCTCCAGTGTTGCAGGGGGAAGCTGTTCAAGCAGTGCATCAAGCGTAATCACATCGCCGCATTTCTGGCTCATGTCGAACAGGTTGGCTTCATGCGGGCCGATGGCGCGATCGCCCACGCAATCAGCAATCACAACCGGGCGAAAGCCAAGCTGCATGGCATCAAGCACGCTGGCCCGCACGCAGCCACTGGTTACGCAACCTGCAACCACCACGGTCTGCACCCCCTGCGCTGCATACCAGCTTGCCAACGGTGTGCCGGCAAAGGCGGAAGGGACGGTCTTACGCACCACATATTCCCCCGGATCGGGCGCCAGTTCGGGCACGATGGCACTTGCGGGATTATGCTCGGTCAAACCCAGCATACTGGGCACTTTTTCAGAAAAGATATTGGCATCCGCGCCATCATCAGCAAAGACGATGCGCGTATGTGCAACAGGCCAGCCCAGCTTTCGCGCCGTCGCAAGCAATGTAGTGGTACGCGCGATTGCAGGGGGAATATTGCCCCCACCGAACTGTTGCGGATCGGCAAAGCCATTTACAAAATCGACAATAAGCAGGCCAACCTTGCCAACAAGACCAAGCGACCGACCAAAACCCTGGCGGTGGTACAGCGCGCTGTCCTGTTCGGGGGCGGATGTCTCGATAGGCGGCATTGTCTATCCTTTTCGTATTTCAGATCATATCATAACTTATAAGAAATGATATTAGATTACGCGTCCCTTTTCCACTACGGGCCTGCCATCAAGCATGACTGTGCAGTTGCGCATGGGGATATCGATATGGCATGCCGTATCGCGCGTACCCCCGGCCTCATTATTCGGACCGGTGGACCACAGAAAGTTTCCAGCCACGGCGCGCGGATCCATGCCGATCGTATTTTCAGAATCATAGAACCCCATGACCGACCAGTGCGCGCGATCCTGCAACCCCCACCCGACATGCGACAGGGCATAGGCTTCAGGATCGCGGAAGGAATCCATGTAAGATTTCAGTAGGTCCGCATCCAGCCCACCGGAAATATCGGTCACGTACCCGTTGCGGATGGTACAGGTGATCGGATCGCGTATATAGGATTTATGGGGCAACAGGATATCGCCACGATCCAGCACGATCACACCGTTGGCGGATCCTTCGTTCGACCATGTGGCCAAAAAGCCGCTGGGCCAGTGGTCCCACCGGCCGGGGCGGTCACAGAAACCATATTCCTCCAGAATGGGGAAATCACCCAATGCACACTCCATATCCGTGCCCGCATCGGACACGACATGCATGGTGCGCGCCGCACGCAGCACGGCAGAGGCCGCCAGCACGCGCTCACGGTCCTGCAGCGTAGGCAGCAGCCGCACCAGTACCTCGGGCGGTTCCACCGCCAGCAGGATACGACCGCCCGATGCCAGGATCTCATGCTGTTCGGGCGAAAAGAGCAATGTCATGAGATCGAGGACCAGATCGCTTTCCTTCAGGATCGCCATGGCCGCACGGTTACCCGTAAGCGGCGTGGTCCCGACATAGGCCAGCGGATCGCGTGAAAGCGACAGGCCGCCATTGGTGGGCTGCAGGTCAAGCCGGTTGACCACAAGCCCCTTCAGCCCCGCCGCGATGATGGCACAGCGCATGGTCTGGCGATTGGTCTCGGATGAAGTCAGGACCGTAACGCTCTGTCCTGTGGTCATGTCGGACAGGTCAAGCACCTGCGTCCATGCCTGAATGAGTTCTGCATCGCTGATTGAGGGCATCGGACCTGCTCCATAAATAAGGGCCTGCGGGTGGGCCGGAACACCAGTCGGAACATCCGTGTGGCCATGTTCCCCATGACCACACGCGAGAACGGTTTATGCGTGCAGGTCGATCCCGTAGACGTCATAACCGTAGACCCATGATGGATCTTCATTCGTGCGTAGCCATGTATTGGCGTTCGATACTTCCTGCACGCGGGAGGCACGCCCCATGCGATGGTGACGATAGGCCTCGAAACAGGTATTGGGATCGTTCGTTTCGATTTCGGACATGCAGCGCACCAACATGGCCGCATCCTCGATCGCCATGGCAGCACCCTGTGCCATATGCGGCTTCATCGGGTGGCAGGCGTCACCAAGCAGGACCACACGACCACGGTGCCAGACAGGCAGCGGCCTGCGGGTATAGAGCGGCCATTTGGTAATGTTCTCGGCCGCATCAATATAGGCCCGAACCAGAGGATCGTAACCAGCGAAGGATTTGTGCATTTCCGCATGCGTGCTTGGCACCCATGAAACCCCAAGCGGCCAGCTTTCGGCAGGCTCCCCCGTGACGAAATAGAATTCTTCCTTTTTGTGATCAAGGAAGTACGTCATCATATGCCGGTCAGACGACCACCATTTCACGCATTCACCCACATCCAGACCGGCCAGTTTGCTGGCCTTTATCATACCGCGATGACCAATCCAGCCAGTAAAAAGCGGGTCTTCCGGGCCAAGCAGCTTTGCCCGCACACATGAATTGAGGCCATCGGCACCAATCAGGATATCCACGTCATCGGATGTACCATCCATGAACGATAGACGCACCCCCCTGTCATGCACATGCAGGTCGGCAAGGCATTTGCCAAACTGCACATTGGCGACATCCACCGCACCCAGCATGATCTGGTGGGCTTCACCACGATGAATGGTAATATACGGCGCCTGATAACGCGCACGGTCGGCATTAAGCGGAATACGCGACAGATAAGCGCCATCCGTCGCATTACGACTGCACCAGTATTGTGGTTCGTTCGCGACTGCGGCCATACTCTCTTCAATGCCAAGACGGCGCATGATTTTCATGACATTGGGACCAAGCTGTATGCCAGCGCCCAGCCGGGAAAAAGCGGGCATCTGATCATACAGCACCACACTGAAACCCGCGCGCTGCAACAGGCCCGCCGCGGTCGTACCGCCCAGTCCAGCACCAACAACGCCAATACGCAGAGAGCGTTCCATTCATCCTGCTTTCAACTTGATCTGGCGGGCACGCACGGCCGCCAGGCGTTAATTCATGACATATAACGTATACACCACATATGCCCGGATCAAGATTTATTATCCCTGAATAACGTTATTGAGATTCTCTCCCGGAAAACGCCCGAAAACCAGGGAAACTCCCTCCTTGGAAAAACGGTATCGGCCAAGGTTACGCTGAAAAAAATCGTTTCCCCAGATCTATAAACTGCGCCTTTAATTTTAATAAAACATTGTTTATAAACAAAATTATTCTTATTCCCCCGCATCCAGGAAAAAGCCTCATCCACCTTTGATAGAGACAGGAATCATATCGAGCCTGAATAAGGCTGTGTCTAAAAAGACACAATTCGTCCTATTTAAATTCATAACGAATAAAAAACAATTCCAAAGGGGCGCCTGCATAAAGTAGCGTATACAACGTTAATGCCGGAATCGGCTGTATCCTGCCAAGCAGAAGGGGTTTCAATCCGTGCCGAGGATGCACCGACCTTCACGACCAGAGAACAGATTTCAAAAACAGATGCTTGGGCAAAAACGCCGCCTGCCTACCCGCCTCTCCCTGATATGAAAGGAATACATGCATGATCTGGAAGCATGTGAAATATCTGTACCTGCCCTTGTCCCCGATCATCATGCTGGCCCTGTCCACCCAGCATTTCGCGCATGCCGCATCCGCCCCGCACAAGAAGGCGGAAGAACATACCGCCCCGAAAAACACTGCCACACACAGGGTCATTCATGCAGGTGCCAATGCCACGGCGGCACCGGAAAAGATCAGCGTTGTGGGATCAGGTTCGACCCGCCAGATGCAGTCGCTCTCCCGCCGTGACCTGCAATATCTTGTGCCAGGCACCACGCCACTCAAAGCCGTGGGGAATATGCCTGGCGTACAGTTCAGTTCATCCGATCCGCTGGGCATCGACCTGTGGTCACAAAGCTTCTACATGCATGGTTTTACCAGCGACCAGCTTGGTTTTACCGTCGATGGTATAGCTCTGGGCGGCCAAGGATATGAATCCCATGATGGCGTGCCCGTCAACCGCGTCATCAGCAACGAAAACATTTCCCATACGGACGTGTCACAAGGCGCCGGTGGGCTTGATACCCCGTCCACCAGCAACCTTGGGGGCACCGTACGTTTTTACAGCGACGACCCAAGCGACAAGATGGGGGGCAAGGTTTCGCAGACATTCGGCAGCTATAATGCATTCCGTACTTTCGCACGGTTTGACAGCGGCAAGCTGAATAAAAGCGGGACGAAGTTCTATATGTCCTATGACCGTCGCGCCGAGGATAAATGGCTGGGTGGGGATTCACAGTTTCAGCAGATGGTGAATACCAAGTTGGTACAGCCGATTAACGACCACACAACCTTCAAGGCCTATTTCGACTGGTCCAGCGAGGCCGCGGCTTCCTATCTGGACAATTCACTCGAAATGCTGAACAAGGTTGGATACGATTCAGATTATTACTATCCGAACTACGGCGCGGCACTGAATGCCGCCAACGGTAACTATCCCTCCAAATATCAGGGCCTGTCTGATCCGAAGAATGCGGCCTATTACCGCGGCATCGAAACCAGTTCCTATTACGTGGGCGGCATGAGCCTGGACAGCAAGCTCACTACGAACCTGGAATCCAAGACCACCTTCTACGGTGTTGGCAAGCGTTACGATGCGTGGTGGACCTCGCCCTATGTCAGTTCACCCAGCGGCGCACCGCTGGCGGCACAGGACCAGGCCATGAGTTCACGCAGGCTGGGGTTCCAGACCGACCTTATCTACCATTTTCGGCATCATACCTTTGATGCGGGCTTCTGGTACGAGAACTCCACCTACAACCCGGAAATGGATTACTTCAACGAACCCAATTCCGCCAATGGTACGCCTTATAACGAAGTCGCCCACAAGGGTGAGCCGTTCATGATCGGATATGGCGAGGCATTCAACACGAATACCTATGTCTTTCACCTGCAGGATACCTATAAAATCCTACCTAACCTGACCCTGCATGCAGGTTTCCGCACCATGGTCGTCAATGCAAGCGATCGCGTGACCCATAACGACATACGTTACACGAACAGCACGCAGATTCCGGCCGGTTCACTTACGGCAGAAGCCGCCGCACTGCCACAGTTCAGCGGCAACTGGCGTTTCGCACCCCATAATGAATTCTATTTCGATATATCCAAGAACATGCAGGCCTATCCGGAAGGGGGCTATAACATGTTCTCGCCGTGGGGCGCTAAAACGCAGTCCGATTTCAATGCACTCAAGAAAAACCTTCGCCCTGAAACCGACTGGGTATATGAAATCGGTTACCGGCTGCAGACCCGTCGCGTTATCGGCCTGCTGAATCTGTATCATACCGACTTTTCAAACCGTCAGCAGTCAATTTCCGTAGGGCCGTTGGTTACTGCCCACTCGCTGTTCGAAAATGTCGGCAGCGTCAATATGAATGGTGTTGATGCCAGCGTGACCTTCATTCCGGTACGCCATCTGTCGATCTATAACAGCATCAGCTACAACAGTTCCAAATTTGAAAATAATCTGACTTCGGGCGGTGTCCTGTATCATCTCAAGAACAAGCAGGAACCCAACTATGCTCATCTGATGTACAAGAACTCCCTGAAATACTCGATCAAGGGGATCAACATTCACTTCGATACCCTGTTCATGGGCAAAAGATACCTCAGCTATACCAATGATTCCCGCGTTCCATCCTACTGGCTGGAGAATTTCGGTGTCAGTTACACCCTGCATGATGTGTCGGTTGCCAAGAACCTCAAGTTCGACTTTAACATCTATAACATTACCAATGAACGCTATATCTCCAACATGGGTAGTGGAGGCAATCCGCTTTCGGGTGATTACAACAGCCTGCAGGTTGGCGCGCCCCGGTCCTTTTATGGCACCATAAGCGCGGATTTCTGATCTGTTTGCGTAAAGCTGACTGGGAAGATGACTTACGGGTTGTCTTCCTGGTTACCGGCTTGAGTATCCGCTCCCACTGGTCATCGCGTAAACCGTATCGCCGCATCCGTCTGTCTCCCCCAAAAACCGGGAAAACAGTCAGCACACCCAGCCACAAAGTACACCCCTCACGTGCCACACTCAGGGCTTAACTGACGACACGCCGTAGGCCTCATGCAGGGTCGAAATGTTCATCCGCCGCCATAATCGCGCGCATCAGCACGTTTGCGCCGGCCACGATATCCTCCGGTTCGGCGTATTCCGCCTCATTGTGGCTCAACCCATCACGACAGGGAATAAAGATCATCGCAGTCGGA
Source organism: Novacetimonas hansenii JCM 7643 (assembly GCF_000964405.1). Taxonomy (GTDB): domain Bacteria; phylum Pseudomonadota; class Alphaproteobacteria; order Acetobacterales; family Acetobacteraceae; genus Novacetimonas; species Novacetimonas hansenii. The sequence continues at coordinate 87,616 of NZ_BANE01000050.1, forward strand.
CAGATCCGGGCCATATAGGCCGCATCATGTCCCGCGCCGGAAATGATGTCGCGATGGCTCAGCCCCGCCTTTGCCGCCGCATCACGCACTATGCCGATGCAGGCGGGGTCAAACGGCACGGAAGGCGAGGCCCAGCTTTCCTTGATCAACAGGTCGATGCCCGCTCCGCATGCAATCTCATCCGCCCGGGCACGAAAGTCGGCTTCCATCCTGTCTATCACCGCATCGTCGGGGTGGCGCAGGTCCAGCGTCATGCGCACTTCACCCGGCACCACATTGCGACTGCCCGGACGTGCGTCGATGATGCCGATGGTTGTCTTGGCATCGGGCCCGTGCGCCGCCGCCACATCCGCCGCCAGCACCATCAGGCGGGCCGCTGCCAGCAGAGCATCGCGGCGCAGATCCATGGGCGTGGTACCGGCATGGGCCTCCTGACCGGTCAGGGTCACGTCAAACCACCGCATGCCCTGCACGCCTGTCACGACGCCGATGGTTTTGCCTTCATTCTCCAGCACCGGTCCCTGCTCGATATGCAGTTCGAAATAGGCGGCAAGCGGGTGCGCGCCACAGGGTTCATCGCCCCTGTAGCCAATCGCCTGCAGGGCATCACCCAGACGGACCCCATCACGATCAGTCAGGGCGTAAGCCTGCTCCAGCGTGAAAACACCGGCAAAAACGCCCGATGCCGTCATGGCCGGGGCAAAACGTGCCCCTTCCTCATTGGTCCAGTTGGCCAGTTCAATTGAATGGCGAGGCACATATCCCGCCGCCCGGAAGGCACGCAATACCGCCAGCCCCCCGAGCACGCCATAAATGCCATCATACCGGCCGCCCGTGGGCTGGGTGTCGAGGTGGCTGCCCATCATCAGTGGCGGAAGGGTGGGATCACTCCCCTCCAGCCGCAGGAACTGGCTGCCCATTGTGTCTATCGTAATGGAACACCCAAGCGCCTCACCATGCGTGGCCAGCCAGTCACGGACAAGGCGGTCCTCCGCCGACAGGGCCAGCCGGCGGATACCGCCCCGTGGGGTCGCGCCAAAACGGGATGTGAAGGCAATGTCCTCGTTCAGGCGGGGACCATCAATCGTGATATTTGCATTCTTGTGCATCTGACTAACCTTTTTTCATGGTCCTGTGCTGATGCGCGGCTCATGGCCGGCCGTATCATATCAGCCCGTATATCCCTTGCGGTTAAGCGGCTGCGAAGGTCAGCATCCTGTCGCGCAGGGTGTCCTGCAGGGCTTCCAGCCGGGACAGGCCCTGCCAGGCGATGGCCTGGTTACGCGTGATGTATTCGGTATCGGCGGGATTGCGGCTGGCCCGCCATGAACTGATGCCCAGCGACATGACCAGCCGCGCCCCCATCATGGCGGGCAGGCACGCCAGTTCCGCCCGTGTGAGCGCAACGGTCTGGCAATAGCCGGAAAGAATGGCCATGAACTGCTCCAGCGGCTGCGTGCCACTCCCCATCATGTACGATGCGGCAATTGCAAGGTCCTGCACGCGCGGGGCGCGTATCACATCGCCAAAGTCGATCACGCCCTCGATGACCTGATCGCTACACAGGATATTATGCACATTGAAGTCGTTATGGATCACCTGCGCTGGCAGCGTCGCCATGACAGGCTGCACCTGCTGTTCAAATGCCGTCAGTGCCCCGCTGGCCAGCGCCCTTTGCGCCCCGGTGGGGAAATAGCGGATGAAATTGCGCATATAGGCCGCATTGCGCAAATTCCATAAAAGCGCATGGGACTGGGCCGGGTGGTCAAAGCCCGCCAGGGCCTGGTCCAGCCGCCCCAGCATACCCCCGATGGAGGTGCATAACGGCACTGTGGCCGGCCGGTTGCCCAAGGGCGTGCCGGGCAGGAATGTCACCATCCGCACGATCCGCCCTTCACCCGCACCATCGCGCCATACGGCCTGCGGCACGGATGGGGCCAGCAGTTCCGGCACGACCAGCGTCGGGTCTTTCACCCTGAGGTAGCGCAGGACACTGTCCTGCAGGTCAAGCATTTCCGGCTGTTCGGCACAGTGGGCAATTTTCAGCACGTAATCGCCGCCCTGCGTGGTACGAAGGCGGAAATTTCTGTCGCGCTCTCCCGGCAGACGTGACACCACGCCGGTCATGCCAAACATGTCATGCGCGATCCGGGTTGCGTCCTCCACCGATACGGACCGCGATGGCTGTTCAAGCAGGATCAGCGCCGTTTCAAAATCGGCCCCGGTTTTTCCCATGCCGGTAGAAGAGACAGGCACGCCCATCGGATGCCCCCTGTTCACATATAATCCATTGATGTCACCATACGGGTATCAAGATAGGCGTCGAGTGCCTCCGACCCGCCTTCCGAGCCATAACCGGAATCCCCGATCCCGCCAAAGGGAATTTCCGGCAGGGACAGGCCTATATGGTTGATGGTCAGCATGCCCGTGCGCACCGTATCACGCAGGCGACCCGCAACCGCACCCGAACCGGTAAAGGCATAGGCCGCAAGCCCGTATGGCAGGCGATTGGCCTCGGCAATGGCGTCCTCCAGCGTATCAAAGGAACAGAGCAGCGAGATCGGACCAAAGGGCTCCTCGTTCATGATGCGCATATCGGCCGTCACCCCCGTCAGCACGGTAGGGGCATAGAAATAACCCGGCATTGCAAGGCGGGTGCCGCCGGTTTCCACCCTTGCGCCGCTGTCGCGCGCCTCATCGACCAGGGCCTCGATTGCCTCCAGCCGCCGCTGGCTGACCACGGGCCCCATCTGCGTGCCGGGACACTGGCCATTGCCCACCACCAGCGCCTGCATGCGCGCGACATAGGCGGAGCGGAATGCCTCAAAGACCCCCTTTTCGATCAGGAACCGCGTGGGGGAGACACAGACCTGCCCGGCATTGCGGATCTTGGCTTCGGCAAGGAGGGAGACGGCACGCGTGATATCGGCATCCGCCGTGACAATGACCGGGCCATGGCCGCCGAGTTCCATGGTCACCCGCTTCATGTGCGCGCCGGCAAGGGAGGCCAGGATCTTGCCCACCGCCGTTGACCCCGTGAACGTGACCTTGCGGATGATGTCATCGGCAATCAGTGTTTCCGAAATTTCGGCGGGCGTGCCGTATACCAGCCCGATCACCCCGGCGGGCACGCCCGCATCGGCAAAGGCGCGGATCAGCATCGCGGGTGAGGCCGGGGTTTCCTCCGGGGCCTTGACGATGATGGAACACCCCGTGGCAAGGGCCGCGCTGACCTTGCGCACGACCTGGTTTACCGGAAAATTCCACGGGCAGAATGCGGCAACCGGGCCAACCGGCGTGCGGATGACAGACTGCGTGACCCCCATGAACCGCGCCGGTACGAGGCGCCCGTAAGCGCGCCGCCCCTCTTCCGCCATCCAGTCGATAATATCGGCGGCAGCGGCCATCTCGGCACGCGCCTCCGCCATGGGCTTGCCCTGTTCGAGCGACATGTAGCCTGCCGCCTCTTCCGCACGTTCACGCAGCAGCACGGCGGCCCGGCGCATGATCTGGTAGCGCTGGAAGGCGGGCGTGGCGCTCCATACGGCAAAGCCGCGCCGTGCCGCCGCCAGCGCCTGCGCCAGCTCGCGCTGCCCCGCATGGGCAACCGTGCCGATCACCTGTGCGGTCGCGGGGTTGATTACGTCAAGCGTCCGCCCATCGCTGGCCGCCTGCCACTGGCCACCAATAAACAACAGGGTATCGGGATAGGACATCATCATGTTTCTCTTGCGGAAGTATCGACACAGGCGTGGCAGGGGCACCGCACCACAAGGGACGCGACCGCAGCACCCGTGGCACTGCGGCCGCGTGCGGATCAGCCTTTGCGCATGGCCCTGTCGCAGACAGCCGACGGGTCGGGGCGGGCCTCCGCCAGCAGGGCTTCAAGCGTCATGCTCAGGCGCAGCACGCCGATATCATCATTGATACGCCCCCCGATCTGGATGCCCACCGGCAGGCCACAGGAAGAATATCCTGCCGGCAGCGACGAGGCGGGCTGGCCCGTCATGTTGTACAGCAGGGAGAACCCGGCCCATTCCAGCCAGTCCGGCCAGCTGTCATCAGGCACCGTAAGCCCCGCCCTGAGCGGCAGGATGGAAACGGTGGGCGAGATGACGAAGTCAACCGTTGCATGCTGGCGGGCGCATTCCTGGCGGTAGGTCAGCCGCGCCATCATCGCATCAACGTAATCCCCGGTGGGAATATGCGCGCCATGATCGCCCCAGCCACGGAATTCGGGGTCGAGCAGGTCACGCTCGGCCGGGCTCAGGCGGCGCTGGGACTGCCATGCTCCCACCTGCCACAAGGTGCGATAGGTCGGGCGCCAGTCCTCCATGGGGGCCAGCGGCACCAGCACGGCCCCTGCGTCCTCGATACGCGCGATGGCGGCACGATAGACCGCCGCCACTTCCGGATCGACCTTCATGAAGCCGAAATCTTCCGTTACCCCGATCCGCACTCCTGCCAGTGGCAGTGGCGCCACCGGAAAATCAGAGGCCGGGAGCGGGTCGGTGGTAAAGGGGTCCATCGGGTGGCGCCCTTCAATAACCGAGAACATCAGGCCAGCATCCGCCACAGTGCGGGTCATCGGGCCAAAATGCGCCATGTCGGAATAATGCGGACCAATGGGGTACATCGGCACCCGGCCAAAGGTTGCCTTAAATCCGAATATGCCGCTGAAACTGGCCGGAACACGGATGGAGCCGCCGCCATCGCTGCCCAGCGCCAGCGGGCCACAGCCGGCGCTGATGGAGGCTCCGGCTCCACCACTGCTGCCGCCGGGCGTATGATCGGTATTGTGCGGGTTGCGGGTGATGCCGGTCAGCGGGCTGTCAGTGACCGCCTTCCACCCCCCTTCGCAGGTGGTGGTGGAGGCGAACAGCACGGCACCCGCCCCGCGCAGACGCCCGACAGAGGGGGAATCCTGTGTTGCGGGCGGATTATGTTCGGCAAGGCGCGACCCACGGGCAAAGCGCCAGCCTTTCACCATGGCTGTATCCTTGACGGAAACCGGCACGCCTTCCAGCGCGCGTGTGGGCAGGCCAGCCATCCAGCTCCGCTCGGCCGCGACGGCGGTGGCGAGGGCGCGCTCGGGGTCAAGGCTGCAAAACGCATTCAGCACCGGCTGCACCGCCTCGCACCGGGCAATGACGTCGCGGATCACCTCTACGGGTGAAAGTTTCCGTGCTGCATACAGAGACAGAAGCTCAACAGCCGATAGTTCACATAATTCAGTCATGGAAATCATCTCTGCTTCTTGATGTGCCCCAAAACGGAGCACGTACACCGGGGGCGATCACCATGCGCACCGCCACGGACCGGCCAGACAAACACGGATATGGAAAAAATTACTTCACCCCGGGAACGGGACATCTGACACACGAGACCACGCAGCGAGGTCATTGCGACATCGTTTCATACCGATGCGCCAGATCATGCGGATTTGTGAAATGGCATGGGCATATCATCATGTTTTCTCCCTATGTATTCACGACAGTTTCAGGTCGGGCCGCACCGCGCTCCATGGTCTGGCCTCTTCCCATGCGGCGCAGGCCTGCAGCACGCCCAGATCATCAAAACGGCGGCCGACAACCTGCAGGCCCACGGGCAAATTGTCCGCGCCAAAGCCACACGGAATGCTGGCCGCCGGATTGCCCGCCCAGTTGAAGGGATAGGAAAACTCCGCCCAGCCCAGCCAGTCCCAGTCGTGTCGCGGCCATGTATCGGGCTGGAGCTGCGTGGCGGGGAATGCCGCCACACTGGCCGCGGGCGTGAGCAGGAAGTCCCATTGGGTAAAGAATTCATGGATCTCGACCGCATAGGCAAAACGCTTCTCACGCGCGAGTGTGAATTCCTGCATCGTGCGGCCCTGCGTCTCCCTGATCATCGCCACCAGGCCGGGGTCCATCAGCGGTTCCCACTCCGACAGGAGCGTGCATTTTGCGCTATAGGTGGCAGGCCAGAAAAAACGCGCCAGTTCCGGCCCTTTCGGCCCCCAGGCCGGAGTAACTTCCTCCACCGTGGCGCCCATGCCCTCAAACACACTGACCGCCGCCGCAACGGCCGCAGCCACATCAGGATCGACACGGGCATGGCCAAGGTCGGGACTGTAGGCAATCCGGCGTCCTTTGAGCGGGGCGGACAACATCGTCGAATAGGGCAGCGGCGCGGCCTCAAGGGAGGTATAATCCCACGGATGCGGGCCACTCATGGCCTCGAGCATCAGGGCCGCATCCTTTACCGTACGCGTCAGCGGCCCCATATGCGTTGCAAGGTCATTGTTGCTGATGGGCCAGTTCGGTATCCGGCCATGGGTCGGTTTCATGCCAAACACCCCGCAGAAATGCGCGGGCATGCGGATGGAACCAGCCCCGTCGCCACCCTGATGCAGGGGACCATACCCGGCTGCAGCCGCAGCCCCCGCCCCGGCTGATGAGGCACCGGCGTTATAGCCCGCCTTCCACGGGTTGCTGGTCACGCCGGTAAGCGGGCTCTGGCTGACCCCTTTCCAGCCGAATTCCGGCACGGTGGTCTTTCCCAGCATGACTGCCCCGGCCTCATGCAGGCGCGTGACGCACGGGGCATCGACGGTGGGCACATTATCCTTGCGCGACCATGAACCATAGCGGGTCGGGATGTTCGCGGTTTCCTGAAGGTCCTTGATCGTCACCGGCACGCCTTCAAGCCTGCGGTTCATGCCCGCCCGGTAGGCTGCCTCCGCCCGGCGGGCGCTGTCCATGGCGTGCCTGGCGGTCACCTCGACCATGGCGTTGATCTTCGGTTCCGTGGCTTCAATATGGCGCAGGACTGCCGCCACCACCTCAACGGGAGAAAGACGGCTACGCTCATAATGCACCATCAGCTCCGCGGCGGACATGAAGCCGATTTCCTCGTCAGACATTGCTTATTTTTCCCACCTTGTGCAGCAGGGACATTGTCCGCCACATGGGGTCATGTTCCGTCATTCCGGGTAGTGCCTGCGGTCGAACATGACCCAGCACAGGCCAAGGCAACCCGATGTGAGCAGGAACCATGCGAATATCCAGACCATGAAGAAAGGTAGTCCCGCCACTTCAATCCTGACCTTGTCAATCATGGGAAAAAGCAGGTCGATCATGACCATGGGAATGACAAGTCCAATAACAAAGCTGCTTTTTGAAGGCATCGGAAGCTCGCTTTCATGTAAAGGGAGGCCAGATGCGCGCGGTATCAGAACCCGACCGTCAGCGCACCGGACATTGCAAAACCACCACCAATATTGTAGCCGGGCTGGCCAGCGGCGATCCACTGCCCGTTTGCCGCGCGGACACCCTTGGCCGTGGGCGTGAAGCTGGCGGCCTGGGCATAATACAGGTTGTTGCCGATATTCATGAAATTGAGCTGGAGCTGCGGCTTGTAGACCATGAATTTGTCGATACGGATATTGTGTAGCCGGTAGCCAAGCGTAATGTCGGATGTCAGGTAACCAGGAATGCTCTGGTCATTCATGAACGTAGTGTAACGCTTGCCAATATAGTTCAGGCCAAAATTACCGAAAAACGTTCCGTCATCATAGGAAAGACCAATCGCCCCTGTAAATTCCGGTGTATTGACCGAACGTTTGCCACGGGTGTCAATGTAAGTACCCTGGATCTGAAAATTGTTGTCCGTTGTGGCATGAACATAGGACCCCGAAATATAGGGGCTGAAATGATGCCACGGGCGCAACCCGACCTCCAGCTGGGCGCCGCGCACGGTTTCACCCCCCATGTTGATCGGCGTGGTCACGAGCGAACCACCTGCTGAATAGGCGGTTGAGTTCACATCGTGATTGGTCAGGTTATAGTTGAACAGTGATGCGGCAATATGCACCAGACCGTTATGGCGGAAGCCGATTTCCTCACCAATTGCATATTCCGGCTTCAGGTTTGTCGGATGCACATCAATGGGCGTGGGAGACTTGGCATCATACATGTCCAGATAGGCTTCGGTCCGGTCCGGGGCGCGGAAGCTGGTAGTGCCGTTAACGAATATCTGGTCATGCTTCGTGATATTGTAGCTGATGGCGACCTGAGGCAGCGGCTCCGCATAGTTGCCGCCATTCTTGCGATCGGAAATGCCGGGCAGGTCGTTCGTGGCCCATCGATTGATCATAACCTCCTTGAAACCAGCCGTAAGTTTAAGGCGGTCATTGAGCAGAGATAGCGTATCGTCAAAATAGATGGAGACCTGCTGCTGGCGGAAAACAAGATTCCACGGGCTGAGCGACTGACCCGCTGCATCCTTGATACTGTATCGCCCCCAGGCATTGGCGGGCAGGCCCTTGGGTCCTACGGCGGCATAATTGGCCGGTTCAACCATATCAAGATAGGAATACATGGACCCGATGCGGAACAGGTTGTTCTTGTACTTCCAGTCCAGATGCCCCATCAGGGCCAGAGTGTGCTGGTGCTGTTCATCCACGACCTGTGTCGTATCGACCCTTGTGCCATTGGCCAGGGTCACGGCCGTTGGCAGGTTGAGCGCGCCTACATTCTGCGTACCGAGATAGGCCTGTGAATCATTGATGTTTTCACCAAACCCGCTGTCCTTGTCCCAGTTGATGAAATAGGGCGTCAAATGCAGGTTGAGGTTATGGCCCAGGTTGAACTTCATCGGCGCCATGACCGCGATGGTTTTGTTCATCAGGCGGTTCATGCGGTAATAATTTGGACTGCCTGGGGTATAAGTGGGGTTAAGGTAAAGGGAGGACGTGCCTTCAGCCTCAAAGACTGCCTTGGTTGGCGTTGCCGCACCGTTGGAGTTGATCCCGCTGGACGAATACTGTCCAAAAATCATCTCCATGGCAACCCGGTTCCCCTGCCCCCATTCCTTTACCAGCTTTGCATCGACATGGTGACGGTTGATGGAACCTGGGGTCTGCCAGAAATTGCTGAACATGTAGGAATAGGACATGAAAGCACGGATGCCTGTATGCCCGATTTCACCGGTATCAAAACGGACGAATTCCTTTTTCATGTGATAGCTGCCATAGCTGCTTTCAATCATGCCGCCGCGACGGCGGGAAGGATCGCGCACGGTGACATCAATAGACGAGCCAACCGCGTTATAGGACGGGCTCGTGATATCAGGCGACCCCTGCGTAAGGGAAACCGAAGACATGTTTTCGGCATCTGGTGAACTGCCGATTGAATCCGGCTGGTAATACACGCCATCCACCAATGGCACGCCGTCAACCAGATAACCGATTTCACTCTGGTTCATGCCACGCACCACAAGGGCGCGGGATGTCAGGCCGTAGGGGTCGGTACGGGCGTAAGCCACACCCGGCATCATGGCCACGAGAGCCTGTGGCGTTGTATTGGAACTCTGCTTGGCGATAAAATCGCGGGTCACCTCACTGCGCGCCTTTGGCACGGTCTGTACCGGCATGAGGCCACCACCGGGGGTTGTACCGGTCACGCCATTTGGCGTGCGGATGCCGGTTCTAACGTGAATGGTTTCCCCATCACCCCGGGCGGCAATACCCGCAGGCTGGGCATCCTGCTGCGGTCGCGGGCCGGCATGCACTCTGGCGGGCCGATTGCGGACCGTGGCCGCAGGGGTGGCCGCTTTTGCATTGCTGTGCTCTGTCACAATCAGGCCCGACAGGACGGTTGTAGACAACACAAGAGCACCGAAGGAACAAAATCGCATTCATATTCTCCCTGTCGTCCCGTTCGGGAAAAACTGATGGCATAAATGAAAAGATGAAGACCGAGCAGGAACCAGTGGGCACCTGCATTTTCAATAGGAATACCGTAACGACATTTAATTATCATCTCGTAACATTTTTCAAGAGATAAATGCCAATTATTTTAATATTCCAAATTATATTGTTGTTTTTGCATCAATATGCGTGATGGATGCATTAATTTAAGTATTGGTATAATTTATGATAATGCAGGGCATAAATTTATTTATGCCAGATGGTGGAAAGCCTGCGCTTTCAGTAACCCCGGCTGATATCAAAAATCTGCTCCGGGCGTTCCCCGCGCTGCATGCTCCTTATGCAACCAATCAGGTAATCGACCCGGGCAACGACCGATGCCTGGGATGCGATATGCGGGGTGACGATTACGGATGGGTGCGCCCACAAGGGCGAGGTCACCGGTAACGGTTCGTGCTGGAAAACATCCAGAACAGCGGCTGACAGCACGCCGTCATCCAGTGCCGATAAAAGATCGCTCTCAACAACATGCTCCCCGCGACCGACATTGATGAACGCCCCTCCGGGCCGGAGCGCACGCAGCACCCGGGCATTGATGATGTTGCGGGTCTGGGGGGTATTGGGCAGCAGGCAGATGAGGATATCGGTCCCGGCCAGAAAAGGCTCCAGCCCGGCCGCCCCGTCAAAAGTCCTGACCCCTTCGATCACCTTGGGCGAACGTGACCATCCCTGCACGGCAAAGCCACACCGGTTGAGATGCCGCGCCGCGTAACGGCCAAGCTGCCCAAGCCCCATGATGCCCACCACACAGTCCGCAGTCGAACGCGTGACGACCATGCGTTTCCACACCCGCTCGTTCTGCTGCAACGCCCACCCCCGCGCGCCACGGATCGTGCTGATACAGGCCCACAGCAGGTAATCCGCCATCAGGCGACCGGTTTCCTCCCCCGCCATGCGGATAAGGGGCAGACAGGCGGGCCAGTCAGGGTCGCGCGCCACGATATGATCAACCCCCGCAGACAGGCTGAAAACTGCCCTGAGCGCAGGCAGGCGCGCAAGATCGCCTATGGGGGGCATCCATACCAGCGCATAGTCGATACTGTCGGGCGCCCCCATGGCGGTCGCCCAGTCCACTACATGGATATCTGGCGCCCGTTCGGCAAATGCTTCCTTTACCTGCCTGGGATAGTCAGCATCGTCTTCAACATAAACGGCGATGGAAACCATTCCCTGACTCCATTACAAACATATTTCTTTATTAATGGCTTATATTATTCAGTTTTACCTGAATAGTATAAGCCTCCTCCAATTATCACTCAGTGGAACTGGCCGGAGCCGATCTCATGTTCCATCTGCGCAAGAACCTCCGTCACGCCATCAAAGATCATGTCGACCTGATCGCGCGTAATGATCAATGGCGGCGAAAATGCCAGCGTATCGCCCATAGCACGGGCAATGACCCCCTTATTCTGGAGCAGCCTGAACGCATATTTTGCCAGTTGCCCAGCCTGTAGCGACGAGGAACGCGTGGCCTTGTCCGTCACCAGTTCCAGCGCCCCGATCAGCCCGACGCCACGCGCCTCCCCCACCAGTGCCGAGGATGCGCCCAGCGCGCGCAGCCGCGCCTGAAAATGCACGCTGACATCACTGACATGCGTCATAAGGTCGCGCTCTTCCATGATGTTCAGCACCTCGATCGCCACGGCAGCGGCCGTCGGGTTGCCGCCATTGGTAAAGCCATGGGCAAAGGCGCCAATGGCGTGCGACTCATCAGAGATCGGTTCAAACACCATGTCATTCATGAGAATGGCGGAAATCGGCAGATAGGATGATGAAAGCTGCTTGGACAGGATCATCATGTCAGGCCTGATATCAAAGGTCTGGCTACCAAACATGCGTCCGGTCCGGCCGAACCCGCAGATGACCTCATCCGCGACAAGGATGATGCCGTATTTTTTCAGCACGGGCTGCAGTTTTTCCCAGTAGCCCTGCGGGGGAACGATCACCCCGCCTGCCCCCATCACGGGTTCGGCGAAGAAGGCGGCAATGGTCTGTGGCCCTTCGGCCAGGATAAGCGCCTCGATTTCGTTCACCAGCCGTGTCGAGAAGGCCTCCTCGCTCTCGCCCTCCTGGCCTTCGCGGTAATAATGCGGCGCGGTCACATGCAGGAAGCCGGGCAGCGGCAGGTCAAAGGACTGGTGATCGACAGGAATGCCGGTGAGGCTGGCAGAGGCAATCGTGATGCCATGGTAGCCCCGCCTGCGGCTGATGATCTTCTTGCGCTTTGTCTCTCCGAGCGCATTGGAGCGGTACCAGATCATCTTGATCGCCGTATCATTGGCTTCCGACCCGGAATTGGTAAAGAACGCCTTGCTCATCGGCACAGGCGCCATCTGTACGAGGCGGGCGGCCAGTTCTATCTGCGGCGCATGCGATTTTCCGGTGAAGGTATGATAGTAAGGCAGCTTCTCCATCTGGCGGACAGCCGCATCGATCAGCCTGCGTTCACTGAACCCAAGGCCGACACTCCACAGCCCGGCGACCGCCTCAAGATATTTTTTGCCCGCATTATCATAAACAAAGACGCCTTCGCCCCGATCAATCACCATCCCGCCGCCCTGCAGGTTGGCCCGTGCATCCGTAAAGGGATGCATCAGGTAACGGGCATCGGTCATTTCCAGGGTATCGGCTTCGTCAGACATTTTTTCCATCATTCCCAAACCTTCTGACCACTTGTCGTATTATGAACAGTATGAATCTTTTTCATCCGCAATCAGGCTGAGGGCCGCTGTCCAGGCACGCTGGATGATTTCTTCAGCTTCATCACGCTGGAACTGCTCCGCCGTGCGCAGCCGGACTTCCTCCGGCGGGTAGGAGAGTTGCCTGCCTCCGGCAAGGGCATGGATCTGTATCTGGCATGCACGTTCAAGGAAATAGATTTCGTGGAAGGCATGCGCCACATGCCGCCCCCCCACCAGCAGGCCGTGGTTGCGCAGGATCATGGCATTATTGGTGCCAAGGTCGGCAATCAGGCGCTCCTTTTCCTCGGCCCGCAGCGCAATCCCCTCATACCCGTGATAGGACAGGCAGCCATAAAATTTCAGGGCATGCTGGCTGATGGGCAGCAACCCTTCCTCCTGCGCCGAGACCCCTGCCCCGTGGGGCGTATGGGTATGGATGATGCATTTCAGGTCAGGCCGGGCCTGATGAATGGCAGAATGGATGACAAAGCCCGCCGCATTCACATTGGACTGCTCAAGCTGCAGGTCCTTCACATGGCCGAATTTATCAATCCGCACCAGATCGCTGGCGCACATCTGCTCGAAAACCTTGCCGTAGCGGTTGATGAGGAAATGCCCCGGATCACCCGGAATGGCCATGGATATATGGGTATCGATCAGGTCCGTCATGCGGAAATAGGCAATCAGCCTGTAAAGTGCAGCAAGTTCACAACGTGCTTTCCACTCATTTGCGGAGAAGGGTTCGGATGGAAGGGTCACAGGCAAGCCTCCGGAAAACATAAAGATGCATACAGGGCGAACGGACGCAGCCGTATCATTTTTCCTACTATGGCATAGATGATTACACGAACCTTTCGATATGAAAACGATAAATAGACATTAAAATTGATAATAATGCCCATTAACTGCATGCCTTGTGAAATATATTCGTTATTTATAGAGAATATATACTTTAATACCCTTGCAAATCATCCTTCATCTGTCCAGACTCTGCCGCACCGCATTCTCATCCGCATGTGATGGCCAGAAACAGAAATAATGATGGGCAGGCCAAATGATTAATTGACATCATGCTTTCGGGTAAATCATTATGTATATGTAACGTTTTGATGCTCTGTGCCCTGTCAGCAATACCGCTGCAGGTCTGGTGCAATATCCGGCGCCCAGCGCCATGAAATCGCGAACGAGCCTCATGCAATGCGGCAGGTTAGGTTTATGAAACCCCGTACCCTGAAAACTGAAATCAGGCTGTATCCCCATGACCATGCTCTCTTTTCCGTCCATGCCCGACCCTGTGAACCGAAAGGCCGAAACGGGCCATGACATCCCCAGGAAAAGTGAACAACTGATCGACCGGCTGGACTGGAACCTGCTGCGCACGTTCATCGCCATCGCGCATGAAGGCAACATAACACGCGCGGCCAGCAGCCTGCGCCTGACGCAGTCAGCCGTCAGCCAGGCCCTGCGGCGGCTGGAAAAGCAGATCGGTTATGCCCTTATTGTCCGTAACGGAAGCCGCTTTACACTTTCCAGCCATGGCGAGAAAGTGCTGCGTCTGGCATCCGATATCTATGGCTCGATCAAGGCGATCAGCAACGAGATCGAATCCGGGACGGAAGAAGTGGGCGGCCATATCCGCCTGCTTACGCTCAGCAGTATTGAATCCGTCACGTATGACACGTTCCTGGCCAACTTTCATGAACGCTTTCCGCGCATATCGCTTGAAATCATCTGCATACGCAGCGAGGACATCCTAAGCTCCCTCCAGAAGAAAACGGCCAATATTGGCATAGGGCTCTGCCCGCGCCCCCTGCCCCGCATCGGGCGCTCACTGATCATGGAGCAGTCCTATGGCCTGTACTGCGGTCGGCCCCACCGCTTTTTTGGCAAGAGTGACATTTCCCTGCGGGAACTGGCGCAGGAGAATTTTGTCCGCTCTGAAGCGGACAGGATTGACGGGCTTCTCTCCAACATCACCATCTTTCGCAACGAGATGGATTTCAGCGGGTGGATCTCGGGCACATCGTACTCCATACAGGAAATCACTCGCATGATTGTTGCGAATTACGGGATTGGGTGCCTGCCTGAACATATCGCGCAGCCATGGGTAGATGCAGGCAGGCTGTGGCGCCTGCCACCGGCCTCGGGCATCACTACATCGGGGATATTCCTGCTGTGGAACCGTGACGGGCGTTACAGCAATAGTGAACGCATCTTTCTCGAGCAGTTCCAGAACCATCTACAGGCATCCCCATCAGCACCTGAAGGCAGGCCTGAAATTACCACTGCCGCCAATACAGGGCAGACCAAAACAGGGCAGACCAAAAGCTACCCTTTACAGAATATGTTGAAATAAAAGACTTTCTGTCTGGCACGCCGGGAGCATATTAATGGCAATCATCTTCTTCATTCTTATCCTCACCGCGTCGATCATCGTGGCGATCATTTCAAAGCGGCGTGCCGGTGCGCAGAACATCAAGGACTACCTGACGGCCTCACGGTCCTTTGGTTCGATATTCATCTTCTTCCTCGGCATTGGCGAGACCTACAGTATCGGCATGATGACCGCCTTCCCCGGGGGCATCTATCATTCCGGCTACCCGTTCGCGTCATGGTTCCTGTCCTATGTGCTCCTGGCCTATCCTGTCGGCTATTTCCTGACTCCGCGCATCTGGCAGCTTGCGCGCAATACCAACGCCGCCACAGTGCCAGACATTTTCCGCAAGGTGTTCAACAGCCGCGCGCTTGAAATTACCGTTGCCTTCAACATCATATTGTTCATGATCCCGTGGGCGACCATCCAGTTTTCCGGCCTGACCCTTGTGCTGTCAGGGCTGAACATCGTCTCCTCGCGCTGGCTGCTCATGCTGACCGCGGGCGGGATCGTTTTCCTGTATATCGCCATTTCCGGCATCCGGGCCTCCGCTTATGTCTCGGTCATGAAGGATCTGCTCGTGCTGTTCATTATCGGCACGATCGTCATGGCGCTGCTCAAGACAGACAATCCGGCCACCCTGTTCCAGATCGGCACGGATGAGCTGCACAATACGGGGATCAGCGGTCGGCAGGAAAGCTTTGCCATGTCCACGATGTTTTTCCAGGCCATTGGCCTGCCCATATTTCCACTGAGCTGCGCTTACCTCATGACGGCACGCAGCGCACGGACCGTCATGCGGGCACAGATCTTCATGCCGCTTTACATGGTGATCTTTCCGTTCATGATGCTGATCGCCTTTTATGCAAAATATCATCACCTGACACTCACGTCCCCCAATGATGCCTTTATCGAGACGGTAAAAACCCTCCTGCCGCCCGCCATGATCGGGATTGTGGCCGGCGGGGCTGCCCTGTCCGCGCTGGTGGTGCTTTCTGGCACGTGCCTTGTCATCGGGTCGCTGGTGGCGCGCAACCTTGTACCGGGCCTGCCGGAAAAACACCAGAAAACCACATCGCAGATGGTCATCATGCTTTATATTGTTGTCTCCATGATTCTGGCGACCATGGTGCCAACACTGGTTTCCCACCTGTATAACATGACGTATTTTGGTGTAACACAGTTGCTGCCCTGCTTCCTTCTGGCAATCCTGTCAATCCGCGCCAGACCCCGGGTGTTGTGCGCCGGGATCATACTGGGGGATGCCGTGGGGTGCGGGCTGTACCTGAGCGGGATAGATACGCTCGGCATCAATCCCGGCCTGATCGGCCTTGTTGCCAACACGGCCATCGTGTTTCTGGCCGGCAACTGCCAGCGGCCGCAGAAGGTGCGGCATCATGCGGAGCAGGAATACATTGTGATCAAGGAAAACTGGACAGACCGCTCCTTATCCACATCTTCGGGTTCATGATCCCGTTCCGTGGGGACATGGCCTGCCTCACGGTTCGTGCCTTCCGGCCCTTTCCGCCATCCACAGACCGCTGCTGCCCACATGTCCCCGCCTGCCTGTTTCAATTTTCCATCCCAGACTGGATACCCCATGACGCAGCCCCTTCTTGAACGCCGCCATCAGTTGCTCAGTCCGTCTTACCGGCTGTTCTATGATGAACCGCTGCACCTTGCATCCGGCCGGGGGGCATGGCTGACCGACGTGCATGGCCGCCGCTTTCTGGATGCCTATAACAATGTTGTCCCCGCCGGGCACTGCCACCCGCGCATTGTGGCCGCCATCGTGGCCCAGACGGAACGGCTGAACACGCATACACGTTACCTGCATGATACCATCGTGGATTATGCGGATGCCCTGCTCGCGACCTTTCCCTTCCCCGCGCAGGCAACATTTACGTGCTCGGGCAGCGAGGCCAACGACCTGGCCATCCGGATTGCCCGCCATGTCACCGGCGGCGACGGGCTGATCATAACCGAAAATGCCTACCATGGCGTGACCTCCACAACAGCCGAGATTTCTCCCTCTCTGGGCAAAAGCGTCAATCTCGGGACGCATGTACGCACGGTGCCTGCCCCTGGGGCAGGCACCGATTTTGCCGCAGGTGTCAGATCCGCCATCGCGGACCTGCAACGCCATGGTATCCGGCCTGCCCTGCTGGTGGTGGATACGATCTTCTCCTCGGATGGAATATTTTCTGATCCCGCCGGGTTCCTCGCTCCGGCGGTTGAGGCAATCCATGAAGCGGGCGGGCTGTTCCTGGCCGATGAAGTGCAACCCGGTTTCGGGCGCACTGGCAGCCATATGTGGGGTTTTGAACGCCATAGCATCACGCCGGACATGGTCTCGATGGGCAAGCCCATGGGCAACGGATATCCGGTTGCAGGGCTTGTATGCCAGCCGGACGTGATCCAGAATTTTGGTTCCAGCATCCGTTATTTCAATACGTTTGGCGGCAACCCGGTCGCCATGGCCGCCGCCATGGCAACACTGGGCGTGATCCAGGACGAGAACCTCATGGAAAACGCCAGCACCGTGGGTGCCTACCTGCGGACACAACTGGCCCGGCACCCAGGCATTCATGATGTTCGCGGAGCAGGACTTTTCATTGGCGCCGAACTGGCGAATGAGGCCATCGCCTCTCGGGTGGTCAATGAAATGCGCGCCCGCGGCGTGCTCATCAGCTCTTCCGGCCCGGCCGGGAATGTCCTGAAAATCCGCCCGCCCCTCATATTCTCCCGCGAACAGGCGGATATCCTGAACGACACGGCAGCAGCTGCCCTGGAAGTGGCTCTGGCGGATGGCTGATACCAATATCTCATCGATGGGGATGCCATTGTCGCCGTGCCTGGCGAGGCAGTGACAGACGACTATCTGCGCATGCTTCAGAAACATGGGGGATCTTACTGCTTCGCCGGTACAGACGGACATGACACCCGGAAAGCTGTCGAGGTTCTGAGGAAGATATTTGGACGTAATAAGCTCCTGCTTGAAGGAGGCGGTCGAATCAATGGGGCTTTCCTGAAGGCAGGCGTCATCAACGATGACCAGTCTCATGATTTATCCGGGCATTGACGGACTCTGCCGTGTCGCCAGCAGCTTTGACTGGATTGGCGCCAAAGATGAGGACCTGCAAATGGACAGGCCTTGCGTCTGAAACACGTTGAAAACCGTGAGAACGGTGTTTTGTGGTTACAGTATGATGTGGAAAAAGGCCGTCCTGAGTAAATGTCGGCTTTATCCGCGATAGCGTAAGGCCTCAACAACCAGCCGGAAGGCGGCGGAAGACTGTCGTCTGCTGGGGTAATACAGATGATAGCCGGGGAATGGGGGGCACCAGTCCTCCAGCACACGGACCAGACGCCCGTCTGCCAGATAAGGCGCGCTCTGGTCCTCCATGATGCAGGCCAGTCCAAATCCACCCAGCGCGGCCTGTCGGATCATTGGCACATTATTGAACGTCAGTTGCCCATCCACACGCACGCGCAGCGCACGTTTCCCCTTTTCCAGCTCCCACGCATAAACACCGCCAGAGGTCGGAAGACGCAGATTGATACAGGTATGATGGGATAAGTCCTGTGGCTTTCTTGGGACAGGATGCCGTTCGAAATAGGACGGTGCCCCGACGACGGCCATACGCAACGGCGGTCCGATGGGAACGGCAATCATGTCGCGGGCGATTGTTTCCTCAAGACGCACGCCGGCATCGAAGCGCTCGGCAACAATATCGGTCAGACTGGAATCGACCGCCAGTTCAACATGCAGATCGGGATACTTGGGCAGAAGCTTGCTGAGTGCTGGCCACAGCAACGTATTGGCCGCATGTTCCGAGGTCGTGATCCGGACTGTCCCCGACGGTTTTTCAGAAAGTTCGCTGAGGGAGGCGATTTCACTGCTGATCATATCGAGAGCGGGGACCAACGCTGTGAGCAGGCGCTCGCCTGCTTCCGTAGGAGAGACCCGACGCGTCGTGCGGGTGAGAAGCCTGACATTCAGACGAGTTTCCAGTCGGCGGATCGTATGGCTCAGCGTGGATTGGGACGTACCAAGTTTCGCAGCCGCCCGTGTAAAGCTCTGTTCTTCCGCAACCGTCATGAACGCATTGAGATCGACCAGTTCCTCGCGACGCATTTATGAACTCCAAGCATAAGATCAAGCGGACCCTAGCATCTAATCATGGAAATGGCCTCATGCTTTGATGTCTGACAAACCTGTTGGGGTGTGTTTTACCCGTCAGGCCCTCTTTGAAGGAGGATATTTATGGATATCCGTCGTCCTGGTTTCAAACCCTCCGTTAAAGGATCAGCCGAATGGTTTACTGGCACGGTCCGGGTCGATGCACCCTTTGCCGGCAGTGGTGCACTTTCCTGCGCAACCGTCACTTTTGAGCCGGGCGCACGCACGGCCTGGCACGCACATCCGCTCGGCCAGACTCTCCTCATCACTGAAGGTTTCGGCTGGGTTCAGCGTGAGGGCGGACCGATCGAAGATGTACGTCCCGGTGATATCGTCTGGTTTGAACCAGAAGAGAAGCATTGGCATGGTGCATCGCCGGAATGCGCGATGACCCATATCGCCATCACTGAATCGAAAGACGGTAAATCTTCGGACTGGATGGAGCATGTCAGCAACGAACAGTATCGTCGCTGAAGTCCTGAAGGCATAAAACTCGACCTGTAATGCACTCTAAAAAATTATAATGAGGAAGAGGACAGTTGCGCAGCGGGCCTCTTGTGAGCGTAGAGTTTTATGTCACATTGATGCGTTAACGGGGCCAAGACACCTAATCCCGTGAGTGAAACAGAGAGAAGTGGACATGATAACACTCTTCGTGACCTACCCTGCGAGCGCTGATGCCTCGTTTGATCGTGACTATTACACGACCCATCATATTCCGCTGGTAAACAGCGTATGGAAGCCATTGGGCCTGATCTCGGCGACGGCATTTTTTCCAAGTCCGGCGCCAAATGGCAATCATGCGATCTGCGAATGTGTCTTTGAAGGAGAAAGCGCGCTCCAGGCCGCTCTTGCCTCTCCGCATACACCGGCGGTCATGGACGACGTAAAGAATTTCACGACAATCGTGCCGGTCATTCTACGTGGTACCGCGTTCTGATCTTTATGACATCAGGACGGATATGCAGGAAGAATGTCAGGTAAATTTTTCCATTCTATCCGTCCTGAACATTTACAGTCAGTCCTTTTGTCCGCGGCTTTCACCATAATGAAGTAACAATGCAAGGGCACACAGAAAACTACCAACTCCTGTTAATGCAACCACCCAGCCCATAGGCCATGGTGTGCCATCAGCGAATACACCGATCAGACCGGAGCCGAGGATGCCGCTCCCATACTGCGCTGCTCCCACAAACGCCGATACCGACCCCGATCGCTCAGGAGAAACGTTAAGAGCGCCAGAAATCGAATTGGCAACAATAAAACCGGTCGCCGAGGCAAAGATGAAAAGCGGAACAACCAGTCCCCATAACCCTCCGTAGCCGCCCCACGCGGCGAGCGCCACCAGTATGCCGGCTGCCGCAGCCTGAAACGTGCCAAACCGGAGCATGCGGTCGCTACCGATCCTGTGCGCCAGTCGGGCATTGAGCATGTTCGTCGCCATGATTCCAAGGATACCGGCACCGAACAGCAGACCATAATAACGCGGCGGTACATGATAGAAAGAAATATAGGCGAACGGCGTTCCCGCGACATAGGCGAACATGCCGCCATAAAAAAATGCTCCCGCGCCCGTATAAGCCAGAAGGCGCGGGGTCGTCAGAAGTTCGCCATAGCGCAGGAATGCGCGCGAGAGTGGTTCGTGGTGGCGTCTGGTGGACGGCAGTGTCTCGGGCAGAGTGAAAATCGCTGCAAGCGTTGCAATCCCGACAACAGCCAGCACGCCAAAGACCGCCCGCCAGCCACCGATCGACAGGATCTGCGCCCCCACGATCGGTCCAAGTAGCGGAGCAATGGCCATAACGGTAATCAGCGTTGACAACATGCGGACTGCGTAATGACCTTCATACAGGTCCCGTACCATCGCACGGGACAGCACCACCCCTGCAGAGGCCCCGAGAGCCTGAACAACCCGCCATACGATCAGGCTGCCGATACTTCCGGCACAAGCACACAGGACAGAACCGATGATGAAGATCATGATCCCGGTTGCAACCGGCATGCGCCGCCCGTAACGGTCACTCACAGGCCCCCAGAAAAGCTGCCCAAGGCTGAACCCGACCAGATAGCCGGACACGGTCCACTCGACTGCTCCGGGAGAGGCCAGCAGAGCCTGACCCATGGCCGGCATGGCCGGCAGGTAAATATCCGTCGAGATCGATGCAAAGCCCATCAAGAGGCTCAGCACCCCCAGCGTCCACCAGCGAGCCTCACGACTGGACCTGCATTCTGGTGCAGCGGCGCTGGTCTTTAAGGGCATAATTTTGTTCAAGGTCAGGATACGTTCCGTTTATTCATGAATGACGCTGGAGAACTGGTGAAGCCTCCCCTCTCCACCAGTTCTATTTTTACTGAAAGTAAAGGTGTTTTTATCGATCAATTCAGGGTCGACATGTCAACGACGAAGCGATAGCGCACATCATTACGTTCCAGCCGTTCAAGCGCTGCATTGATCTCATCTGCGCGGATGAGTTCAATATCGGCCGTAATCTGATGTTCCGCACAGAATTCCAGCATTTCCTGCGTCTCCGCAATGCCACCGATATTGGAGCCGGAAAAACTGCGGCGTCCCACAACGACATTGAACGCACCCACTTCCAGCGGTTCGGGAGGAAGGCCTACAAGCACCAGGCTCCCATCAATCGCGAGTAGCTGCAGATACATGTTAACGTCGTGCTTCGCGGAGACCGTGTCGAGCAGCATATCAACCCTGGACGCGAAACGTTTCATCTGCTCGGGATCGGTCGATAGAACTGCATCATGAGCCCCCAGCCTTCTCGCGTCCTCCATCTTTTCTGGTGATGTCGTGAACACCACGACATGCGCCCCCATTGCCCTGGCGATCCTGATGGCAACATGGCCCAAGCCGCCAATCCCTATGATGCCAACGACCTTGCCGGCTCCCGCGTTCCAGTGTTTCAGCGGGGAATATACTGTAATCCCCGCACAGAGCAGCGGGGCTGCGGCAGCAGGGTCCAGCGTATCGGGCATACGCAAAGTATAGTGCTCCTTAGACACATAGCTTTGCGAAAACCCCCCATATGTCATCCCGCCAAGGTGTTTGTCGGGGGAGTTGAAAGAGAATGTCACGCCCGCTTCACAGCATTGTTCCAGATCGTGTCGGCAGGGAGAGCAGGTACCACATGAATCCACGATGCAGCCAACTGCTGCCATGTCACCGACCCTGAAGCGTGTGACCGCACTGCCTGTGGCCGTAACGCGTCCGACGATTTCATGTCCTGGCACCAGGGGATAGTGTGCCATCCCGAAATCGTTCCTGATCTGGTGGAGATCAGAATGACAGATCCCACAATAGAGTATCTCTATCCTGACATCGTCCGGAAGCAGATCCCGGCGCGCGATCTGCATGATTGCAAGCGGTTGATCAGCAGCTTGTGTGCCAACGGCCTTGACGGAAGTGCTCATCGGAATCCTCGCGCGTTATTTATGTGACCATCCAACCAGACGCACTGTCAGATCGGCCAGAAACCTGAATAACCGGCTTTATTTCACGTCGGGACATTGCCTCGCATGATACCGGTCGTATCACCATTGATTAGTCAGAGACGGGCCGTCCAAACAAGACGGCATAATCAGATTGCCGTTATATCGCCAATTCATGAATTGCGGTGCCTGCGCTCCCAGAGCATTTCCACCGAAAACCGGTTCGGTGAAGATGCCCCGGTTTATTGTTTTTACGAGCATCTTCACCTGTCTGAATGCACGCATTCAGACAGGATCTGCTCTAGAAAAACATTATTCATGAAATCCTGATATGATGTCATGCAGAATCCGGCGACTAATCGCATCACGCCTGAACATGTATCATTTCCATCAACCTGAAATTGCTTGAACTGGCAACGCGTTACTCGATGGCCCGTGGCATCAGAAATGGGGAATGAAGATGGATTATGTGCGTCTTGGTAAATCCGGCCTGAAAGTCAGTCC
The DNA here is from genome assembly GCF_000964405.1 of Novacetimonas hansenii JCM 7643. GTDB lineage: Bacteria > Pseudomonadota > Alphaproteobacteria > Acetobacterales > Acetobacteraceae > Novacetimonas > Novacetimonas hansenii. The sequence goes on from NZ_BANE01000050.1 coordinate 110,550, forward strand.
CCTTACTCTGGGATGCATGAGCTTCGGGAGTGGTGGTTTTTCTGGCGGATGGTCACTCAGTGAGACAGACGCGGAACCAATCTTCCGGCTGGCGCTGGATCTCGGAATCACCTTCTGGGACACGGCAAACGTCTATGGCAAGGGAACGTCCGAAGAAATTACCGGCCGGATGCTCGCCAGACTGGCACGGCGCGACGACATTGTGCTGGCGACCAAGCTCTTCGGCCCGATGGGCGATGGCCCTGGCGGCGCAGGTCTGTCGCGCAAGGCAGTGATGGAACAGATCGACGCCTCATTAAAGCGCCTCGGCACCGACTACATCGATCTCTATCAGATTCATCGCTTTGACCCGAACACTCCGGTCGAAGAGACGATGGAAGCGCTTCATGACATCGTGAAGGCGGGAAAAGTTCGCTACATCGGTGCTTCATCCATGTGGGCATGGCAGTTTTCGAAAATGCAATATGCTGCCAGCCTCAATGGCTGGACGCGCTTCATCTCGATGCAGCACCAGTATAATCTGGTCCAGAGAGAGGAAGAACGCGAGATGTTCCCTCTCATTACGGATCAGGGCGTGGGCTCAATGCCCTGGAGCCCGCTTGCAGCCGGTCTGCTCACCAGACCCTGGGGCGAGAAAAGCACGACGCGGGCCAAGGACAATCCGGTCACGGATTTTGCCGGACGCCCGCTTTTTCTTGAAAGTGACAAGGCCATCATTGATATCCTCCAGAAGATCGCTGGCGTTCATGGAGTGTCGATGGCAACCGTTGCGATGGCCTGGGTGTTCCACAACCCACGCGTCACGTCACCGATCATCGGCGCGACAAAGCCAAAACACCTTGAAGATGCGGTCGCAGCACTTGGGCTCAAGCTGACCGATGAAGAGGTCGCCGAACTGGAAGCACCCTACACGCCCAGACTACCGACCTACTTTCTCTAAATACTCGATAACTACATAAAGACGAACAACAGGGAGTCTCACCATGCAAAAACGTATTCTCGGAAAAACAGGTCTTGAAGTCTCCGCTCTTGGGTATGGCTGCATGGGACTGGATTTCAGTTATGGCCATAAGCTGAGCAAGGACGATGGCATCATCCTAATTCGTCAAGCGGTCGACCTTGGAGTAACTTTTTTTGATACAGCCGAGGTTTATGGCCCCTTCACGAATGAAAAAATGGTCGGCGATGCCTTGCGTCCGGTCCGTGAACGGGTCGTGATCGCGACCAAGTTCGGCTTTAACATCGTTGACGGCAAAATGGCAGGTTTGAACAGCCGTCCCGAGCATATTAAACAGGTCGCCGACGCGTCATTGAAGCGGCTTGGAATTGAGCAGATTGACCTGTTCTATCAGCACCGTGTCGATCCTGATGTGCCGATCGAGGATGTGGCGGGAGCAGTCAAGGAATTGATTGCCGCCGGGAAAGTCAAACATTTCGGCATGTCTGAACCAAGTGCCGCAACTGCTCGGCGTGCCCATGCGGTTCAGCCGATTGCCGCCCTACAAAATGAATATTCGCTGTGGACGCGAGGCGTCGAAACAAACGGTGTTTTGGAGTTGTGCGAGGAGCTTGGTATTGGCCTTGTTCCCTATAGTCCGCTCGGTAAGGGCTTTCTCACTGGCGCGATGAGCAAGGATACGAAGCTCGGTCAGGGCGATTTTCGCGCCATGCTCCCGCGCTTCACGCCAGAAGCGATGGCGCACAATCAGGCACTTGTCGATCTGTTGAAGCAGATCGGCATCGAGAAAGACGCGACGCCGGCCCAGATCGCGTTGGCATGGCTGTTGGCGAAAAAGCCCTGGATCGTGCCGATCCCGGGTACCACAAGGCTGAACCGCCTTAAGGAAAATCTCGGTGCTGCCAATATTGCCCTGACGGCGGACGACGTAACACGGATCGAGAATGCAGCCGCAGCAATCCAGATCGAAGGCGATCGTTACCCGGCACAGCTTCAGGCCATGGTCGGTCGCTGACAAATATTGCTGGCGGCGTTTTGAGCGCCGACGTTTCACACAATAACGAGCGAGTTCATGACAGCAACCAAGCTGAATGTTCTCGCCGTCGGTGCGACGGGAAGCGCAGGACGACATGTCGTACCTGCGCCGTCAGTGCTCAGAACGAAAGACGCCTTGGCCTTGTTGAAAAGACCTCGACGAATTTGCCCGGAAAGTTGATTGACCGTCGCGGCATGCATTTTGATCAAAGTATAACCTGACCGAGGCAAAGACTTAGGACGTTCCTCAATAATAATTGAAGTAATTGCCCCAAAATACGCGCAAACCAAAGACTTCATGATGTTTCGCTCATGCAGAAAAACGTTTGATAATAACAGGTGATCTGCGACGATCATTTTCATAATTTTTGAGTTTTTTTTCTCTTAGTCTCGTATTTTGTCTCAGCGAAAGGCACTCACAAAATCACTCTGCTTTTCTGTGGGTAACCAGATAGAAAGCGCTCAGAATGACAATCAGAGCGCTCATCCAGAAATTGGCTTTCAGCCCGAAATGATCGACTATCGTACCTCCAAGACTTGAACCAACCGCAATGGCAACCTGTGCGGTAAAGGTAAACATGGCGGCTGCAGCTTCCGAATGCTCGGTCTCGATACTGCGGTGCCAGGTATTCAGGCACAGTGGCAGAGCTCACCAGGCGATTGCCCAGAGAAGAATGAGCACCGTTTCAAACTTCGGAAAGATCAGCAGCACCGGCAGGAGCAGAAAAGGTATTGCCAGCGATATTTTCGAGACAAAAAGCGTTGCTTTGAGATTATTTTCCAGAAAGCGGCTGGCCACGAGGTTAGAAGCAAACCCGATAGCACCATAAGCCAATAACAAGACCGTCACAGCCGCCGAAGGAATGCCTGCTTCGTGGATGAGAGGGGTCAGGTAAGTATAAGATGCGAAATGTGCCGCAAAAACAGCGGCAATCATAACGATACTTTTCCGTGCTTCGGGTAGCCTGACGAATGCTTTGAAGTCAGTAAACCGCACATGGCTTTCCGCTGGAATAGTTGGAAGCATTCTCCACTGCATAAGTAAAGCGGCAATGGCAATGATTGCGGCAGCCACGAATGCACCGCGCCAGGAAGAGTATTCTGCCACAAGAGATCCCATTGGAACCCCCAGGATCATGGCTGCTGTGACCCCTGCGAAAACAGCCGCGGCTGCCGTATGCGCTTTTTGCTTGGCAACGAGTTCTACTGCAACAGAAAGGCCCATCGCCCAGAATGCGCCAAGACTGATACCGACCAGTGCCCGACTGAGCAGCATCACTGCAAATGTCGGTGCCAGGGTGGCAATAAGGCAACCTGCCAGCAGAATAAGGGAGAGCCATAAAATAATCCTGCGACGATCCGTGCGCCCTGAAAAAAGCATGACCCCAGGAGCAGAAAGCGCTGCCATCATGCCCGGAACGGTCATGGTAAGCCCTGCCGTTCCAGGAGTTACAGAAAATGTTCTCGAAATATCAGGCAGGATACCTACGGGAAGAAATTCGGTGGTGACGGACGCAAATGATCCCAACGCCAGAGACAGGACGGCCAGTCTCTGGCGAGCAGGTGAAAGCTCCCGAGCAATCAAATGCTGCATGATGGGAGCCTTTTTTCTGAAATTTCATGTTGCAAAAATATACTCCAACATTTCACACCAATAATACAAACAAAAATTAATGTATTATTTTCTGAACATAAAGTAATTATATTCATTTATGGTGACCATTTCCATATGAACTCAGATAGGACCAATCCATACGATGTGGATACAGCCTTGGCTTTTTTTAGAGATTTTCCTGTCTTAAAATCGAAGGGTTTGCATGACTATAGAGTTTTTTATCAAAATGTTTGTGAGTAAATTTCAGCAATGAATGACTATTAATTCTATCCCCCTCATGAAATACTCTAGTGTATGAAGTGGTTCGGAAAATCTCGGATTTTTTACGAAAGAAGAAAGATAATCGCCCTCACATCTGGCGTGATGGCGAGTTGTCTGATCGGTGCAGAGACAGACCGCATGCACTTACCTGACAGGAGGTCTTCCATGACGGATCAGAATTCCCAAACTTTGAGACTCATTTTCCCTCAGAGCCTGATCCGAAAGTTTTTGAACAATACCAGCCTGTTGTGA
>NZ_BANE01000049.1 GCF_000964405.1 Novacetimonas hansenii JCM 7643
CTTTTTGAAAAAAGGCGGCACCCAAAAACTTTTCTTATTTTTTACTCTCTAACTGAACAGAGACCTGTCGCCGTCCCACAAAACTCTTATACCTGTTTGTGCATGGTTTTGGGGAGTTGGGCTGTTACATTCGGTTTCATAAGGAATTTGGAGATCTGTATTCCCCATGAAACCGTTTCGTCTTGCCCTTGCCGCGACCATCCTGCTGGCAGGCGTCTCCACATCCGCTTTCGCAAATCGTGCGGAGCGGCTTATGAAAATGTCCGAGGCGGAAATTCAGGAAAAGACAATGGTCGTGAACCAGCCGTGGGATCCGGCCATCATGATCGGACAGAACCGATTGCCGCCAAAGGGATCGGTGGATGAGGCGCGGGCATGGCTGGATGCCGCCATCCTGACGAAGCCCAGTCCACTTGGGAAGTCTGGCGACGCGCTGTTTTACGTGGGGGCCGGAGCATGGGGCAAGAAAGCGTATACCGGCAGTGAATTCCGGGATTATGCCCACATGAAATATATGGACAGTCCCGGCCCTGCGTTCATCAACGTCAACCAGACGAACAAGAATGGCGAGTGCTCGGAAACAATCATGCCACATGGCGGGATTGTCGACGGGTTCCTGCCCCGCGAGACGATCGAGATGGATTGCGCGCATAGCGTCGAACTGCTGTCACCCATCCTGCGTAGCACGGTTGAATATATCGCCAGCCTGGACCATCCGTGGGAATTTCAGTTCGTCGCGACGGATGGAACCGCCTTCACGGATATTATAACCCCAAATGAGGCCAAGGCGTTGCTGGATAGGGTTGATGAAGAAAAGGCCAAAATGGCCAAGTAATTCATATTCGCGTTTCCCGATATTCGACCGGGAAACGCGGGCGATCATAAAGTCGACCGCCTCAATGCCATGCGGGAAAAGGCTGGTGATGAATTCTTTTATATTCGCTTGCGAAATATTGGAAGGCTTGGCTAAAGCCGGTTAAGTCTACCGTACTCGTACCTGAATCGCTTGTGGCACTGAAGGTTTCAGCACTCATCAGTGCTTGAAGTGCTGGCGTCCAGTGTGAAAGATCATTATCTTTCACGGCCCACCCTCCTGGTGGGTTCGTAACCCAACCGTTGATGTGATGATAGGAGCCAAAATCGAACGTGACGTTTTTATTTATATCTTTGTTATGGAGCTCATAATAATATAAAATTGGTACCCTCTTTTTTTCCGGGCTTTCCACGTCAATCGTAGTTCTTATTAAGATACTTGGTTCCGTTTTCATCTCTCCACAAAATACAATAACTTCCTCAAATGTATTTGGAGCAGGACCGACCATGCAGTGTCCGAATTCTCTCGGCATTACATCTGGGTCAGCATAGGCGTCCGGGACAAGAACTGTCCCGGACAGAATGCATGTCCCAAGGAAAGAAGCAGCCAGCAGACCAAAATATCGTTTAATTCGAATCATGGGACAAATAATCCAAGTGTTATTTTATGGTGATATAATCTAGCAGTTTATAATGCAGACTGCCTGTACGGCATTGCATGCCTGCCATCACGTCACCGATCTATGCCCCGTCTGCCTGCTTACTTCTGACAATCGACAATTACATATCTTGAAATTATCTATTCCGAAATTTCTTGAAATACTCGCTTTTATATAACTCCTGACAAGAACAGGATGACCATTCAGGATGGGGCAGTTCGGTTTGCTATTGCCATCGCATGCGATGCAAGAAAGCGAAACCGGGCCTGCTCCTCCGGGTAGGCAGGAATGCCCTGCAAGGCATGAGACATCTTTCGATGGTTCCTGAATCTACCGCGTCGTTCCCACGGGCGGTCGGGATGCTGCTGGTTCCAGATATTCATCGCCAGCAGTTCAAGTTCGGGATTGGGCACTCCCAGATCAGACTTCGTCATCATATCCACCTCCCTATGCATATGCGGTGTTGGGGCGTTGGAACATTCACGAGGTATCTGCGATATTGCATTGCTGCACACCCCCAACGCATCATAGGCATCAAAGTTCGGTTCCCATGTCCTGATCACCGACACGGCAGGACGGAAAGAGCGCAAACCAGCACGGCCAGGGTGGGCCAGATTGTCAGCCATATTGACTGCATACACAGAGACGGCAAAATCAGTACGAATGTCATCAGCCGCCATCACGTGCCACCCTTTTTGATGAGATGGGGCAAAGGAGCCCTCTGCCATGTCCTCTTTCTCTTTGTACAAGACGTTTCTGGCGATAACTGCATGCGCCATGCTGGTGACATGGCAGGCAGCCACCCCGTCCCCGGCGGCGGCGCAGGACGCGACGCACCATGGCCCCACCCCCGAACAGAAGGCCGAGCTGGAGCGCGCGGTTCACGCCGCGGTGCAGCACGATATGCAGGCCGTCGCACAATATCCCCTGCCAAAAGATTTCTTCGCACGCATGCTGCCCCTCATGCAGCAGATTGAGCAGGCGCACCTGTCCCCACCCAAGGCAACCCCAAACACGACCCTTGCGATGTCCATCCGGCGGACCGAGGCAATGCAGCCATTGCAACCCCTGCTTCAACGCAGTGGCATGACCGCACGTGATTTCGTCATGGGAATTACCTGTTTCGGCATGACGGAGGCGCTTCTCCAGAAACATGGGCAGGCACACGGAAACCTGCCCCCCCTGAACCCGGCGAATGTCAGCCTGATCAAGGAGCATGATGGACAGGCGCAGGAACTGATACAGATCATGAGTGCCGAAGATGAGGAAGAAGAGGGCCTCCTCTAGATCCGGCGGATGGGCAGGTATGGCCCCTGCCCTCTTCATAGGCTTCAGACCTGATCGCTGGCCTGTATTTCGGGAAGTAGTCGCGTCGCGGATGGCGGGTGTGCATATTTTCCGCGCACGCGCAGATAGATTTCCCTCAACCGGTCCTTCACATATCTGCTTCTGATGCAGGTCGCTGGCGGAAGGTAGGAGAGGCAGAATTCCATAATGCCCATGTTCTTGAGGAAACAGGACTGACGACGCACCCATGGCCAGATCCCGGGGGCGATGACAGACGCAAGCATCCGGGGGGGAACCTTGATGGCGACATCGGGACCAAGCAACAGGCGTCGCATGAAAACAAAGTACGTATCATTGCTTGCCCCCCTCTCCTCCCATGGTTTGGACGTCAATGCCGCATGAAGGATAAGCGGGGCCTGCCCCTGAAAACGGCAGTCAAGGGTATGGCGATCGCGCGTTTCAAGGAAACGGAAATCCCAGCGATAAACCTGCTTTTCAACAGGGGCGAGTGAGATGGCGTCCACCTCATACTCGCTCATCAAGATCGCATTAAGGGCATCCTGGTCAGACTGGGCGGTGGGCGAATCCCATTCGCTTCCTTCCTGATAGGTCGGATGGGAATGAATTGCCTCGCATGCCCGCCACCAGCGTTCCAGCAGGTTGGGCCAGACATCCGTTGAAAAGGCGACGAAACCGGAACAGATATATGTCTGGCGGCGTGGTGGATGCGGCAACGCAAAGATATCCTCCCACTGTGCATACCACCGGTCGTCAATTGGGTTGGCAAAGGCGCAGATCCCTCCCCTACGGGCCTGCGCGACAAGCGGGTTGAGGGAACCGGTGACAATCATGTCGGAATCTATGATCACGGCAATGCCGGATGCATTGGCAATATGCGCGAAAGCCTTGTACTGCCCGGGGTTCTTGATTTTTCCCGGGTCCAGGGGAAAGAGTTCCACCTGCCTGCAAGTCCTGAGCACATCCCGCTGTGCAGGGGTCAGGCCACAATCCCCCACCCGGATGGGCTGCGTATGACCCGCGAGGATTAGGGAATTTATCAGGGCAACAAGACCTGGAAAATAAGGCGCATTGCTGATGGTATAAAAGCAGAAATCATTGTCCGTAGCCATGTCCGTTCTCTTTTTTAGAGCCCGATCCGAAAGTTTTTCAAGCTTGACAATGCCTTGC
>NZ_BANE01000048.1 GCF_000964405.1 Novacetimonas hansenii JCM 7643
CGATCAAAAGGCGGCACCCAAAAACTTTTCCTGTTTTTTATCAACGGCCTGTTTTCAAACAGTCCCTGAGTGTCCGGGGGATTGCGGACCATCCGGGTGTCGTGATCCGTCCCGGAAGGCCCTCAATCCCCCGAACCGCAGGTTAAGTGCGACCTCGCGCCCCGACAGGGTTGGCACAGGAAGGGTATGCGACAGCGATTGCCGCAACCGCGCCTGGGAAACCAGATGCACGATCCCCACAGGGGCATGGGGGTAGAACAGGTTGACCAGCATGCCGCGATCCTCGTCCAGCAGCCATGGCCCGATATAGTTGTGGGCGTTGTCGAGGAAGGTCACACGAGCGTTGTCGATATAGACCGCCAGCGCGATGCTGAGCTGGTCTTGCGTGAACAGCGCGCCGCCCTGGCGGATGATGGTCTCTTGCCATTTCCGCAGCATGGGCCAGATGGCCGCATCACGGTGCAGGCACATCACCCCTGAATTCAGCAGGGGCTTTGCGCCGATCCGACGCCGGATGGCAAAGGGCAGGCGGGCCTTGCGCGCGTTTTTATAAAGGAACGAACGTACCTGCATCCAGCCCGGACATATCCACCGGATTGCGAACATGTCCGCGATCTTGGCCCCGATTTCAGGAACGATGGCCAGCGCCCCGTCACGTGCGGCGTCGAACATGTGTTCGATGGCGGTCATGTCCTGCACCCACGCATCCGCGTCGACCCACAGGATCAGGTCGAATTGTGGCAGCACACGGTCCAGCCACAGCTTGGACAGGTTGATGGCCAGGGTCGGGCGCTGTCGTATCTGCCGTGCGGACGCGCAGGGTGGGACATAGGGGGTTCGGATCAGTACCCCAAGGTCCGAAAGGGTTTCCACCTGCCGGGACGATAATCCGGCGTCAAGGACACATAATGCCGCATCTGTCCGGCCATTGATCGACTGGATCAGTTCCATGACCAATGGGAAATAACCGCTGTCACAGCCTGTGACGATAACCTTGCGCAACCGGGCCTCCTGCCTTGGTCACCTGCCGCCGGTCGTGGCGGCATGGACCGGCGTAGCATACAGCCATAGCAACAGGGTGGGAAACGGATCGGGGGCGTGGCGCTGGCCCATAGGGGGGAACGCCGCTATGGTCTGGGTCGTGTACTGACCATATACAGGAACCGCGTCATGACCGTTCATACGGGGACATCGCTTCCCCCTGGCGAAGACGAGATCGTCGCCACCGTTGCCGCCATTACCGAAGGGGAAGGCGACCCGATCGCAAACGCCGCGAATATCGCGGCGATCCTGTTTGAGGGATTGGTGGATATCAATTGGGCCGGTTTTTATTTCCTGCGTGACGGACAGCTTGTGCTGGGGCCATTCCAGGGGCGCGTGGCCTGCACCCGCATTGCGATTGGCAAGGGGGTGTGCGGCACGGCAGCCCAGCAGCGTGCGACGGTCGTAGTGCCTGATGTCCACGCATTCGCGGGGCATATCGCATGCGATGCGGCGTCACGTTCGGAAATCGTGGTGCCGATCCTTGATGGGGATCGGCTGCTGGGCGTTATTGATATCGACAGCCCATCTCTGGCACGTTTCACGCAGACGCATGCCGCGCTGATCGAACAGGTTGCCGCATTATATGTGCGGGCATGTCGTGGACATGCCTGAAATGATGCGGGGATGAAAGGTCTTTCGGTGCCGTCGTTTTTCTGGAAATGAACTGTCCTTAGGGCAGGCGGCCAAGATGTCGTGCCAGCAGGTCATAAAAACCGTCTGCATCGACCTGTCGCATGAACATGGCATTGACTGGACGTTTCGTGGTGCCCCACCAGTCCACGACCGACATGCCCCGCGTCAGCGCATCATGCAGTGCGATTGTCACATTGACCTTCCGACCGGCAAACAGGTCGGGGGCAATCAGGCAGGCGAGTGTGCATGGATCATGCAGGGGCGCGCCCGCCCAGCCATATTTGGCGATGTCAAACTGTCCCGCCCTGTCCAGCATTGCCACGGCGGCCGCAGCGCAGCGACCCGGCAGGGCGTGCAGGCGCGCCAGGCGTTCGGGCGTGCTCAGGCATTGGTGCGTGACATCCAGTGGCAGAAGGGTCAATGCGGTGCCCGCGCGCAGGACGATGTCAGCGGCCTCGGGGTCGGCATAAAAATTGAACTCGGCCGTGGGGGTGATATTGCCACCTTCGGACCATGCGCCCCCCATGGCAATCACCCGGTGGAGGCGTTGTGCGATATCAGGCGCCTTGAGCAATGCCACCGCAAGGTTCGTCATCGGCCCCAGCATGACAAGGCTGAGGCTGTCGGGCGGGGCCGTACGTATGGCAGCAATCAGGTAATCAACACCGTGCTGCGTCTGGACAGGCATGGTGGGCGGCGGCAGGTCTGGCCCGTCCATGCCCGTGACGCCGTGTATATGACGGGCATTGACGCCGGTATGGCCCATGGGGCGGGCACACCCGGCGTAAACCGGGATATCCGTGCGTCCCGCCAGTTCAAGGATGCGACAGGCATTCTGCGCGGTCTGTTCCACCGTGACATTGCCCGCAACGCTGACAAGGGCCTGTACTTCAATCTTTTCGGATGCCAGTGCCAGCATAATCGCCAGCGCATCATCCACGCCGGGATCGGTATCTATGATGATCCTGTGTGTGGTCATGTCGCCGCGTGTCCCGTGCCGTGCCATAAAGAGCGGCACGGTAGGGCATTACCACGCCCCAGCGCCAGTGGTTGCGTGTCCAGGCCAGGTGTCACGAGGGGGGCGGTTGTCCATGTTCCCACCCATGATCCTGCCACCGGGGCCGTACCGCCGTGGCCGTGCCACTGGAAACGTATCAATGGGATCGTGCCATCAGGTGCAGAGCATCGGGCATGGACTGTCTGGAGGGGACTGCCTGATGGGGCAGGGCGATGGCTCATACCAATTTGTTTTTGCTATGACCCATGAGCCCAGTCGCGCAA
>NZ_BANE01000047.1 GCF_000964405.1 Novacetimonas hansenii JCM 7643
AAGGCAGCACCCAGAAACTTTTCTTGTTTTTTATCAATGAGTTGCTTTCAAACACGCTCTTACTGCTTCAGGAAGCTTTCTATCCCGACCTTTACCTCCGGCGGCAGGGGCACGTATTGCAGTTTACGCGCCGTCTCGTCCCCCCGGTCGAATGCCCAGACAAAGAAATCCCGCACCGCGCGCCCCTGCGCGGGATCGGTGGGATCAGTGGGGATCAGGACATAGGTCGCAGCCATGATCGGCCATGCCCCTGCCCCCGCCGCATCAAGGACATCGACACGCCGTGTGGCGTCATCCGCCCATTTCGCGGAACGGGCAGCAGCCTCGAAACTTGCATGGTCGGCCACCACATCCTCCCCATGGCGGTTACGCATCTGCGCCATGACCATGTGGTTGCCCGCGGCATAGGCATATTCAAGATAGCCGATACTGCCCTGTGTATTGCGCACTGCGGCGGCAATCCCGTCATTGCCGCGCGCCCCCTCGCCAACCGGCCATTGGATGGAGGTGCCTGCCCCTTCCTGCGCCTGCCATTGGGGCCATGACTGCGAAAGATAGGTCGTGAACACAAAGGTCGTGCCAGACCCGTCTGCCCGCCGCACCGGCGCTACAGGGATATCGGGCAGGGCAAGGCCCGGATTGACGGCGGCGATACGCGCATCATTCCACGACGTGATTTCCCCGTCATAAACCTGCGCCAGCAATGCACCCGTCAGGTGCAACTGATTATCCCCCACACCGGGCAGGTTGATGACAGGGACAATCGCCCCCATGACGGTAGGAAACTGCGCAAGGCGCGCATCGTGCAGCGCGGTGGCGGACATCGGTGCATCCGACGCCCCGAAATCAACCGTACGGGCACGGGCCTGATTCTGTCCCGCCCCGGAGCCGATCGTCTGGTAATTCAGGGTGATGCCCACATCCTTCGCCGCATCCTCGCCCCACGCGCCATAAATGGGCGCGCCAAAACTGGACCCCGCCCCCGTAATCGCCGTGGCGCCAGCGGTGCCGGCATATCCCGCCATCAGGACAACAAGCCCCGTCCCGATCCATCCCCCTATGGCGCGCAATGACCTCTCCCCCCCTGATCAACATGCGAATGCCGGATGCATGGGCGCGACAGGAGCACAGCCCCGTCGCGCCATCAGGCATTCAGCCACGCAGTTCGGCATTGCAGGTTTTCTGCGCGGCGGCAATCACGCGTGCGCACACCGCCTCGATATCCGCATCAGTCAGGTTGCGGTCGATGGGCTGGATCGTGATCTCCACCCCCATGGACTTGTACCCGGCCGGGATCTTGTCACCTTCGTACACATCGAACAGGCTGACGGCGGAAATCAGGTTGCGTTCCGCCCCCCTGACAGCGCGCAGCAGTTTTTCCGCAGGGACATCGCCCGCCACGATAAAGGCGAAATCACGATGCAGCGGCTGGAACGGCGACAGGTTGGGCGGCGCGCGGCGGCGGCGCTTGGGTTCGGGCACATCCTCAATGAACGTCTCGAACCCCACCACCGGCAGGTCGATCCCGCGTTCAGACAGCAGCGCGGGATGCAATTGCCCGAAATACCCCAGCACCAGCTTCGGCCCCTGACGCACCGTGCCGGAACGGCCCGGATGATAATGCGCGGGCGCGTCGGGGGTAATGCTCAGCCCCTCCATCGCAGCCCCCGCGATGCGCAGGACCTCAAGGATATCCGCCTTGGCCGCCCACAGGTCCACGGGCGTTGCCGCATGACCGGGGATGCGCGCCGAATGGCCACTGCGAATGCCCGCCACGACCTGACGCTGTCCTGCCTCGGCAAAGCCAGCCCCGATTTCAAACAGGCCGAGGTCGGGATATCCACGTACCGCATTATGCTGCACCGCGTTCAGCAGGTTGACCAGAGGCGTCGGACGCATCTGATCCAGATCGGCGGCAATGGGGTTGAGCAGATGCAGGCTTTCGGGTGTTTCGCCAAACGCTGCCGCCTGGGCATGCGCGACAAAGGAAAAACCGACCGTCTCCAGCAGGCCACGCGCGGCCAGGTGCCGCCGCGCCGAGGCCACGCGCACCTGCGCCGCCGTCAGGGCGGGCACCGGTACGGCGGATACAGGCGGCAGGGAGACCGCCGGGACCGCATCCATGCCCTGCAACCGCAGGACTTCCTCAATCAAATCCACTTCTGAATCGACCGCCATCGCGCCCTGCGCCGCGCGGGCAGCCTGTTCAGGTGGCAGGTCCCGCGCCTGGTCCAGCACCATCGGCGTTGCGATGTCATTGCGCCATGACGGCACGCTGACGACCACATGTTGCGCATCGCGCTCGCGAACCTCAAAGCCCAGCCCCTCCAGCGAGGCCACCGCCTGGTCCGGCGCAACCGTCAGTCCGCCAAGCGTCGCGATACGGGCAAAGCGCAGGTGCGCGTCGCGCTGCCATGCGGGCGGCGCACCGGCTGAGACGACCTCGCTGGCCTCCCCCCCGCACAGATCAAGGATCATGCGTGTCGCCGCCTCCAGCGCGGCGGGGGGCAGGGCCTGGTCCACACCACGTTCAAAGCGCTGACGCGCATCGGAATGCAGGTTATGCCGCCTGCCGCTCAGGGCGATATGCACGGGATCAAACAGCGCACATTCAACAAAGACGTCGGTCGTCGCCGCGTCCACGCCCGTTGCTTCCCCCCCCATGATGCCAGCCAGCGACTGCACGCCGTTGGCGTCGGCGATCACGCAGTCCTCCACCGTCATCACATGTTCCGCACCGTCAAGGGTACGCAGTGTTTCGCCCTCTCCACGACACAGGGTCAGCACCTTGCCCCCCACCTTTGCCACATCAAAGACATGCAGCGGACGGCCAAGATCGAACGCGAAATAGTTGGTGATGTCCACCAGCGCGGAAATCGGGCGCAGCCCCACGGATTCCAGCCGCCGCTGCAACCATTCGGGGCTTGGCCCATTGCGCACGCCACGGATCGTACGGCCCAGAACCCACGGGCAGGCCTGCGTAAATGTATTGGCCCATGACAGCGGGGACGCGAACGTCCCTTCCACCGTTTCGGCAAGCCAGGGCCTGAGCGTGCCCATCCCCGCCGCGGCAAGGTCGCGCGCAATGCCACGGATGGCCAGTGCGTCGCCCCGGTTCGGCGTGATGGCGATTTCGATGACCGGATCATCCATATCCGCAAACAGGGCATAGGACTGCCCCACCACCGTATCATCGGGCAGTTCGGCAATGCCGTCGGTTTCCTGCCCCAGCCCCAGTTCACGCAGCGAACACAGCATCCCGCCGCTGGCCTCACCCCGGATCTTGCCGGCCTTGATGGTAATGTCGCTGCCTGGAATCCATGTGCCCGGCGGGGCAAAGATGACCGACAGGCCCGTGCGTGCGTTGGGCGCGCCACAGACGACCTGCACGCGCGCAAATCCCTCGCCCGCGTCCACCTGGCATACCCGCAGGCGATCGGCATTGGGGTGCTGTTCCGCGCTGAGGATACGCGCCGTGCGGAATGGGGCGAGGACCGCGCCACGATCCTCGATCCCCTCGACCTCCAGCCCGATGGTATTCAGCCGTGCGCAGATGTCCTCGACGCTTGCCGTCGTGTCCAGATGTTCACGCAACCATGACAGTGAAAACTTCATTGATCACAGACCTTCATGCAGCAGGGCGGGTGACAGGGGGCTGGTCCCGTAATGACGCAGCCAGCGTACGTCACTGTCGTAAAAGGAACGCAGGTCGGGAATGCCATGGCGCAGCATGGTCAGACGTTCGATCCCCATGCCAAAGGCAAATCCCTGCCATTCACGCGGGTCGAGGCCACAATTCGCCAGCACGCGCGGATGCACCATGCCCGACCCCAGCACCTCCAGCCAGTCATCGCCACCACCGATCTGTCCCGTCTTGCGCGACCAGCCGATATCAACCTCCATCGACGGTTCGGTAAAGGGGAAATAAGAGGCACGGAACCGCACCGGCAGGTCAGGCTGCGCAAAGAAGGCGCGCAGGAAATCCGACAGGCAGCCCTTGAGATGGCCCAGCGTGATGTCGCGGTCGATCACCAGTCCCTCGCACTGATGAAACATCGGTGAATGGGTCGCGTCATGATCGGCGCGATAGGTGCGCCCCGGCGCAATGATGCGAATGGGCGGTTCATGCGCCAGCATGGTGCGGATCTGCACGCCCGATGTCTGGGTGCGCAACACACGCTCCGCCGTTTCCGTCCCCTCCCGCGGGAGGTAGAACGTGTCCTGGTCCGTGCGCGCGGGATGGTGCGATGGGGTATTGAGGGCGGCGAAATTATGCCAGTCGGTCTCGATATCCGGGCCTTCGGCAACCTTGAAGCCCATCGCCCCGAAAATCGCGGTCATTTCCTCGATCGTGCGGCTGATCGGGTGCAGCGTGCCTTCGGCCTGCACGGCGGCAGGCAGGGTGACATCGACCCGTTCGGCAGCCAGACGGGCATTGAGGGCCTCGGCCTCCAATGCTTCGCCACGGGCCGCGATCTCACGCGAGAGTTCGTCGCGCAGGCGGTTCAGCGCGCTGCCACGCAGCTTGCGCTCCTCCGGCGACATCCGGCCCAGTTCCTTCAGCAGGCCGGTCAGGCGTCCTGACTTGCCCATTGTCGCGACGCGCACCTCGTCCCATGCCCGCAGGTCAGGTGCCGCGGCCAGCGCCGCAAGGGTGTCTTGCTTCAGGGTTTCGAGATCGTCACTCATGCTACCTCGCACAGGCTCACCGGACAGGCAGGCCGAGGCGCATTCGACAGATGGCGGCCATGCCGGGTATCGGATTAGGTATCGGATTACGTGGGGTGGGACCATCGCCGCGCCGCTGTCGCGCATCAGGACACACCGGGGTACTCAAAACAAAACGGGCCGCCCGGCAGGACGACCCGTTTCGCGGACCTGTCACCACATTATGGGGTGGACAACAGGTTCAGGCCAGAGCGGCCTGCGCCTTCTTGACGATTTCGGCAAAGGTCGCGGCATCGTCGAACGCAATGGCGGCCAGCACCTTGCGATCAATTTCGATCCCTGCCTTGTCCAGACCGTTGATGAAACGGCTATAGGTCAGGCCATGTTCACGCACGGCGGCATTGATGCGCTGAATCCACAGGGCGCGGAATTCACGCTTCTTGTTGCGACGGTCGCGATAGGCATAGCGAAGGGCCTTTTCAAGCCGTTCGAGCGCAATGCGATAATTGGTGGACGACCGGCCCCGGTACCCCTTGGAGAGTTCCAGAACCTTCTTGTGACGGGCGTGTGAGGTAACGCCCCGCTTGACGCGTGCCATGTATCAGATGCTCCTTATGCCAGCCCGTAGGGCGCCCACTGCTTCACAGTGCGGCCATCCATTTCCGTCAGGGTCTGCGAACCGCGGTTGGTACGCTTCATCTTCTGCGAACGGTTGATAAGGCCGTGACGCTTGTTGCCGGGGCCAGCCAGCACCTTGCCGGTCGCGGTGATCTTGAACCGCTTTTTGACCGACGACTTGGTCTTCATCTTGGGCATTTTCATCTCCATCGGTTTTTCGCATCCCATGGCCCACCGGACCGGTCGGAACGCGAACGTGACATTGCGGCCGGGCATGCCCTTGATCAGGCCCGGACGCGCGAACATCGCTGCCTATAAACAACGCCGCGACACCAATCAAGCCCTGATCGCCCCTGATTGCCCCTGATCACCATGGCGCGTTGTCTCCCCCCGGACGGCAGCCTATAACGCAACGGCAACATGGGGACCGGTCCCCAGACGGGAGAGAACGATCATGACAGCACAACGCGTGGCGATAGTGACCGGCGGCAGCCGTGGAATTGGGGCCAGCATTGCCGAAGCCCTGGCGAAGGACGGGTTCGACATTGCAATTTCCTATGCCCGCAATGCAACGGCGGCGGATGCGACTGTGGCGCGCATCACGGCACTTGGCCGCACGGCACGGGCCTATCGCGCGGGTGAGGGCACGGACGCGGCACGGGAACTGATCGAACAGGTTGTGCAGGATTTCGGGCGGCTGGACACGCTGGTGTGCAATGCCGGCATCTATCCCTATGCCAAGGTGCAGGAAATGACGGTGGCGCAGGTGGATGCGACGCTGGACCTGAACGTACGCGCCGTCATGCTGGAGACGATGGCCGCCGTGACGCATATGAAGCGTGGCGGGCGCATCATCCTGATCGGTTCCACCTTTGGCGAACGCGCGCCCTTCCCCGGCATCTCGCTCTACAGCGCGACGAAGGCCGCGCTGGGTGGTTTCGTGCGTGGCGCGGCGCGTGACCTGGGGCCGGAAGGCATTACCATCAACGTGATCCAGCCCGGCCCCATTGATACGGACATGAACCCTGCCGATGGCGCGGGTGCGGACATGCTGCGCGGTTTCCTGTGCATGCCGGAATATGGCAAACCGGCTGACATCGCCTCCATGGCGTCCTTCCTGGCCCGCCCCGAAAGCGACAACATCACCGGCGCGGCCCTGACCGTGGATGGGGGGCTAGCTGCCTGACGCCGCGTTTGCGCAGGGAAACAGGCTGTTTCCCTGCGGCACCCTTTGCGGAGCCTGCCCGACTGTCGCCCGCTTCCTGCACCGGCCTTGATTTTTTGAATCAAGACTGCATGCAAAAGCTTTTTTGCGAAAATGATACCGCAACCGCATCCCGCTTCCGGCTTTGCCGGGACTTCGGCCTGCACTTTACGCATGCGCCTTAACGGATGTGGCCCGGATGCTGCGCAATACTTCGTAATATACACAGCCATCGTCCCCTCATGCCCCAAATCCCGCCAAAGCGGATCACCCTGCCCTTTTCCTGCCGGAAACTGACGGCAGGTACATCACTTTCGCGGGTTGTCACATTTTCCATTTCTGATTAGGCGTCGTGAATACTTTGCCGTGGAAAATGGTCATGACCATACTCAATACTACATCCCTGCCCCATCTGCCGCCGGAAATCATGGTTCCGTCCTATGACCGCGGCAAGGTTACGCCGGGCATTGCCCATCTGAGTGTCGGTAATTTCCACCGCGCGCACGAAGCGGTCTACCTTGAACGCATTCTGGCGCGCCCGGGGCAGTCGGACTGGGGCATCGTGGGGATCGGCCTGATGGACAGCCCCGGCGAGGCGGACAAGGCCGATGCCATGAAGGCGCAGGACTGCCTGTATTCCCTGACGGAATGCGCGCCCGACGCACCCGATACCGTGCGGGTCATCGGCTCCATCATCGAATATGTCCACGCCCCGGCCGATCGTGCGGCAGCCATCGAACGCCTGGCTGACCCCGCGATACGCATCGTCAGCATGACAATTACCGAAGGCGGCTATTACGTCGATGAAAACGGGCATTTTCCGCTCGACCTGCCTGTCATTGCCGAAGACCTGAAGCGCGATGTGCCCCATACCGCCTTTGGCGTCCTGACCGAGGCGCTGCGCCTGCGCCGTGACCGCGGGATTGGCCCATTCACCGTCCTGTCTTGCGACAACCTGCCGCAAAATGGCCACGTGGCGCGCAACGCCACCCTGACATGGGCCAGGGCACGCGATGCGGCGCTGGCGGAATGGATGGCAGACAACGTCACCTTCCCCTGCACGATGGTGGATCGCATCACCCCGGCGGTGCGCCCCGATGACGTGCGCCGCCTTGATGCCGCCAGTGGCCTTGATGACCGCATCCCCGTCTTTTGCGAGGATTTCATACAATGGGTGATCGAGGACAAATTCTGCGCAGGCCGGCCGGAATTCGATGCCGTGGGCGTGCAGTTCACGGACAATGTCTATCCGTATGAGGAAGTAAAGCTGCGGATGCTCAATGCCTCGCACTCGCTGCTGGGACTGTCGGGCGTGCTGTCGGGATACCGCATTGTCAGCGACATCATGGCTGACATGAACGAAGTCTCCCTGGTGGAGCGTTACCTCGGCCTTGACGCAGAACCGCTGCTGACGGCACCGCCGGGCATGGAACTGCATGAATATGGCGCACTGCTGCTGCGGCGTTTCCGCAATCATGCCATCAGCGACCAACTGCTGCGCATCGCATCGGACAGCACGTCAAAGCTACAGATGTTCATCCGTGAAACAGCGATGGGCCTGCTGGCGACGCACCGCACCCCGATCCGCGTGGCCTTCGTGATCTCGTGCTATCTGGAATATCTGCGCGGCCATGATGACAATGGCGCGACCTATCCGATCATGGAACCACATCTCAGCGCGCCGGACCGTGCCCTTGCCACTGGCGCGGACCTTGATGCGGCCCTGAACATGTCGGTGTTCGCGGGCTGGGGACTGACGGAGTCACCGGACTTCGTCACATGCTATCGCACGGTCCGGCAGGCCATCCGTGCGCACGGCACGCGCAGGACACTGGCGGAGGTCGTTCTTACGGCGCAATAACCCTTCTTTTTCCACGATATACGACCCGTCCTGTGCGCCCTCCGTCATGCCTGCATCGCGGAGGGCTTTGACACGTCATCGTTAGAAATAACTTCTTGACCTGCGCCTGATTTATAAGCTGTCTCCTGAACTAAGGCCCGCGCCCGCCGTTTTTCGCTCTGCTTCAGGAAGATCATGAATACTCCCCCCACCCGTCCTGGTCCCCTCCTCCTCCTCGCCATTGCCCTATGTGCGATATCCGGCCTTTACCTGCTGGGTGGTGGCATATGGCTGGCCGTTCTGGGGGGATCTATTTATTATGTCCTTGCCGGGGTGGCATTGCTGGGCACGGCATGGCTGCTGTTCATGCGGGCACAGGCCGCGCTGGGCCTGTATGCCATCCTGCTTGCGGGTACGATGATATGGGCCGTGCGGGAAGCCGGTTTCGATTTCTGGGCGCTGGCCCCGCGCGGCGACATTCTGGTGCCGATTGGCATCCTGCTGCTTCTGCCGGGGGTGACGCGGCATCTCAGGGCACCAGTCGGGGCGCCACGCCTTGTGCTTGGGGCGGTGATTGCCGCGGCGGTCGCGGTTGTCGGCATTGCCCTGACGCAGGACCCGCAGGACATCGCCGGCAGCCTGCCGGCCGTGGCGCAGAATGCCCCGACGCCCGGCGATGCCAGCCAGATGCCCGACGAAGACTGGCAGGCTTATGGCCGTACGGAGTTCGGGGACCGTTTTTCTCCCCTCAAGCAGATTACGCCTGCGAATGTCGGCAAGCTGAAAGTCGCGTGGACATTCCGTACGGGTGACATGCGTGGTCCGGGCGATCCGGGGGAGACGACGGACGAAGTCACGCCGATCAAGATCCGCGATACGATTTACCTGTGTTCACCGCACCAGATCCTGTTCGCGCTGGATGCCGCCACAGGCAAGCAGCGGTGGAAGTTCGATCCGCAGATCGTCCATAACCCAACGTTCCAGCACCTGACCTGCCGTGGCGTTTCCTATCACGAAGCCCCGGCGGATGCGGCGCCTGCCGAATGTGCGCAGCGCATCTTCCTGCCAACGAATGATGGCCGCCTGTTCGCCCTTGATGCGCATAGCGGGGCGCGTTGTCACGGGTTCGGCACGGATGGGGAAATCGACCTGAAGGACGGCATGACGGTCAAGACGGCGGGTTTTTACGAACCCACCTCCCCCCCGGTTGTGACGGACAACATGGTCATCGTATCGGGTGCGGTGACGGACAATTATTCCACGCATGAACCCTCTGGCGTCACGCGCGGCTTTGACGTCAATACGGGTGAACTGAAATGGGCGTTCGACCCCGGCAACCCTGACCCCAACGAAATGCCGTCCGAACACCACCATTTCGTGCCCAATTCACCGAATTCATGGATCACGTCGTCCTATGACGCGCATCTGGACCTGATCTATATCCCCATGGGTGTCCAGACCCCCGATATCTGGGGCGGAAACCGCAATGCGGATTCCGAACGCTATGCCAGCTCGATCGTCGCGCTGAACGCATCGACGGGAAAACTGGTATGGAGTTACCAGACCGTCCATCATGACCTGTGGGACATGGACATCCCGGCACAGCCCAGCCTGGTGGATATCCGCATGCCCGACGGGCAGGTTGTCCCGACCCTGTATGCCCCGGCGAAAACCGGCAATATCTTTGTGCTGGACCGCCGTGACGGCAAACTGGTGGTGCCCGCCCCCGAACGCGCCGTCCCGCAGGGCGCGGCGCCAGGGGATCACCTGTCGGCCACGCAGCCTTTCTCCCAACTGACATTCCGGCCGAAAAAGAACCTGACGGATGCGGACATGTGGGGCGGCACGATGTTCGACCAACTGATCTGCCGCGTCATGTTCCACCAGCTCCGCTATGATGGGCCATTCACGCCGCCTTCGCTGCAGGGAACACTGGTCTTCCCCGGCAACCTCGGGATGTTTGAATGGGGCGGACTGGCGGTCGATCCGGTCCGGCAGATCGCGATCGCCAATCCTATCGCCATCCCGTTCGTGTCCACCCTGATCCCGCGCGGCCCCAACAACCCCGCAACCCCTGACAAATCCCAGCCATCCGGCAGCGAAAGCGGCGTGCAGCCACAGTTCGGCGCACCTTATGGCGTTGACCTGCATGCATTCCTGTCACCGCTGGGCCTGCCGTGCAAACAGCCTGCATGGGGATATATGTCCGGCATCGACCTGCGTACGAACAAGATCGTGTGGAAGCATCGCAACGGCACGATCCGTGACAGCGCACCACTGCCGATCCCCTTCAGGATGGGCGTACCCAGCCTGGGCGGCCCGTTGACCACCGCAGGGGGGGTCGCATTCCTGACCTCCACGCTCGATTACTATATCCGGGCATATGACGTCACGACCGGACAGCAGTTGTGGCAGGACCGCCTGCCCGCCGGTGGGCAGTCCACGCCGATGACCTATGCCGTCAATGGACGCCAGTTCATCGTGACGGCCGATGGGGGCCACGGCTCCTTCGGGACCAAGATGGGCGATTACGTGGTCGCCTACAGCCTGCCTGAATAACGGCGGCACATACGCAACCGGGACGACGCGGCATGTCGTCCCGGCTTGACCCGGCGGTGACTGTCTGTATATACTCGGATATAGACATGGTTCACCGGGGAAACAACGTTCCCCGCCACCCTGCCCCATCCGCCATCAGGCCCCTGTAAACGCCACTTATTCAGGCTTTTACAGATGATCTTTCGTGGGGTATAAAGATCCAAATAAGTCTTATAAGTGTTTTCACCTTACGTTAGGTGGAAGCCCTTGATTAGGAAACATCAAGACTGACTGTCCGCCGCGAGGAAGGAGCGCCCCTGCGCGTCCTGTTGCTCCGGTGCCGGAAAGCAGCATGCACATGCATGTTGGTTTCTTTGTTTCTGAAGACGTAGCGCCGAAACTCGGGGCGGATGATACGGGGTGATAAAATGACTTTCACAACCGCGAGAACATCGTGATTAAACGCATTGCAGCAGCGATTGTGGGAATCGGTGTCGCCGGTGGCGTCGGATTCCTTGCGTACGCGTGGTATCCGGAGATTGCTCCGGTTGCGCCGCCGTCTCCCTCCTCCTTCAGCAAGGCACAGATCGAACATGGTCGTGTGCTGGCCGCCGGTGGTTACTGTGCGGAGTGTCATACCCGCACCGACGGCAAGCGCGGTATCGAACTGGCGGGCGATTACAAGATGGACACGCCCTTTGGCGCCATCTTTTCCTCCAACATCACGCCCGACCCGGAAACCGGTATCGGTCACTGGTCGCAGGCCGCGTTCAAGCGTGCGATGCGCAAGGGCATTTCACGTGACGGGACACAGCTTTTCCCGGCGTTCCCGTTCGATCATTTCACGCATATGACGGATCAGGACATTGATGACGTCTATGCGTTCCTCATGACGCGCGAACCGGTCCATTCGGTCAAGCGCGACAACACGGTGGCCTTCCCCTTCAATATCCGCCTGGAACAGGCTGGATGGAAGCTCCTGTTCCTGCATGAAGGGCCGCTGAAGAATAACGATGCCAAGGATGCGCAGTGGAATCGTGGTGCCTATCTTGCCGAAGGGCTGAGCCACTGCTCTGCGTGCCATACACCGCGCAATGCGATGGGCGCGGAAAAGAGCAGCGCCCCCTATGACGGCGCGCCGGTGGATAACTGGATTGCCCCGCCGCTCAACGAACATAACCCCACCCCTGTCGTGTGGACCGAGGACGAGTTCTTCAAGTATCTGCGTTACGGTTCCGCCCCGCTGCATGGCAGTGCGGCTGGCCCGATGTCGCCTGTCGTCCATGGTGGCCTGAGCGAGATGCCGGAATCCGACGTCCACGCCATCGCGCACTATCTTGCGGATATCGACAAGGCCGCCACCCGCGTCAACGAAGACCCCAAGGCCATTGCCTGGGCCATGAAGGCGTCCATGCGTGACCTCGTCGGCCCGCAGACAGACCCCAACGCACGCCTGTATGCCGGGGCCTGCGCCGCGTGCCATGCCAACGCCGGCCCGCAGCCGGTTGACGGACGCCCCGACCTGGCGCTGAACAATGCGCTGTGGCTGGATGAACCGACCAACCTGTATCAGGT
This sequence comes from Novacetimonas hansenii JCM 7643, assembly GCF_000964405.1. Lineage (GTDB taxonomy): Bacteria > Pseudomonadota > Alphaproteobacteria > Acetobacterales > Acetobacteraceae > Novacetimonas > Novacetimonas hansenii. The sequence goes on from NZ_BANE01000047.1 coordinate 12,444, forward strand.
GATCCTGCACGGAATTGGAACGCAGGAAGGCATCTCCACCGTGTCGATGCCCAGCTTCTACCATTCCTTCTCCGACGCGGACCTCGCACGTCTGGCCGCCTACCTGCGCGCCACGCGGACGACCCTGAAACCCTGGACCGACCTTGAGAAGAAAGCCGCAGACGTCCGCAAGACGCTGGCTGCCTCTCCTGTCGCCTCTTCTCATTGAGATGAAAGACGGAGCTAGAACATGACGACCTTTCACCTCAATGGACGCGAAGTCACCGTTGACGTCCCCGAAGATACCCCGCTTCTGTGGGTTATCCGTGACGAAGTTGGCCTGACCGGGACAAAGTTCGGCTGTGGCATCGGCATGTGCGGCGCATGCACCGTGCATATCGGCGGTCGCGCCACCCGGTCGTGCATCACCCCCATCAGCGCCGCCGAAGGCGCTGACATCACCACGATCGAAGGGCTTGACCCCGAGGGCAAGCATCCCGTGCAAGAAGCATGGCGTGAACTGCAGGTGCCGCAGTGCGGGTACTGCCAGTCGGGACAGATCATGCAGGCCGTCAGCCTGCTCAAGGATTATCCCTCCCCCACGGATGAGGAAATCGACGCGGTCATGGCCGGAAGCCTGTGCCGTTGCATGACCTACATTCGCATACGCGACGCCATCAAGAAGGCCGCGGCAGCCGCACGCGGAGATTCGTCAAATGGGTAGACTGAACCGTTTTCTTACTGGAAAAGGCTCCGGCTCAGGACAGGGACTGTCCCGGCGCGGCTTCCTTGTCACCTCGCTTGGCGCGGGCGTCATGTTTGGATTTGCCCGGCAGGCATCGGCCAACCAGGTTTTCCCGCTTGATAAATCCGGTCCCGGCGATGGTGCGTTCGAACCCACCATCTGGTGTGCGATCGCACCGGATGGGGAGATCACGGTCAATATCATCCGTGCGGAAATGGGCCAGCATATCGGCTCCGCCCTTGCCCGCATCATCGCGGACGAGATGGAGGCCGACTGGGACAAGGTACGGATCAATTATGTCGATACCGACCCCAAATGGGGCCTGATGGTCACAGGTGGCAGTTGGTCCGTCTGGATGACGTGGGATATTTTCCGTCAGGCAGGCGCGGCAACGCGCACGGCCCTGGTGGAAGAAGCCGCGCGCCTGCTGGGCACGACGCCCGACAAGTGCAGCGTCAGCAAAAGCATCGTGTCCGCCGCCAATGGCAAGCAGATCAGCTTTGGCGACATTGTCACGCAGGGTCATCCCAGCCACTCCTTCACGCCCGAGGAAATGGCCAAGCTGCCCCTGAAACCTGCGAGCGAGCGTCGCCTGATCGGTAATTCGGAACTCAAGAAGGCACTCGACATTCCTGCCAAGACCACGGGCGAGGCCATTTATGGCATCGACGCCAAGGTCGAGGGCATGGTCTATGCCCGCCCGAAGATGCCGCCGACGCGCTATGGCTCCAAGGCGCGTTCCGTTGATGACAGCGAGGCCCGCAAGGTCAAGGGCTATATCCGTTACCTGAAGATCGACGACCCGTCGGGCGTGGTGCAGGGGTGGATCGTGGTGCTTGCCAGCAGCTACAGCGCCGCCATCCGTGCGACCGACGCGCTGAAGGTGGACTGGATCCCGGGGGAGACCGCCCATGTCAACGAACGCGACATCCAGGATCGTGGCCGTGAACTGATCAACCACAAGGAAGGTGGTGTTTACGTCTTCAATGACGATGGCGTGGATCAGGCGTTCAGTTCGGCCCATACGGTCATGGACAAGGAATATACCTGCGCATCCGTCCTGCATTACCAGCTGGAGCCGATGAACGCCCTCGCCTTTGTCAAGGACGGCGTTTACGAGATCCATGCAGGCAACCAGTGGCAGTCATTGATCCTGCCGACACTGGCAAAGGCGCTGGAAGTCCCGGAAAGCAAGATCGTGCTGCGCAGCTATCTGCTGGGTGGCGGGTTCGGGCGTCGCCTGAACGGGGATTACATGATCCCGGCCGCCCTCGCTTCCAAGGCACTTGGCGGCAAACCGGTCAAGCTGATCCTGACGCGTTCGGACGACATGGTGTTCGACTCCTTCCGCTCACCATCCGTGCAGCGGGTCCGCATGGCGTTCGATGCCTCCAACAAGATCACCGCCATGGATTATCAGGCGGCGGCCGGCTGGCCCACCGGGGTCATGGCGGAAGCTTTCATGGCCAAGGGCGTACATGACGCCCCATATGACCAGTTTGCCATTGCTGGTGCCGATCACTGGTACGAAGTGGGGGCATTTCGCGTGCGGGCGTTACGCAACGACCTGGCGGAAAAAACCTTCCGTCCCGGCTGGCTGCGCTCGGTCAGTCCCGGCTGGACCAGTTGGGGGGTGGAATGCTTCCTGGACGAAGTCGCCCATGCGCAGAAAAAGGACCCCGTGCAGTTCCGTCTGGATATGCTGACGGCCACCGGACGCAACAAGGGCGAAGCCCCCGATGCCGTTGGCGGGGCATTGCGGCAGGCTGCGGTTCTGCGCCGCCTGGCGGAAAAGGTGGGCTGGGGCCAGCAGACGCTGCCCAAAGACACCGCGCTGGGTATCTGCACGACCGCAGGACAGGAACGCGGCATGCCGACATGGATCGCCTGCTGTGCGCAGGTGCATGTTGACCGCTCTACCGGTGTTGTCCGCTGTGAAAAGCTGACGATCGTGGTGGATGCCGGTACGGTGGTCGATCCCGACGGCGCACGTGCCCAGACCGAGGGTGCGGCCCTGTGGGGCCTGAGCATGGTACTGTTCGAGAACACGGAAATCGTGAACGGACAGCCGGTGGACCGGAACCTGAACACCTATACCCCCCTGCGTATGGCCGATACGCCGGAGATGGATATCGAGTTCCTGCCCAGCACCGAAAAGCCGATGGGCCTTGGTGAACCCGGAACCACGGTTGTCGGCCCGGCCATTGGCAATGCGATCTTCAACGCCGTCGGTGTCCGGCTGCGCCATATGCCGGTGCGCCCGGCGGATGTCCTGCGTGGGCTTCAGGGAAGCTGAGCCTGCCCCGGACAGGGCATGAAAAAGGGGGCTGGCGCATGATGTGCCAGCCCCCTTTTCTTTTGCCGTTTGGAAACGGCGTCTTTGCCTAACGTCCGGGATGTTGCCTGATGTCAAAGACTGTTTGAAACATTGGTCCGGGAAGCGGCTTGAAATCATAAGGAAGTTTTTGGATGCTGCCTTTTTTCAGAAAGGCAGCATCTTCGAAAGCCCTTTTGAAAAAGCTTCATCAAAAACCTTTATAATTTCAGGATGCTATTGAACCTGACTTTTTCAAACAGCCCCTGATAAATTTTCAAAGCTTTCCCCAAAGCTTTGAAAGACATCGCATGTTCAAAAAAAAACAAGGCGATGACTGAAAACTTTTCCCATTCTTTTTCAATGGGTGCTTTCAATCCGCACCAAGGGAAGAGGGAATGTCTTTCGCAACTATTCCCCTGGCGGAAGTCCTACCAGAAACGCACCGTCAGCCAACAGGCGGCGCGTCACATCCGCACGGCCTGTCGGCCAAGCGCCGGGTCATCCGTAAAGAACCCGTCCAGCCCAAGATCAAGATAGCGCCGGATTTCCGCGATGGCCCCGTCGGGATTGCGGGCATTATCCCCCAGCGCATTGCGCAGTTGCAGCGGCAGGAAACAGTTTTCGGGCCGGAAGGTATACGAATGCACCAGCAACCCGGCCCTGTGCGCATCCTCGATCAAGGATGACGGCGCAAGCCATGCCCCGGAGGCATCGCGCGGAATGATGTCTACATTCGACGGACCAATCACATCCGCATACTGCCGCACGTTACGCAGCCCCTCTGGCGTCATCAGGTCGCCAAATGTCGTGCCCTGCCCAGCCGCCGCAAGGTCCGGCACCCGTTGCGTGCGCTCCCCCATCAGGAACATCAGACGTGCCTGCGGGTTGATCGCCTTTACCTTGCCAGACAATGTCTTGAGATTCGTGGTCTCAAACGACTGAACCTCCAACGGGCAATAACGCGTATATTCATGCGCCCCGATCACCTGCAGGAACGTTTCTTCCGGTGTATGACCCAATTTGTGGAAATAGGTGGAGTTCTTGATCTCCGGGATCAGGCCGATCACACGTCCACGTGCGGCAGCCTCTGCCGCCACGAAATCAATGACTTCCTCGAACGTGGGGATATCGAAATGTCCATCATAACGCGTGTTATGGGCACGCACCATCGGCAGGCGTTCCCGCGCGCGCAGGGTTTTAAGCTCCTTCAGCGTGAAATCCGTCGTGAACCATCCGGTTTCCGACACGCCATCAATCACGACCGTCCGCTTGCGCGATGCGAATTCAGGATGGCTTGCGACATCCGACGTTCCCGCGATATTGCTTTCATGTCGCGCCACCAGCACACCATCGCTGGTGGGGACAAGGTCGGGTTCGATATAATCAGCGCCATCCGCAATGGCCCTGGCATAGGATGCCAGCGTATGTTCCGGCCGTAATGCGGATGCCCCACGATGCGCCATGACCAGGGGCACCGGTGCCAGTGATGGCGCGGCACGTCCGGGCCGCACCGGCAACATTATCGCGCCCCCCGCCAGAACGATTGCCTGCCTGCGTGTCAGCATGGCCTTATCCATGAATTTTTCCAGTCTGATTGTCTTGGCGCCATGACCCGGTTGGGGCTGTCGGAAAAGATGATCCATGGGGCAACTGGGAAACATAAAAGCTTTCCGGGCGTCGACTTTTCAAAAAAGCCCATGTTTTTCAAATACTTTCAAAAACATGCACCGACACTTTTGTTCCCCAGTCATGGAGAGATTCCCATGGGGGCATTCGTCCCCTGCCCCATCACGGATCAGAGCGGAGAATGGGCCGCAGCATCATGCTCGATCGTACAAGCCTGCGGATTGGGTTTGGGGGCTTCGTGACGCAGGCCCTCCAACTCGGTCCGTGCGGCATCCAGATCCGCCCGGAAGGCAGGGTTGCCGTGCATGGCGGCAATATCGCCTGCCCCGGTCATATATCCCTCCAGCACGTCACTGGCCCAATGCACGCCACAGACGATACGGCTTTCACCGAATACGCGCCCACGTTGCAGGATTTCGGTCGAACGGTCCGGCAGAAGTTCCGCCAGCACCAGCGCCGTACTCCAGCCCAGAAGGGTGTGCCCGGAAGGATAAGCCCCCGATGTCGCCAGGTGGGACCGATCGTCCTCTGTGCAGATCGACTGCGTATTGCCCACGAAAGGACGTGCGCGATGCCATGATGCCTTGGCGTTGCGCATATCGGGAATTTCGCTGACATCCATCCGATGGATCAGCGCGGCAAGGCGCGGTGCCTTGCTGGCGTCGATCGTAAAGCCTGCCGCACAGGAAAAGCTGCGCAGCAGCGCCTCGATACGCAGGTCCGCATCGGATGTCGCCAGTGCCCAGCGCGCGCCGCCCTTCAGCCCACGCGTGGATTCAAAGGCATGGTCATCCGCGGCCTGACGCGCCGAGCCAGCCTGCGGCGGCGGGGGAAGGTACTGTGTGGCATCAGGCTGCGTCGCAGGTGTTAGATACCCTGCCTCCGGCGCGTGTGCTGACGGTGCCGTACGGGCCACGCAATTTCCTGAAACCATGAACAGTGACGAACACAGGACTGACAATAGATAATGTTTCCGCATGACATCCCACAATAATAAAACACAATAACGCGCCAGATACGGCCCCCGCCGCCGGGTCACCGGTATGTTTCCGACGGTGACATGTCCGTCACCTTTTTCAATACAAATCTGGAACGACCATATCATCGGGCACGGGCTGGCGGATATAATCCGGGCCGAAGACACGTTCAGGCAGCGTGACTTCGGGCTTTTCCACGTCCTGATAGGGAACCTGCGACAGCAGGTGACTGATGCAGTTCAGGCGCGCTTTTTTCTTGTTATCAGCCGGGACGATCCACCATGGCGCATCCGCGATGTTTGAACGTTCCAGCATGATTTCCTTGGCCAGCGTATAAGCTTCCCACCGCCTGCGGCTTTCAAGGTCCATGGGGCTTAGCTTCCACTGCTTCAGTGGATCTTCCATCCGGGCACGGAAACGCAGTTCCTGTTCGTCATCGGAAATCGAAAACCAGTATTTGACGATCTGTATTCCACTGCGCACCAGCATCCGCTCGAACTCCGGCACCGAACGAAAGAATTCCTCATATTCCGCATCCGTGCAGAAATTCATTACCCGTTCAACACCTGCGCGGTTGTACCAGCTTCGGTCAAACAGCACGATTTCACCTGCGGCAGGCAGGTGGCTGACATATCGTTGGAAATACCATTGCGTGCGTTCACGGTCATTGGGCGCAGGCAGGGCAGCGACACGGCAGATGCGCGGGTTCAGGCGTTGGGTAATGCGTTTGATCACGCCCCCCTTTCCCGCCGCATCGCGTCCTTCGCAGATCACGACCAGCCGATGCCCGGTCTCCTTGACCCAGTCCTGCAATTTCACCAGTTCGCCCTGCAGGCGCAGCAGTTCACGGAAATAGACCTGACGAAAATCCAGCGGGTCACAATTCTTTCCCGACCCCAGACGTGCGTCATCAAGCTCAAGCTCGATCTCTTCATCAAGGTCGTCAAGGATCTCCTCGCGCAGGCGGATCTTGTCACGCGATTCGCGATCGCAACTATGCTTCATGAGGAAACTGGCCATCCTGTCAAATGGGGTCGTGGTGATCGATACCACGCATTAGCCGTCAGAATTCGTCGTGGATATAGGCATCCTCGTCATCAATCGGCGCAAGCGCATCATGCGGGGCACCATGCAGGGCCCTGTCCCTGTTGCCCGCGCTTTCATGCCGACGGTCCTTCCACACCAGAACCAGCGCGGGACGCCATTCCTCGATGATGTCCTGCTTCTTTTCGCGCGACGTGTCCTGCATGACCCACTCTTTGTCAGACCAATGGATCAGCGGACCATAGTCCTGATTTTCCTTATGGAATGTGAACGTTTCTTGAAATGTCATTTTGGTCTCAAAACATAAATATCGCCATGTGCGGGAAACTTCACCTCCCCCGCACGGTTGCAATGGGGTTCGCCTACATACCGCCATCAGCCCGGTCGCTGTGGGGGCGGAGCCTGCACTTTCGTGTTGCAATTGCGATGCGTTTGCAATATGGATAATGAACTCACGGCGTATCAGACAGTTCCCCAACCGTCGATTTCCCAGCCCTAACGCCGTGAAAACTCTGCGGCATCGTCCACCTTCCTTGGGGCGATGCCGCACCTTTTTTTCAGTGCAGGGACAAAGCCACCATGCCCGACACCACAGGATGCACACCCGACTGGCACCTAGAGCACTCACGCCCCGCCCTGTTCCTTGATTATTTCAATCCGCGCACATTCTTTTCCTCCCAGGTCAACAGGCTGGCCACGCGGTTCCGCGATATTCAGGCCTTGTGTGACGAAGGTGAAAATCCGCCGGACCTGACGCGGCTTCGCAATGAACTTGCCTTTCACCTCATCAAGATGTCCCGCTGGTGGGGTTTTGATTTTTGTCCACGTGGCGTAACGAATGTGCGTAATCCGCTTTTCATGACCTATGTAAAGACACATATCGAAAATTCGATCGAGGACGAAAGCCTGTTCGACCTTCTGACGGTGCAACGTCATATGCATGCGGGCGATGCGGGCCATATCCTTGTTCTGGGACATGAAGGCGGCGCCGACCCGACACTGAGTGTACTATTCGGTATAGACGGGCAACGCGGATTCCGCTTTGCCATTGGGTCGAGCGGCCTTGCCCCCCTGTGGAATGGGCAGACTTATCCCGATTTCGCCAGCGCCTGGCTGGCGGCACGCGCCGTGCATGCGCTGATTGCAGACAGCCACGCCAACGTGCAGGAATATGAAATCGCGCATCAGGAACATATCTGGGCGCGTGCATGGCACAGGCGGCATTTTCACCGTCATATCACCCGTCCCGCCATGGACATGTATGTTCAGGCCAAGGAACAGCTTGGTGCCTGCCAATCGGAATTCGGCAGGCAGGAATTTGAAACGATCGTAAACAAGGCCGCGTTCCACATCACCTGGAGCGCATTTCACCGGAACATGACAATCGCGGACATGATCGCGGAAAGCAACATGGGCGAAACAGAACTGCGTCAGGCCAACATCATCAAACGACGTGCCCGGACCTATATCACCACATGTGTCGATCCGATCCAGCGCCCGGAAATGGATATCCTGCTTGATCGTGTCATTTCATACCTGCCGCGGCGATGCGCCTGACAGGCACCACCGCGACAGCACACGGGTACTACCACCCGCCGCCCCAACCACCCCAGCCCCATCCCCCATAAGGATAGGCATAATAACCGGGATAGCCGTAACCATATCCGGGATAACCATAATAGGGATACGGACCACCCCAACCATAGCCATATCCCCCGCGATCCCAGCCACCGCCACGATCCCAGCCGCCACGGTCGCCACCCCAGCCGCCATCTGGGCCGCCTGGACCTCCACCACGGGAGCCTCCTCCGCCCCAGCCGCCGCCCGGTCCACCACGACCGCCGCCACCGGGTCCTCCCCCCCCATGACCGCCACCGGGTCCACCACCGCCACCCGGGCCGCCACCATGCTGCGCATGCGCCTCTGTCAGGGTCAGGACCGGCGCCACAGCCAGCGACATGGCCATCAGCGCCACCGTCCAGTATTTTGTCTGCTTCACCTTATTTCTCCTCCACCGGCGGCCCATGCCATGCGCTGCCACGATGTTCGCGCATGATCCGGGGGCTTCACAAGACATAGTGCTGCATGGGACCTACGTGAATGATGAGGAGCATATTCTAACATTTCGTGACATTTGCCGCCTTCCCCCACGGGAACACCCATGGGACTGCGTAATCATGGCACCCGCTTTCCCCGGCCCCGAGATCTGGCGCGGATACTGCGGTGAAGCAAAAAACAAACCTCAGAGGTCAGGAAGCAAGACATCATTCCGGCCCTGACGGCCAGGCCCCACCGCCCTGAAACCGCCCCGAACCCGAGGGGCTTTCCTTCCTCATGCATATCCCCATCATGAACCAAACGGTACAATACATTCCGCCAGTTATGGACCAGAAGCCGACGACGGCAATGCCTGACCCGCTGGGGATACATTAGCCACCATCGCAACATTTACTGTACCATACGGCATAGCGCGCAACAGGAGGATATCCGCGATGGATATGTCCGCAATTTCGGCTGCCGCCTTAAACAGTCAGCACTTATTCAAAATATCTTTTTTTGCCAGAGACAATGCGAAGACGAATATATCATATCTCACTTTGTTCTTTTTACATTCCTCCTCACAATCTGGAAATACTATGCTAATTCTATCTACTCCATCGTCCACAGACAAAAGACATATATATACTCCGTCAATATATATCTCACAAACCAGCTTGTGATATTCAGAATCACTAAATATTTTTGTTTCTATTATTGACCCATGAAAATTAAAATTCATGGTTATAGAAATCCTCTAAATATACCGTCAGCATCGAAGCGTGCTCCTCGAGCCGTCACATTTTTTCCCTCCAGATCTGTTCCCGTTATTCATTACATCTTCGATTCATTTTCGAAACAATAAAAACCATTCACGCATTCCCTGTTCCCACCAGAGGCTACGTCCTTCAAAGGCTTCATGAAAAAACCTTTATAATACCGGCATGTTCCTGACACTGCCCTTTCAACTAACCAGCCCCCATCACCGTCAGATGGGACATACTCCACTGGCACATTGCAGATGCGCCCAGTCAACAACTTCCTTTACATCATCATCATGTATCGCAGCGGCAATTGCCGCGAACTTCCCGGCGGAGATTTCCTCCTCCGGCAGGTATTCATAACCAAGAGCGGAATCCGGACGGCTGGGTAATATGGCACAGCAGCGGACATGCGGTTGGTGGGTCGCGACCAATGCACGGAATTCCGCCAGATCATACCGGTTGGTATATACCTTAAGCGTATAAGACACCTGGTTGCCCTGTTCCGCCCCGATCCAGTATTTTTCCAGCAGCTCCAACCAGCGATACTGTGCCTCTGGCGTGGCTTCCGGCGCCGTGACAATCCGTTCCCCCATACCCAGGCGCTGAATCAGCGGCACGGTGGGAAAGCCCACGATGCTCATGCCCGGAAAACTGCGCAATGAACGCACCGGATATCCCCGTTTTTCATACGCCGGAAGCAGCGGGTCGGCCCCCTCCTCCCACGTGCCATCTTCGCGCTGCACGCCCTTGAACTGCACCCAGCGCAGGTACTGCCGCCGTGCCGGTAGGTGTGCCCCTTCCGTCAGGCCAAACAGCTTGGACGTCGTGCCGGCGGGCTTGATGGTTGTCACCGTAACCGGACGCACAGTTCCGGTTTCGCGGGCATAGAGATTGGCTTCTTCCTTGGCTATGATTGAAAGTTCCTGCACTGCGCCCCAGAACGGGGCAGCGCGCTCCTCGTCCAGCAGGTCGTTAAAATCCAGACCGAAGCGCACCCACGCCCATTCGTGCAGGCCGGTTGGCCCGATCCCGATACGGTTGGTCCGTCGCACTTCCTCCCCATACAGGGCGTCCATGCGATTGGCACGCAGCAGGAACCTTACACCCAACCTGACGGAATCACGCACACGCGCATCCCACACCTGCGTAACCGCATGCGGTATGCGCCCGGGCGTCACGTCCCCCGGTGGTATCGGACAGGCCAGCAACGGCGCAAAATCACCGATCACGCAATACCCACCCGTTACATGCAGCGTAATTTCGCCACACGGGTTGGTCGTCACCGGGAAATGCGCATGTGCCGCACGCCCGGCAAGATCCGCCAGAAGGGCGGCCGCCTCTGTCGCCTGATACCGCCCCGAGCGGAAATCCCGCCCGTCCGCATGGATTTTCTTCTGCCGGGCACTCCCGGTCCGGTTGTCCTCCAGCCGGTCGCCATTGATGAAACCAGGCTCCCCATTGATCCATGCGCATCGCGTGGCCTCGGCAAAGACCCTGCGGGCATGCCCGGCCAATGAACCGGTCATGGCCGGGTCGTTCACAAAACCCCAGAATTCGCGGTCCACCATTACGGAATGGTTGGCCGTCCACAGGCCGCCTTCTTCCTTGGCACGGATAAAGCGCAGCACATCGGCATCGCGCCATGACTTGGTGGCCATACGTGCGGCACGGCGGGCGCCACCGACCTGCACCTCCACCGACAGGTAATGATCCACCCGCAACGCCTGTTCCCACAGGGGCATAGCCTTGTCCCGCCCCGCCTCGATCACGTGACGGCGAATGTTCAGCAACCCGCGCAAAAGGGAAATCGGGCCAGATGCAGGGCGCCCCTGCATGCCCGCAATCGGGCTGCCGGCGCACCGGATGGCACTGAGGTCCAGGACAAGCCGATGGTCATGCTGTCCCCTGAATGCCATGGCCTCGATCTTCTCGATCGCCTTGCCCCAGCCTTCGCGACTATCCTCGATGACATGGACACTTATCGCGGCACCGTTTCGCATCTGTGGCGCAGGCACTTCGGGCAGGATGGACGAGGCGCGGAACGCACGGACCTGTGCCTCCATCCCTGCGTCAAAGGTTTCCAGCGTTGTCCCCCATGGCACGACCTGCATATCCAACCCGAACCGCAACAACCCGGCACGATCACGGGGATAATCCGGATGCGTCGGCGCAAGGACGAACGACAGGTCAGGCGCCCGCGTCCAGTCCACCACACAGAGTTCATCATCATAGGCCCGCCCCACGCCGGAGCCATTGAGCAACAAGTAGAATTTGGCGAAGGAACAGATGGCGGTGGCGCAATTGGTGAACATTTCCATGTTCCGGCCCGGTTGTGTTGCATCACCATGTTGCAGATGCCGACCGGATGTCAGTAATGCACCGGTGGCGATGGCGTTACGCAACTGCGCACGTTCCCGCGCGTCCACGCCGGGCAGTAACGCCGTATTGCCCCGCGCCACACGCGCGGCCACATGGCCGAAATCCTCGTGATCGGTGGGGCGGAACACGGTCCGCCGCCCCACAGCCGCCCCCATCCCACGATCCAGCGAACGGGCAGGCAGCGGGGATAGGCCGAATACCCCTTCGAAGGGATCACGTATCTGCGCACGCGCGCCGCCAAACAGCGAAAAACCTCCGTCCATGCACTGGCTCCCTCGTGCAGGCGAACGAGGACCATGCGAGGACACCGGTTCGCGCATTTAGTGGAAAGAAGGCAATCATGACACCAGATATGGTGTCATGCACGGAGAAATTTTATCCAGAGCGTGTGAATCCCCCCACGAAGGGCAGGACTTTCGCCGCGCGACTCATGAAACAGTTTTTTTGTAACATCCGATGATCGCAGAGTCGGAAAACATCAGCCTCCTGCCATGCTGCGCAAACACAGGCGATGGCACAGAGCATGCGGGGAACACCGCGAGGTCGGGTTGGGGGATCTCGTGTTCGACGGTTCATCCCCGCGTATGCGGGGAACACAGGTCAGCAAACACGTTCGTGTTAAACTGGCTCGGTTCATCCCCGCGTATGCGGGGAACACTCAAGTTCTGCGTCTCGACGATCTTCTTCGTCCGGTTCATCCCCGCGTATGCGGGGAACACCGCGTAGTATAGGCCATCTCTCAGGGCGTGTTCGGTTCATCCCCGCGTATGCGGGGAACACCGCGCGCCGCGAATTCCTGCCAGTCCCGGCCACGGTTCATCCCCGCGTATGCGGGGAACACCTGCGCAAGGCATGGCGCGTCACGGTTGACGGCGGTTCATCCCCGCGTATGCGGGGAACACTCTTCGTGGAACCATTTGATTTTAAACGGTTATTTTATTGTCAAAGAATCTACCAACTTTAACCTCTGTATTTATCCCTTTCCAGATCGGGATGAAAGTGACCTGACAGTCGGGCCGGGATGCGCCGGCAACGCGGCTTCTGGGCCAAAAGACACCAGACGCAGTCCATCCAGATCGACCGGGATACGACGGTTTTTCCCACAGGTGTCGAATTCGAAACCAGCATCATTGGGCGTGGCCCAAGCGATCACGGCATTTCCCGTATCTATATAGGCACATACCTGTCCCCATATCATTTCACGCACGCGTCGCCCGTAACTGCCGATATAGACACCTGCACGTACCTCCAGCAGCCATACAGCCAGACGCCCACGCAGACGTGGCGGGGCATTTTCAACCACGATGACCAGCATCACCCAGCCCTTTACGATCCATGAACGCAATTGGCATGGCTTCTTCCTGTGCTGACGGAACCTCCATCCCGCCCGCAGCCAGCACATCCTCGATCATGGGAATCAGCCGCCCAAGGATCTTGGTCTTGCGGAACTGATCGCGGCACCGCTGCCTGACTGCCCCCACCGGGTCCACGATATCCTGACCATCCAGTGGCCGTTTCCGCTGCACCGCCGCCGCCACACGAAATGCCTCTGGCACCACAAGATCGAATTTCACGATATCCGCAATATCATAGACAAAGCTCTGTGGTTTTCCCGTATGCAGAAAACCAATGGCAGGCGCATAGCCAGCCGCCAAAATGGCGGCCTCGGTAATGCCATACAGCGCCGCCGTCGCGGCAGACAGACAGCGATTGACCACATTGGCTGTTTCCCATTCATGCGGATTGTAACGGCGGCCATCCCATTGCGCCCCATGCGACTGCGCCAGCAGACGATAGGTTTCGCGCACGCGTGCCCCCTCGATACCACGCAACTGGTCTATGGAACGCCTTTCTGGTGCTTCTTCGCCAAAACGCAGCGCGTACATTCTGCGCACGACCTTCAGGCGCGCGGTGTCGTCAAGCGCCAGACGCGCCTGAAACAGCAACCTGTCCGCACGCGCCCCTCCTGGTTGCCCGGACGCATACAGCCGGACGCCCGCCTCCCCCACCCATATCAGCAATGTGCCCGCCCTGGCCGCCAGCGCCGCCGCCGCGTGACTGACCCGCGTGCCAGGTTCCAGCATAAGGCAGGCTACACCGCCGATGGGAATGTGGGTACGCACCCCTCCTTTATCCACCAGCACGAACGCACCATCAATTACGTCAAGCTGCCCCATCGCCACAAACAGGATGGAGGCACGTTCCTTCAGCGCAATGGGCTGCGGGGGTGGCAGCCCCGGCATGGGTCGGGACATGGGTTCCCTTCCCTCAACGCGCGCGACGGATCAGCATAAGGCCGCACCCGAATGCCCGCGCCCGGCCGTATCCACCAAGCAGGGCAGACATGAAAAGAGCGGGATCTGTAACCCGCAGTTCCCCCGTCATGTCCACCACGCCAAAAGTCGCCGCCCCGGTTTCGCGTACACGGGGAACACGCAACATGTCACAACTTTCGACATTCAGGGCATCAGCATCCGGACAGAACCCGGACCGTACGCCCTGCCGTGCCAGCCACGCGGCAATGACGGGGGGCACGACTTCATCACGTGCCTGCGCACGTTGGCCCGGCGGAATCCTGTGCAGTGCATCCATCACGATATCATGCCGCTGACTGCGTGCGCGGCCCGGCACCTTGCGGTCAACCGTGGCATTGGCGCGCAAAAGGAATCGCAGATGATCCCCCTCCTTCAGCACGGGTGCGAACGTACGGCTTTCGATATCGAACAACCCGTGTGTATCCACCGGTTCACGTGCCGACAGAACCATGAAATGCGCAGGTTCCGTCTGACGCCACAAAAAATCCCGCCTGCGGTCCGGTGTATCGCCAAACAGGGTCCATAACAGGTGATGCGCGGCCCCGTGCTGGCGGCCTTCCCCCTGCGGCACCAAAAGCGCGGCGATGGCCTGCACGGCGGCATCACGCCGCAATGCCACGCGCGACAGGAACCCCGAATTCATGTCCGTGCTCCTTTCGTGCCACACAGGATCGCTTCTTCCCGCAGCGCAAATTGCCACGCTGTACGTGAAAGGGGCTGATCGCGTCGTATTTCGCGACGGATCACATCATGCCCAGCCCCCTGCTGTGCGACATCCGCTGCATCAAGCACCACAAGTGTATCCATCCCACCTCCACGCCCTGCAAACTGGTCACGCAGATGCCCATAACGCATCGTAATCCGGCTTTCCGGTCCATCTGCATGCCTGGCAAGAAGGACGGAAACCACATTTTCACCGTCCACCAGTTGTGGGGCCAATGGCAGGCCGGGCGGACAGGATTTACGCCCCAAAGAGGGTGTGAAGACAGGTTCACACATCGCGTGGCACAGATCCTCCAGCGTCCAGCGCGGCGTTTCATCACGTGCCCAGATCGCCCCCAGATGCCAGCTTCCCATCCGGTAATCCCGACGGGACAGGATCGTCGCCAGTTCACCAGCCCCGGCCAGTTCTTGCGCACGGGTCGCGGGATGCCAGTTCCGGCGCGATGGCGCGGTCTGGGCGGTATGATAATCCGTCAGCAGCCGACCGGGCGCATGGCACAGAACCGCCAGTCCATATCCCATGCCAAGAGCCTCCTGCGCGTTCCTATCATCGCGCGTGATGCCAAGGCAGGCCCCCATCAACCCCAGGATGGCAGAGCGCGCGGGACGATCCCCGCCGTCCCGCCTTTCCCCCACCGCAAGCGTGCCGAATGAGGCCATTGGCCCCACCATGGCAAATGTCAGGAATTGCCCCATGCCCGTCAGGTCCGGCAGAATGCAACGATATCAGCCAGCGTGGCGCTACCGGCATCCCCAAGCGCAAGTTCGCATGTTTCATCCACGCCCGCGCCATAAACCCGCGCCAATTCAGAACGAAACGCCTTCAGCGCCGCGATGGAAGCGCCCATCAGGTCATGCCCCCCAACGGGCCGGGCAAATGCACCCGCCAGCGTACGGGGCTGTGCATTGCCTTTTTCCACCAGCACGTAGCCCGCCCGCGCAAGGGCTGCGAAACTGTTCTGCTTGCCAGACGGGGAGACCGTCATCGCTGCCTCCACCAAGGCGCCGAGCGCGGCTTGCGCGACACCGGTGTCACAGTCATCACCAAGATTTTTCCCAAGCAGGTCGCGATTTACACACAGATAGAGATAGAAAACCCCAGAACCGAACCCGGCCTCCCCCAGGAAGCCCGCGCCGGCATCGTCGTCATCCCCCTTCAGGTCGTCAATCGCGGTATAGTAATCATCCTCTACCGTCACACGATGCGTCGTGATGGCATGCGCCACCTGCACCGCCGCTTCGCGGTTAAAGGACGGGGCGCCGGCCAGCATGCGGCCAAACAGAGCAATATCCGCCGTTGAGTCCGCACGATGCAGCAAGATGTCCTGCTCTTTCCGAAGGTCCACCTTTTCCCCTGCGGCCATGCGGTCCGCCACCGACAGCGCCATTTCACGTTCGGACGGGGAAATGAATACAAGCTGCTCGGTACGGGTGGGATGTGCGTCCTTGTCCCCCTTCACCTTGCCATAAACGCCGGCAATTTCCCGCGCGATCGCAACGGCTTTTTTCTCGTCCACTTCTTGCGCACGCAGATGCGCAAGGACTTCTTCCCCCAGACGTTGCGTCCGCTGTCCCATGTGTCCCGTCAGGGCGGAAGAAAAAATATCGGATGTCCGCCACGCGCGCTTGAGCGCCTGAGAGGAAATCCGTAACCGCGTCACCCCACCGACCGTTGCGGTCTTGGGGTTGCCGGTATCGTCACGATTGACGTTGGAAGGGGGATAAAAAGTCAGGAGGTGAATCTGAAGGAAACGGCTCATTTCTAATATCCTTATTTAAAATCAAGAATTGTTCTGCTTGCTCTGATCCACAGATCCGGCGTTCCAGTAATGATAGACCCAGTCACGCCGGACCCGATCGCCCACACTGTCATCATACGCGCCCTCGCGTGGCCACATCATGAGGGCTTCGGCCAGATCGGCCACATTCACCCCTCCGCCCGCCAGCGCCACAAGTCGCCGGAATGCACGCAGGCATTCGTCAAAGGTTGCGGCATCCATCAACCGCCGGAAGCGCAGGGGCTTACACAATGCCGTTGCATCATCCTTCAGATCCGCGGGACCGACCTGGCGCGCCACCCGTATTCCGGGCTGATCCGCACGTACATGCGCACATACCGCAGCGACAAGGGCAAGACGCGCAAGTTCGGTGTCACCACGCGCACCGCACCTGTGCACCAGCTTCTGGACCTGTGGTTCGAACAGGGCATCAACCACGCTGCCGCAGCGCCGCAGTGCCGCAAGTGCCGCGCGATCCCCCGCCTGTTTTTTTACAGGATCGGGTTGGAGGTCATGCCACCATCCCATGATTGATCGCACCGTTGCCTTATCATCACTCCGCATCAGGAGGCTGCTCCCGTTGTTTTTTGTTTCTTTTTTACTGGCAAAGGAATATCCAAAATTTCCATGATTTTTACCCCTTCCTTTCCCATACCCGATACCGCGGCGCCAAGCCGCCTGCGCGCCAGTGCGGAACGTCGTGCCTCCGTCTCGGCCGTATCCGGTTCCAACGTAACGGTGGCGTCAAATTCCTTCATGGCTGCCTGCCCAAGCGTCCGCAGCCATGACTTTTTCAGGGCCAGGTCCGCATCATCCCCTGTGCTGGTCCCGGCCCCGTGCAATACGGCAAAAAAGCTTCCTTCCGTATCCATCCAGAACCGTTCCTGCACATTGGAAATACCCGTTGCATCGACGGATACTTTTTCCTTGCCAAACAGGGCGTCACGCACACAGCTACGCAGGATATCCGCCACCTGCTTTGCCGCCGTAACACATTGACGCGCCAGTTCGTCCAGCACCTCCTGCCGATCCGCATCAGACGTACCGGGAAGCGGCATTTCACTTTCCACGAAACTGCGCGCCTTCATGTTATCCATGTCGAAACCGGCTGTCAGAAGACGGGGATTTTCCGAAAGACCAGCATCACGCCCACGTTCGTTACGCCATGCGACCACACAGCTTGCGGGCAGGCGGTTGGCATCCGCGCTTTCCACGACTACACCAGCCCAATGCCGATACCCGATCCCCCCGGGTTGTGGATGCACGGCAAGCCAGTCCGTGCCCTCTTTTTGTCGATAGCGCGGCGTCAGGGGATGCACGGTGCCCCCCGCACCATATGGCATCCCGATCCAGCCCGCATATTTCGGCCCATAAGGCCTCTGCCGCCATCCCGCCACCATAACAGCATCTGGAGATCCCGTAAGATCACAGATACCATCAGCAATATTTTCAAAATCAAGCCGGATGCGCCGGGGCATTCCCCACCAGCATTGCAACAGGGATGCATTTACATCCGCACACACATCCCTCCCCCCCTTACCCGCGATCGTGGGGGCCATCCATGGGAATGTTGTTCCCATGGCCTCCTCCTTCACGGGGACGCCATACGGCACATTCGCCCAGATCACGTTCCACAGGCTCCCCCCTTCGATCGGCAACACCAAGGTTGTAAGTGGCCCACCCCCACGCAGGCCAGTCAGGTTGCCGGCCCCACCACTGGGCGCCCATGATTGCAAGGTGAACAAAGCCATGGCCGCTGCCGGGCGGCCAAGCCTCCCGACCTGTCCCCGATGCACGAAAAGATCCGCATTGCGCTTTATGGTGCTTTCACCGGGCGCATCAATCAGCAGACGTTCTACAGGTTCCGACCCGCTGCTGAGGTCTTCATGATCCTGCAAAAATCGTGGCCCGGGCCCATCAAGCCAGAACGCATCGGCGATGCGCGCAAAGGCATCGTCCAGCGTCGCGACAGAAGGCGCCCTGCGCCATACCCCAAGCCATGAGCGCCGATCAGTCGGGGGACAGGCGGTTGCCACAAGCCCGATCAGGAATTCATAAGCAGCAACACGCAAATCCGCCCGTGGCCATGCGAATTCGACAACCGGATCGTCCGCCACCCCGTCCACGATCTGTGCCGGACGAATGACATCACATGCACCAGACCTGCGACGTACAGGCAACCAGGGATCTGAAATAAGGTTGAGCGCACGATCTTCCATCATCAAATGGATGTTCCTTTAAAATACCCTGATTCCTGGCATTTGACCGCGATCCAGAAACAAGGACTTTGCCAAACATGCGTATGCAGAGCGTATGATTTACGGACAATAAGTACCAAACGTTACAATTCTGCATTGATTGCCATGCCGCCCCCATGGATGACTGGGATGACTTTTTCTGCTTAGCCTGATTTTTTCACCAGTCAAATATATTAACCTAACGGTTCAAGACTTATTGATATACACAAACTTAAACAGATACAGGAAATCCCTGCTGACGCAGGGAACCACCTGACCTTACGGTGCAAGACGGTTCATCCCGTCAAGAAACAGGAAGCATCTGTAAACCATACTGTTGATCGTATCGGATCACAATCTCTTTCCCTTTTTCGTCATATCCCCGCCCTTCCATACCGTCTTCACCTTCATCAAGCAGAAGCAGGAGAAACTGCGTCTCGTCCTCACGCTCCCAACGTGACCAGGCGGCACGCGCGGTCATCACGGCCCCTGCCCACACCGCCGGAACCGCACATGCGGCAAGGGAATGCCGCGCCACCGATATCTCAGACAATGCCCATGCCCTCCGCAGCGCTTCGGGCGGAGCAAGACTGCTGTCTTTCAATACGGCCCAAGGCAACACCTGCCCATCGCGTATGACGGCCAGGCGCACAGTGACATAAGGACGTTCCTCCAAACGTGTGGGAGTACTGACATCGCGTTCCCACAAGGCGCCATCGGGTGCATATCCCGTCGCATAATTCAGGACGTTACGACTTGCCGCCCCACGGGCTGCCCAGCCCTTCCCCCGCGCTTCGTCGCTGGCTGCCATCAGTCCGGGCGGCACCATGCGATCGTCCCCGGCCTCTTCAATTAATGCACGGATATTATCGGGAGTACATATCCTTCCGACACGTTGCAGCACCCTTGCAGTACGCCACAGCAATGCCGGATCACGATACACTGCCGCCGTGCCAGGCAGAAGGCGGGCAAGCCATTGCGGGTCCGGGTCATCAACTGGTTCTGGTGACAGGACCCATACTTCCTCACGATCCACCGGGCGCCCATGCCGTTCATGACGACGCAGACGCCCAGCCCGCTGGATAATCAAATCCATCGGCGCAAGATCCGTAAACAGGACATCGAAATCAAGATCCAGGGACTGTTCGATCACCTGGCTTGCAACCAGTACCCCTGCACGCACGGTGTCGTCACCGTCCCGGCCAAAACGCGCCAGAACATCACGTTCTATTGCCAGCCGATCCACCATGGCGAAACGCGCATGAAATACCGTTACCGCCGTACCTTCCTGTGCCATCAACTTTGCAGTGGCGATGACATCATCCACTGTATTGCGCACCCACGCGACTGCCGCGCCCTGTCGTGCGGCATTGGACGCCGCGACCATGACTGCCTGCCCATCCGCCAGGCACCGGACAGCAATATCACGCCGCAAGCCAGGGCGCGGCGCACACGGCAGTTCCTCCACCCCTGCGCGCGCCACAAGGGTCACAAGCGGATAGGCAGTGCTGGACAGCGCTGCCCCCCCTTCGTGGTGCAAGCCCTCCCTGAACGCCATAGTAAGTTTGTGGCGCACTGATTGGGTCAACGTAGCGGACAGGAGGATGGCAGACCCGCCCATCGCAGCATGAAAACGCAGCAGAGCCGCCATCTCTTCGTGCATGTAGGGATCATAGGCATGACATTCATCAACAAGCAGGATCTTCCCCGCAAGCCCGGCCTGCCTGATGGTGGCAAAGCGAACCGGGAGGACCGCCATGAATGCCTGGTCAATCGTACCCACCCCCACCTGCGCAAGCAGGGCACGCCGCGCCTCACTCCCCAACCATGCGCTACAACAGATCTCTGCCGCATCTGTGCGTTCTGCCTGCACGGACATACCGTCCACATGATCGTCAGGCGCCACAACGGAAACAAACCGTTCATCCAGCCGCGCACGTCCATGAGCCAGCGCAAGAGAAGGATGCGACGAAGGCTGAAACAAGCCACGATATGCCGAGGCAAGCCGGTCGAACATGGCATTCGCAGTCGCCATGGTGGGCAGGGCGACAAACAGCCCATTGGCATGCCCCGACGCCATCAGCCGATGCGCCGCCACCATCGCCGCCTCGGTTTTGCCCGCACCCGTCATGTCCTCAATCACGACCAGCGTTGGCCCTTCCGGTATGTCGATGCCTTCCATCAATGCCTGAACGGGGGATGGTATGCTGACACGCGGAAACAGACGTCCAATGCCCCGGAAGGGCGCAACATCGACTGGCCCAAGACCAGCACGTGCGATTGCCGTGCGCGCATGAGGCAGGGCATGGTTCCAGAAATATCCTGCGGCATCCTGCACCGCATCGGGCGTAACATAGGGAAACCATTCCCGCCGCGACCCGATCCAGTCCGCAGTGACCGTCAACCCGGCAAGCCGCCATTCCAGACGCAGCAGATCCTGTGGCGACAGACAAGGGATCGGCGGGGGACGAAAAATATCAAACAAAAGAGTACAAAACTGTCGCGCATAAACCCCACAGACCGCTTTTTGCAGGCCACGCGCCCTATTCCCCGTCACGGCGACCGGTTGACCATGATGCCCTGCGATGGCACGCCATATCTGGCGTTTATCGACAGGCGACCAGTCAAAACCATTATCATCCACACCAAAGAGCGGCGCCAGCACATCTTCGCAGACATAATCAAGAAGCAGCAGACCATCGACATCATGGCGCGAGAGCGTTACCGCATCAGCATACGGGCCGAGTGCCTGGTGCGGCCAACACGCCGGCACCTTTGCCTGAAACGCAGGCATTATTTTACCAATATCATGTAACGCCACCAGTAAACCAAGCTGCCGACGATCCAGCCCCGTATGCACGTTCCCCGGCAAGAGAACAGCTACGGCGGCGACATCCAGCATGTGGGCGACAAGCGGATGATAATCAGGCTCCCCCGGCTTTTTTTCATCGCCTGACTGAGCCTTACCCCAAAAAAACTTCAGCATATCGTCGCCTGCATCCAGCATGACACCGCCTTTTTATGCACTCGACAGGTTTTGCAAAAAAACCATACCCAACATACTTGGATTTGTAAGTTTAGAAAAAAGCAGAACAGCCTTTCAACCAACGCATCAAATATCTATTTACAATATCATCTGCCGACATCCCCGCGTGTGCGGGGAACACGGCCGGTCAACGTCCAGAAAAAACAGACGTGACGGTTCATCCCCGCGTGTGCGGGGAACACCGGCGCATTGAAGCGATGGAATAGGCGTAGCCCGGTTCATCCCCGCGTGTGCGGGGAACACCGTTTTGAGACGTTCCACAACGGCTCTGTGAGCGGTTCATCCCCGCGTGTGCGGGGAACACTCTTCCTGGAACCCATTGATTTTAAATATTTATTTTATTGTCAAAATTCCACCGTGTGAAACACCCTAAATTATTAGCTTTTTTTCTTCCTCTGCGAAAGCTACAAGGCCGCAGTTCAAACGGTCATATTCTGAGAAAACAAGCGGTCATTGGTGATGCTGCCTCAAAGCCATTGAATGATAGTCTGCACACTCCATAAAAACATGGCGAGCCAAGCGCGCCCCAATAACAAAATCCGGTCTATAAATATTAAAAGTGAAATCATGCATCTTAATGCAATATAAATATAGTAATTATTTTAATAAAATTAATAAATTTCATAACAAACAATAAACTCTCATTTATTTCACCATGTTGTATATTGAAATTATTTATATTTTATTTGATTGGGAGAAGTGAACAGACGCTTTTGTGAACGAGGCATGTGCGATCTGGAAACCTCTGAGAGCCTGATCCGAAAGTTTTTGAACAATACCAGCATGTTGTGA
>NZ_BANE01000046.1 GCF_000964405.1 Novacetimonas hansenii JCM 7643
AAGACGCCGCCTTTTTGAAAAAAGGCAGCACCCAAAAACTTTTCCTGTTTTTTATCACTGATTTGTTTTCAAACGCGCCCCTAACCGCCAGATATCCCGTCGAGGGTGCCTTGGAAAAAAACATCACAGGTCGCGGGGGCTGGCGGCATCAATGAGCCCCCATCGCATCCGGCCTGATACAGGCGGCGACACCACGCACCGATCAGGCGCAGACCCAGCGCGTTGGCCCCACGCGACATTGCCCGGCCCCTCCTGTCCTGCCCCATCATGTCCCCCTTCCCATCTCCCGCCCCAGTCCGTTCCAACCCTGCATATCCCGGACCGTGGGCATCCCGCCCCCATGCCTCCCGACCGTGCCTATCCTGATCCAACATGTATCTGGCCCAACGCATCCCACCCCCAGCCTGATGGCCCGTCATGGTGGCCGGGCGTGACGTCTCTGACATAACGTTCTGGCATAACGTCTCTGGCATGACGTCTCTGGCAGGGTGCCTATGCCGGGGCGCACCCGGCGGGACGTGACGGATTGGTCCCGCCCGGTATAGCGGCCCCGGCATGGCATGACGGCGCGATACGGGCTAGGATCGTTACAGATTTAGGGTCGTTACAGAGTGCACCGGGAAACCACAGCCGGGCACGCGGGCCATGCAGGGGGACATTACCATTCGCGCCGTTACGTCCATTGATGTCGCCCGGATGGCTGGCGTATCGCAATCCGCCGTTTCGCGCGCATTTTCGCCGGGTTCGAGCATCTCTGCACGGACAAGGAAAAAGGTGATGGACGCCGCCGCGCACCTGGGATATCGGCCCAACCGCATCCCCGCCATCATGCAGTCGGGCCGGTCATACATGGTGGGCGTGGTCATCGGGGGGCTGGAAAACCCGTTTTATGCCACCGCACTTGAACGGCTGGCGACGGCCCTGCGCGAAAGCGGCCTTCAGGTGTTGCTGATGCATGTGGATGACGCCCTGACACTCGACAGTGCGCTGGACCAGTTGGTCAGCTATCGCATCGACGCCATCGTCACGTCCCTGGCCATCGGGTCGGCCGCCGTGGTGCGGGCGCTGTCCGCGCTGCGCCTGCCGGTTGTATGCTTTAATTCATCACGGGTGGGACCATGGATTTCAACCGTCAATTCCGACAACCACGGCGCGGGGCGGGCGGCGGCGCACCTGCTGGCGCGCCATGGGGTCATGCGCCCGGTGTGGCTGGCCGGTCCCACGAAAAACGCGGCGTCGCACGCACGGGGCACGGGCTTCTGCACCGGGCTGTGCGCAACCGGCCTGCCGCCTGCGCACCTGACGACGGTACGGGGCAACGATACATATGACAGCGGGTATGCCGCCATCACCCAGCTGGATCGGCGCGGCATCCGCCCGGATGGCATTTTCGCCAGCAACGACATGATGGCCTGCGGCGTGATCGACGCCCTGCGCGAACGCATGGGGCTGCTGTGCCCGCGCGATGTCGTGGTGGCGGGATATGACAACATCCCGCAGGCCGCATGGCGCAGTTACGACCTGACCTCCTTTGACCAGCATACGGAACAGATGGTCGCACGCGCCATGGGCCTGCTGGACGAGGCCCTTGGCACCAAGGACACGCCCCTGTCGCGCACACATGTGATTGACGCACAGTTGATCGAACGTGGCAGCACGGGCGGCGGCGGGCGAAACGACGATCCCGCCATTCCGTGATGCGCCGCATGAGGGGCGCACGCAGGCGCAGGAAACGCGGACATCGACACGCACGCACGCATGCACACGCAGATACGCACAGAAAGCAGACAGACAACAGACAGACACAAGCACGCACAGCACGAGGACGGGACGGCACCGCACCTGCCCGAACACGGGACGGGACAGGCACAGGCACAGGATCGACACGGGCACGAGCACGGGCACGGGCATGGGCACGGGCATGGGGCAAAGACCCGGCCCTGCGCGATTAGGGGTTGCATCGGGGCATGAAAAGCGTGTTGTTTTGCATAGCTATGCAATCCTCAAGCACGCAGGACCGCACCCATGCCCGAACAGAATTTCCGCAGCATCCTGACCGGATCATTTTCCACGCCCTGTGGTGACAATCCCACCGTCGCGATGATCGAGGCGGCATATCGCCATGCCGGGATCGACGCGCGTTACATCAATTGCGACGTCAGCGCCGAAAACCTGGCCGACGCGGTGCGCGGCGCGCGCGCGATGGAATGGGTTGGTTTCAACTGTTCCCTGCCGCACAAGGTGGCGGTCATCGCGCATCTGGACGACCTGGCCGAAGCGGCGCGGATCATCGGTGCGGTGAACTGTGTCACGATCCGTGATGGCAGGCTGGTGGGCAACAATACCGACGGCAAGGGCTTCCTCGCCTCCTTGCAGGATGTGGTGGACCCGAAGGGCAAGAGGGTCTTCATGCTGGGGGCCGGTGGGGCCGCGCGGGCCATTGCGGTGGAACTGGGCCTGGCGGGGGTTGCGCATCTGGATGTCGTGAACCGTGACCCGGCCAAGGCCGAGACCATCGCCGCTCTGGTGCGTGACAATACCGACAGCGACGCAACCGCCCACCCGTGGGATGGCGCGGCCCGCATTCCCGAAGGGACCGATATCGTCATCAACGCGACCTCGGTGGGGTTGGGCGATGCGCAGGCCATGCCGGAAGTGGACCTCGATACCCTGACAAAGGGGCAGGTCGTGGCGGATGTCATTCCCAACCCGCCCATGACCCGTTTCCTGCGTGCGGCGCGTGAACGTGGCTGCACGCCGCTGGACGGGCTGGGGATGCTGGTGAATCAGGGCGTGATCGGGGTTGAGCTGTGGCTTGGCAAGACGATGGATGCCGATGTGATGAAAAAGACCCTGCGCGATATCTTCGCCGCATCGGACGCGGGCTGAAGCACATCACGGCACAGGGGGCGGCCTCCCCCCCTGAAAAACGCTGCCCTTGGAGGCTGTTTGAAAAGTCAGGCTTAACAATCTCCTGAAATCATAAAGGTTTTTGGTGAAGCTTTTTCCAAAAAGC
>NZ_BANE01000045.1 GCF_000964405.1 Novacetimonas hansenii JCM 7643
AAGGCGGCGTCTTCTGAAGCTTTTTAGAAAAAGCTTCACCAAAATTTTTTGTAATTTCAGTATGTTATTGAGACTGACTTTTCAAACAGTCCCTAAAGACTTTCCCCTTCCTGCCGGTTGGCAGCATGACCGTCTCAATGAAGCATAAGGAGTATATGATGCGTCAGGAACTGCATACCCTGCATGCCACGACGCGGGGCAAGGGACTGGTGCCCATTACACGCCCGGTGCTCGACTGGGTTGGGGCCACGGGGATCAGGACCGGCCTGCTGACATTATGGTGTCGGCATACTTCGGCAAGCCTGACGGTGCAGGAAAATGCCGACCCCACGGTGTGCGAGGATATCGCGCGATATTTCGAGGCACTGGTGCCCGAGGATCCCTCGCGTTACATCCATGATGACGAAGGGCCGGACGACATGCCCGCCCACCTGCGCACCATGCTGACCGATACCCAGCTTTCGGTGCCAGTGGCGGACGGGCGGCCCGTACTGGGCACATGGCAGGGCCTGTATTTGTTTGAACACAGGCGCATGGCCCATCGGCGTGAAATCGTGCTGCATCTTATCGGCACCTGACACCCCGACGGGCCACCCCTGCTGGCTGCGTTACGTCAGGTCATGTGCACGGGCCGCCCAGGATGGCGGCATGATGGCTGACATGCTCCTCGATAAAGGACTGAATGAACCAGTAGGAATGGTCATACCCCTTGTGCAGCCGCAGCCTTAGCGCCTGACCTGCCATTGCTGCCGCATCGCGCAGCAGTTCGGGGCGCAGTTGCCCGTGCAGGAACTGGTCTGCTTCCCCCTGGTCGATCAGGATGGTTGTGGGGTGTGTATGCCCCGCCTCCAGCAGCAATGTCGCATCATGGGCCGCCCATGTAGTACGATCGGAACCAAGATAGGTCGAAAACGCCTTTTCCCCCCATGGCACGATGGCTGGATGGACAATCGGGGCAAAGGCAGAGACGGATTTCCACCGCTGCGGCGCGCGCAGGGCATGGACCAACGCGCCATGGCCGCCCATCGAATGCCCCATGATCCCGCGCCGTGCCCCATCCAGCGCGAACAGACGCTCGGTCAGGTGTGGCAGTTCCTCGCCCACATAGGTACCCATGCGATAATGCGCGTTCCATGGCGGACACGTCGCATCAAGGTAGAATCCTGCACCGCTACCAAGGTCATAGGCATCATCTTCCCCCGCGACCCCTGCCCCGCGGGGGGAGGTATCGCTTGCCACAAGGGCGATGCCATGCCGCGCCGCGAAACGGATGATGTTGGACTTGATAAGGAACGTCTCCTCGGTGCAGGTCAGGCCCGCCAGCAGATGAATGACGGGCACACGCCGTGCCATGCTGGCCCCATCGGGCATGAACACGGCGAAACGCGCCTCAAGCCCCAGGGCATGGGATGCATGGCTGTAGAATCCCACCCGGCCACCACAACACGCATGTTCTGCACGGATCGTCAGTTCATTGCCGGGATCGGACAGGGTCGTGGCATCCATGGTCAGAATTCGACCACGGTGCGGATGCTTTCGCCGCGCGCCATCATGTCAAACCCCTCGTTAATCCGTTCGAGCGGCAGGCGATGGGTGATGAGATCATCAATGTCGATGCGGTTTTCCATGTACCAATCCACGATCTTTGGCACATCAGTGCGTCCGCGCGCCCCACCAAAGGCCGAACCGATCCAGCGCCGCCCGGTCACAAGCTGGAACGGACGCGTGCTGATTTCCTGCCCCGCACCCGCGACGCCGATAATGGTGGACACCCCCCATCCCCGGTGCGCGCATTCCAGCGCCTGACGCATCAGGGTGGGATTGCCGATACATTCGAACGAATAATCCGCGCCCCCCCCGGTCAGTTCGACCAAATGCCCGACAAGGTCCCCATTGGGGCCAAGGTCGTTGGGGTTGACGAAGTCGGTCATGCCGAATTTGCGGGCGATGGCTTCACGCGCGGGGTTAATGTCCACGCCAATGATCCGGTCGGCCCCAACCATCTTCGCACCCTGAATGACATTCAGACCGATACCGCCAAGCCCGAACACCACGACCGACGCCCCGGCCTCCACCTTGGCGGTGAACAGGACCGCGCCGATACCGGTCGTCACACCGCAACCGATATAGAACACCTTGTCGAACGGAGCATCAGGACGGATCTTCGCCAGCGCGATTTCAGGCAGCACCGTATAGTTCGCAAATGTCGAACACCCCATATAATGATGGATCGGCTGTCCCTTGAAGGAAAAGCGCGATGTCCCGTCGGGCATCAGGCCCTTGCCCTGTGTGGTACGGATGGCAGTACACAGGTTGGTCTTGCGCGACAGGCACGATTTACATTCCCGGCATTCAGGGGTGTAGAGCGGAATGACATGGTCGCCCGGCTTCAGGTGGCGCACACCTGGCCCGACCTCAACCACGACGCCTGCGCCCTCATGGCCAAGGATCGCGGGGAACAATCCTTCGGGATCGGCACCGGACAGGGTGTATTTGTCGGTATGGCACAGGCCGGTTGCCTTGATTTCCACCAAGACCTCACCTTCGCGCGGGCCTTCGAGTTGTACGGTCTCGATTTCCAGAGGTTTTCCGGCTTCGAACGCAACGGCTGCCCTGACATCCATGATCTGTAAACCCTTTTACGGTATGATAAAATGACGCGTGACAGAGACGCATAAGGAATGTCCGTCCCCCTCTGCGTCAATGTCGATGGGACAGTGTTACCGTGTGTGGCGGGTATTACAAATTATGCAATCGTGAGGTCAGGGCATTCCCCCCTCCGCCGATATGGTATGTGCAGTAATGCAGTACGGACCTTACGGACCGGACCTTTTTTCATCGACCCCATCATTTTCAGGACATTATCCAGATGATCGTGAACCGCAGGATCGGATTATGGATACTCATGCGCGAAAGCCTGCTGTCCCTCGTGCTGCTTGGTGCGTGGGACGTGGTGGTCGTGGTCATGTTCCAGATCTATCATCAGGACTGGATGGAACAGCCGACTCTGCCGATCTCGCTGATCGGTTCCGCGCTGGTCCTGTTCATGAGCTTTCGCAACAATACCGCCTATAACCGCTGGTGGGAGGCCCGCACCCTGTGGGGGGCCGTAACCAACAACAGCCGCTCCTTCGCACGGCAGGTCGGGACGATCCTGCAGGGCAGCCCTGATCTTGCACGCGCGATGGCGGCCTATCCGCATGCACTGCGCGGCGCGCTGGGGCGCACCGACACGATGGAGGATATCAGGCGCCTCCTGCCCGCCGGGATGCAGAACGGAATCGCCGGCCATGCCAACATCCCGGCGGCGATCCTGTTCCAGATCGGGCTGGGTGTTGACGCGCGCGCGCGGGCATTGGGCATTGATGGCGCCCTGCATGGGCAGATCGACCGGATTCTGTCGGACATGAGCAATGCGCAGGGCGGGCTGGAGCGTATTCGCAACACGCCCCTGGCGATCCAGTTTTCCGTGCTGCCCAAACTGGTGGCGACGGTGTTCTGCATCATCCTGCCGCTGTCGATGGTGCAGACACTGGGCTGGATCACGCCGCTGGGGTCCTCGCTGGTGGGGCTGCTGTTCGTGGCGCTGGACAAGATTGGCAGCGACCTGCAGGAACCATTTGCCTCCACCCCGCACGGCATGCCGATGCGCACGATGGCGCGCACCATCGAAATCGACCTGCTGCAATCATGTGGACAGACCGCCCCCCCCGCCCTGGTCCCGGTGCGGGGCGTGCAGAACTGAAACATTCGGCGGCGTTACCATGGCTTTCGATCAGGTCAAGACATATGGGGAAATTTATGTTATATGACATGTCATGAGCATGTTCAGAACGACCCCGAAGGGCAGTGTGACCGATGCGATGGCGCGGACCGCCGCAGCAGTGACCGCCGCCGAAGCCAAGAGCAGCAAGCCGGAAAAGGACGAAGACCCGTTCCGCGAAGGTGACGCCATCGTCTATGCGGCGCATGGCGTGGGGCGGGTTGACCGGATCGGCATTGACGAAATCGCGGGCACAAAACTGGAAATGATCCAGATTTCGTTCCCCGGCAACCAGATGACGTTGCGCATCCCCCTGTCCAAGGCCCGCAAGTCCGGCCTGCGCAAGATCGTCTCGCGCGAGATCGTGGACAAGGCCATGGCCATCATCAAGGGCAAGCCCCATGTCAGCCGTGGCATGTGGGCACGTCGTGCCGTTGCGTATCAGGAAAAGATCAATTCGGGCGACCTGGTCCAGATCGCAGAGGTCCTGCGTGACCTGCGTCGCAATGTCGACAGCCTCGACGGCAGCTTCAGCGAGCGCAAGCTGTTCGAAGCCGCGCAGGAACGTTTCGTGGCAGAGGTCGCGGTGCTGGAAGGCAAGGAACCCGCCATTGTGCTGGAAACGCTGACCGCTGTCATGAAGGCCGCCTGACCCTCTTCCCTCCCCATCCCTGACACGTCTTCCCCGCCTGCCAGACCCCACGTCTGGCAGGCTTTTTCATACCCTGCGAAGCATAAGCGAGCCTGTTTCAAACAGATGCACCGTGCGCCAATCATGGGGAAAGGGCATGGGGATGATCGTCGCCCTATCGCCGGTCTGTCGTGGGATTTTTCTCAGTAATTGAACTGATAAAGAAGCCCGATGCTGCTGCCCGGATCATTTTCGGGTGTTGTAAAGCCGGTCACATTCCCACCTGTCCCGACCGTTGTGTTGATCTTGAGACGTTTTGTCAGGTCCACCTGGACCTGTGCCTGCGTGCCGGAACCGGACGTAGCCTGCTTTGCCCCGACATAAACACCACGCATGACGTATTTTCCGGCTTCGATGCTGCCGGTATCATTGCCGCCCGAACCATTGGACGAACTGCTCATCTGCAGGCGATCGAGATGCAGGGTCTTGCGCACGATACCAAGCGGATCAAAGGCAGAGCCACCACTGATGGTGGCGATGGCCGATGCGATTTCCGCCATCTGTGTCGGGGACAGGGATTGTGAATCCGTCCCGAACAGCAGGATCGCAAGGATCTGGTCCTGTGACAGTGGCGGGGTGGAAGAGAACGTGATCTTGGGCGCGCTGGCATATCCCCCGACATTCAGGCGTGCCGTCCCTTCGTTGGTACTGCGCTCCGCCACGAAATCAAGGCTCGGGTCGATGGCGTGGGTGACACCAATACCGTCAAAGCCGACCTTGCCCTTGCTGAAATTAAGGGAAATCCCCCCCAGGGCGAAGGTGCCCTTGGCCATGGAAAATGACCCCGTCACGATGGGGGTGTCACTGGTCCCGCCCAGATGCAGATTACCGTGCATTTCGGTATTCAGCCCGTGTCCACGCACAAAAAACTGTCCCGGCGAACGCAGGCCAAGGTCAAGGCCGATGACCAGCGGGGATGTGGGCTGCTGCGCGACGGTCGCTGCGTCTTCGGGACGGATGACATCGAGATGGGCAACCGATGTCGGCAGTGAATCGGGAATATTCACATCAACCCGCGAAAGGGTGATGTCCCCACCAGCATTAATGCGTGATGCAAGCTGTCCCTTGATGTTCAGGTTGGCATCAAGGGTCGCGGTGATAAGGTCACTGGCCAGTGGCCGGGCATTGCGCGCGGTGACGGTCAGGTCGATCGGGTGTCCGGGTTCGAATATCCCATAGGACCCGGCGGCCGTGATGGTTCCCTTGCCCGCACCGGCGCTAAGGGACTGGATGACCAGCCGGTTTCCCTGCGCCAGCACGCTGCCCCGGATCGCCGAAAGCTGCACCCCCTGCGCATAATCGTGGAAAGTGCCATCCGCAAGGTCGAGCGTCCCGGAAACAAGCGGAACCTTTGGCGTACCGCGCACATCCACATTCATCCGCACCACGCCCCCAGCCTGCCGCGCCTGTGCGCCAAGATAGGCATTCGCGGCCGCAAGGTCGATTGAACCCGCGGCATGCAGCGACAGCGCACCATTCAGGCCTGTCGGTGCGTTCCCCTGCACATTCAGGCTGACCTGCTTTCCGGCGTTCAGGCTGGCGTCCACACGGGCCACCGTTCCGTTCAGGACGGCTGTTGCATCAAGGTTGGCTGCGGCGAGGGAGGATGTGTAATCCGTATGATATTTCAGCCCATCCGCGCGAATTGTGATCCGCCCCCCCGGCCGCGCCAACGTCCCGGTCAGGCGCGCCTGGGCCGAAATATCCCCTTCGGCACGTAATGATGGCATCAGCGGCCGCAAAAGCGCGGGGGTGATGTGCGTCAGGTCCGCCTTGAGGTCCAGCCCCGGCCGGAGCGATCCGGCAATATCGATACTGGCGGCCTGTCCCTGCGGCGGTGTCAGGGTCGCACGCACATGTTCCACCCCCATCGCCGCGCCATAGCTGACGGTGGCGGGGGCAAGCAGTTGCAACCGTTCGCCACGTGCCTCCGCCGTCAGGGTGCGGGCCGTGGCCTTGTGCCCCGCAATATCGAGCAGCAGCACAGTATCCAGCGCCGCTGGCCCCACTTGCGGTGTGGACAGGCGTGATGTCGCACTGACCAGCAGGGCATTCAGCGGGCCCCTGGCCGTGACATGTGCATTGGCATGGATGTCATTGACATCGGCATCGTCAATTTTCAGGTCCAGATCCGTATGGGGCGCATCCACCGGGTCACGGATCGTACCGCCAAGCTGGAGCCGCCGGATATTCGCCCACGGGGAACCGATGGCGCCATCAAGGTTGAGGGACACGACAGGCGGTGTCGCGCCAATGCGCGCCGTTGTCTGGATACCGGCGGCAACATGTCCCGTGATGTCATGACCCAGCAGGTCACGCCAGTCGGCAAGCCGCGTCATATGGATATCCATCGTCCCCGAAGGCACCATATGCCCATGCGGCAGGGCCATATCCGCCTGCCCCGACAGGCTTTTCCATGACAGTTGCCCAAGGCGGAGATGCCGTGTCCCGTCCGTCCCCGTTACAAGCGACGCGGCAAGGGCGACCGGTGCACGATCCAGCGTTCCCTTGATGGTGGCCTCCCCTTCGCGCACTGCGGGCAGGTGACGGAAATTCAGATCGGTCATCAGCTGGCCGGGCTGAATCTGTGGTGTCCCGATCTGTGTTTGCGCATGCACGGTCGCGGCCAGGTCATCGACCGCCCCCTTTGCCGTCAGCGTCACGCTGGTCTGCCCACGCAACGACGGGGCAAGCTTTTGCAGGTCCAGCAGCTCCAGTCGCGCCGTCATGTCCACCTGCGTGGGCGATGACAGCGTGACGGTGGCATCACCTGCATCCAGGTGCAGGGTCTGCCCGTCCACCTTCAGGTCCTGCACATGCACGATGCGCGGTGAACCATCGGCGGGGGGCATGCTTGCACTAAGCTGCACATGACCCGCCCTGCCGATCAGGCCGACAGCCTGTGCCTGCCCCCCCGTGATCGCCACCTGACCATCCAGCGCAACCCGTCCTGCCGTCCGTGCATCCGGGATGTCAAAATTGGCATGCAGGTGCGTATTACCCTCCAGCCGGGTGGATGCCAGCGCGGCAAACGGGGCAAGTCGCGGCAGGTCAAGCGTGACGTCGCCCTGACGGGGGGCCGTGGTGCGTATGTGCCCATTCACCTGCAACAGGTCATGATGCACGGTAATGTCGGCGGGGGCACCTTGCGCGTCCGGCCGCCATGACACGTCGATCGCCACCGGTTGCGCCGCGAAAAGGGTGGGATGCGCACCTGGTATCCGCAACCCGTCGATATCAGCATGTATATTTATGGCGTCATTCGCGCTCCGCCCCGACAGACCGCTGAAGACAGCATGCAGGGTATTAAGGCCCGCCCCCCCCTGATTCAGTTGCCCGATATCAAGGGTGCCATGACCGGTGGGCCGCTCCATCGTTCCGCCAAGCTCGCTTCGCAGCGCAATCGACTGCCATCCGGTATCCGGTCCCAGCATCATGGCCGGGGCCTCCAGACTGGCGCGCAACTGCATCGCATGGTGAACCAGCCCGACGCGCCCGTCGATATGCGCCTGCGCCGCACCAGCCTGTATGGCCACCGCCAGCGTGCTCTGGTCACGCGGGCCGCTGACATGCATGTCGAGGTTGAGCGGCGCCAGCATCGGCAGGCCGCTTAATGTGCCAAGGAAACCGTTCTTTTCCTCATGCGCATGGACATCCAGCGCCAGCGTCCCGCGCCCCAGTTGCGTGCGGACCGACACTGTTCCCGGCTGGTCCAGGCGCTGTACCTGCAGGTTGATGTCAGCGGCCGGCAATGTCGCAACCGATATGCCATTGAGGACCGGCGCGATATCCGCCAGACGCGCATGCCCGTCAAGGCTGAAGGTCGCGGGCAGGCGTGCAAGCGGCGCGCCCACATCAATGCGGGCGATATGGGCATGGCGGATATCCACGCCCATATGCACGTTGTCACTGCTGTCCCTGGACGGGGGCGACTGATGCGCCGGGTCTTCCTCGCTCAGGCGCGGGATGGAAAGGCGTGCGATGGAAATGTCGTCCACCACGGCCCGACGCAACAGCAGCCGTGTGGGGGACCAGTCCAGCGCCAGATCGTCAATCGCAAGCCATGTGCCACGGTAATCGTTGAGTTCCAGATGCGCGATCCGCAATGAATCAGGAAACCGCCCCGACAGTCCCGTCATCCGAACGCTGCCGCCGGTAAGGCCGGGCAGGCGGCGTTCGATCTCATGACGGCCCATCCCCGTGTTCGCCCCCACCAGGATCAGCATGAACGCCAGCAGCACCAGCCCCAGCGGAACGCCAAGGACAAGTCCCCCTATCTTCAGCAGGGTTTTCCACAATGCCGGGCGGGCCGGATTTTGCGTCTCGTTCATCAGAACGTTTCCCCCAGCCCGACATACAGTTCCCATTTATCGCCACGTCGCGGGCGGTTGAGCGGAACGGCAATATCCAGCCGCACGGGACCGATGGGCGTATAATAACGCGCCCCCGCCCCCGCCCCGGCACGCAATGTTCCCTTGAACGGCGTGCTGCCATCAGAAACCTGCCCCGCGTCGATGAAGCCAACGGCGCCGAATTTCTGCAAGATACGCTGCCGATATTCAAAAGACCCCGCATCCATCGATGTCCCGCCAATGGCATAGCGGCTGTTGGCGAACTGCGGCCCGACCCCCTGATAACGGTATCCACGCACGGTCGCACTGCCACCGGCATAAAGCCGCTGGTCAGGGGGAATGGCATAGGTGGACGCCCCTTCCACATTGCCGATCGTCCCGCGTACGGCCAGCACGCTGCGCCCCTTTCGCGCAAGGCCAAGATTCGCAAGGTCGAAATAGGTCGAAACCGTCGCCTGCATGATCATGAAGAACGATGTACGATCCTCCAGCGATGCCGAAGGCGTGACATTCATACTGACACGCACGCCATGGGTCGCAGGCGTGATGGGATTATCCACACCCGTCCCGTCATAGGTCGCGCTTAACGGCAGGGAGACGATGAAATAATTATGCGTCTGTGACATCTGGTCGATGCGTTCTTGCTCCACCTCACCGCCAAAGGCGACGTTCCAGTGGGAACTGATGCGGCGTACGATCCCGGCGCGGGCCAGGATCGCAGTCTGCCGATAGGAATACAGAAGCTGGCGGATACCCTCGATCCGGGCGCTGAGATTCTGGTTGCGCGACCCGAAATCAGGCTTCATCAGATCCGCATACAGGTCATAGCCCAACCCCTGTTCAGCCGAACCGCCCAACCCGGTGGCCAGTGCCGTCAGGCGCAGGCGCTCGGCATTGCCAAACAGGTTGCGGTGCGTCCACGACACACCGGCACGCCCGCCAAGGTCGGTGGAATAGCCCCCTTCGACACCCACGCTATGCCGCTTCGATTCCGCAAAGCTGAAGTCCAGCGGCAATGTCCCGTCGGACGCCAGTTGCTGATCATGATGGACCTGCACATCGGAAAATACCCCCATTGATGACAGGCCCTGACGCGCCGCCTCAATGCGGGAAGGCTGGTACAACTCGCCCGGGGCAATGGTCAGGCGCCGCACGACATAGGCGGGATGGGTGCGACGCAGGCCGCCAAAACTGAAGGCACCAAGATTGACAACCGGCCCGCGCGTCACCGTAAAGGCAACGTCGATCGTACGCGTCTGTGGCCGCAGCCACGCCTGCGGCGTGCTGACATCGGCCAGTGCGTATCCCTCTTCGGCAAGGGTCGTCTGAAGCTGAGAACCGGCCTTGAGGATATTGGCCGCGATCGCGGGATCGCCGGTTCTGATGCCCAGGGATTCGGTTTCGTGGGCATCAAGCTTGACAGGTGGCTTGCCCTTTGCCGGGACAATGCTGATGGAACCGATCCGGAACTGTGGCCCCTTGGTAATGGAAACGGTGATTTCCATCTTCTGGCTGGCCGGGATGGCCTGCATCCATTCAGGCAGGTCAGGGTCGTGCCCGTCCTGCGGGTTGGTGGCCCCGTTCTTGGACGCAATCGCCGCCTGGATCACAATGGTCGGCGCGTAATACCCGAAACTTTCGAGTGCGCTGCGGATGCGGGCGTAATCATTGTGAATCCGGCCCACAAGGGCAAAAGGACTGACGGTATGTGTCTTCTGCAGTCCCAGCAGATCGGAAGAGGCATGCACGGCGGTATCAAGGTCGGCATTCCCCGTGGGACGGATGACCGTGACATAGGGTTGCGGGTCCGCCGCACGCGCAGGCGTAACACCCCCCGCAAGCGCAGCCACGCACAGCGCCATTGCAGGCAGCCGCGCAGGCGCCCACCACTGTGGTCTATTGGAAAATGTCCCGTTTTCAGCGGGTACGGGCAATGCATGCCATGTCGTCGGAAAGTGACGAAAAAACGTCAAGTCGTCCCCATTCGCACTTCTGTCATCCATCCACCTGCCATGGGCATGTTAAGCACGAACTCTGCGCATGGCGATAATGGAAAATCCCTCTCATGGGGTGTCTGGCATCGCGGCACCGCATATTCCAACCCATATTTGCACCGGAGACCTCACATAGAGGACTGATTAAGGGATAAATATGGTCAGAAGGTGAATATGTCCGCACCCGACCGACACGCCGCCCGCCATGATAAAGATGGGATGGCAACATGCACTGGTCATGCACCGGCATCGCATGACATTTTGCGATATGTCGCCCGATGCCCAGTTCCCGGCCCTTTTTCCCCGTGCCATCCCCGCCCAGGCCCCGCGATGCCTGTGGCGTCGGCATGGGCGCCGGGCGGGGCGATGCCAAAACTGTCCTTGACAAAACCCCCGCGTCATCCGCCATGATCGCATTACAGGATATATTTTGAATCGGTCATCCCATCGGGGGATAATGTCACGATATGGGTCCTTTATCCTTTATGACATGTGGTTTCGGGTCTTGACCATCCGCGCGACACACACGATGTGTTTGCGCCGCCTCGCGGGATTGTCCCGCCCGATGTCAAGGAACCCGTTTGCGTGAATGATATGACCCCCCTTCCCTGCGCCTCCACCGTGCGCTCCGGCAAGCAGGCACGCGGATTGCATGTCATTACGTGGGGCTGCCAGATGAACGTATATGACAGCGAACGGATGACCGATGTCCTGCGCCCATTGGGATACGAGGCGGTTGACGCCCCGGATCGCGCCGACATGATCATCCTCAATACCTGCCATATCCGTGATCGCGCCGCAGAAAAGGTCTTCTCGGAACTTGGGCGGCTGCGTCTGGTGAAAGAGGCCCGCGCACAGGCCGGACAGCAGACCGTCCTTGCCGTCGCAGGGTGTGTGGCGCAGGCCGAGGGACGCGAAATCCTGGCGCGCGCGCCCTATGTCGATATCGTGCTGGGGCCACAGACCTATCATCGCCTGCCCGAAATGGTGGCCCGCGCCGCCCGCGCCGCCGGGGCCGTGATCGAAACCGATTTCCCGGTGGAACAGAAATTCGACTTCCTGCCCCCCGAACGTGAGGTACCGGCTGGCGGGGCCGCGTTCCTGACGATTCAGGAAGGATGTGATAAATTCTGCTCCTTCTGCGTGGTGCCCTATACCCGTGGCGCAGAGGCCAGCCGCCCCGTGGCGGCAATCATGGACGAGGCACGGCGGCTGGTGGCGCATGGCGTGCGCGAAATCACGCTG
This sequence comes from Novacetimonas hansenii JCM 7643, assembly GCF_000964405.1. Taxonomy (GTDB): domain Bacteria; phylum Pseudomonadota; class Alphaproteobacteria; order Acetobacterales; family Acetobacteraceae; genus Novacetimonas; species Novacetimonas hansenii. The sequence goes on from NZ_BANE01000045.1 coordinate 12,046, forward strand.
CTGGGCCAGAACGTCAATGCCTATCACGGTGATGGCCCGGACGGGACGACATGGGGGCTGGCGCGGCTGACGGCGGAACTTGCAGGTCAGGTTGGGGTCGAACGCATCCGATATACCACGTCGCATCCGCGTGATATGGATGACGGCCTGGTTGCCGCCCATCGTGAACAGCCCGCCCTGATGCCGTTCCTGCACCTGCCGGTGCAATCAGGGTCGGACCGTGTCCTTGCGGCGATGAACCGGGGGCACACGGCACAGGAATATCGCGACCTTGTGGCGCGCCTGCGCACCGCGCGGCCCGACCTTGCGCTGTCGTCGGATTTCATTGTCGGCCATCCCGGCGAAACCGACGAGGATTTTGAACAGACAATGCAACTGATCCGCGACATCGGCTTTGCCCAGGCATATTCGTTCAAATACTCGCCCCGTCCGGGAACCCCGGCATCCAATGCCGGCGCGCAGGTGCCCGAAGACGTGAAGGATGCAAGGTTGCAGAGGTTGCAGGCGTTGCTGCGTGAACAGCAAGACGCCTTCAACGCGGCCAGCGTGGGACAGCGCGTGGATGTGCTGTTTACCGGCCGTGGGCGCAAACCGGGGCAGATTTCGGGCAAAAGCCCGTATCTGCAGGCCGTACATGTCGAAGGCCCCGACAGCCTGATCGGACAGGTGGCCGAGGTCGATATCGTGAAGCTGCACACCAATTCGCTGGGTGGTGTGCTGACAGGGGAGACAGACAGGGTTTGAGAGAACACGCGGCATCCATGATCCCGTCCCGCCGCCCCGGGGGCGGTCGGCATCCGTCCGTCACCGGCAGGCCACCCGCCGCGGCAGTGGCCCATACCGTGACGATGCAGTTCGACGACAACCCCCTGCTGGCGCAGTTGGTGGGGGACCATGACCGCCATCTCCTCCACCTTGAACGTGGGTTCGATGTCCGGCTGTCATGTCGGGGCAACAGGATCGCCATTACCGGAAGCCCCGAACGGGTTGCCGTGACGCAATCCGCACTCACGTCGCTTTACCGCAGACTGCAAGGTGGACACCCCCTTGATAGCGGCGAGGTGGATGCCGCAATCCGCATGTCCGCCCAGCTTTTTTCCGCCCCGGAAACATCGCAGGACCCGCGCCCCATGACCGCAGCCCCCCCCTTTGCACGACCAGATACGACAGCCGCGCGCGCGCCGGAACTTCCCTCCATCATGACGCGCCGCGGCGCGATCGCGCCGCGTTCTGCCGGTCAGGCACGCTATATGGACATGCTGGCGCGGCAGGAAATGGTCTTTGGCATTGGTCCGGCCGGCACGGGCAAGACCTACCTTGCCGTGGCGCAGGCCGTCGCCATGCTTCAGGCCGGGCTGGTGGACCGCATCGTCCTGTCGCGTCCCGCCGTGGAGGCGGGGGAGCGGCTTGGCTTCCTGCCTGGCGACATGAAGGACAAGATCGACCCCTACCTCCGCCCGCTTTATGACGCGCTGCATGACATGATGCCGGGCGACCAGGTGGTGCGGCGCATGGCGACAGGGGAAATCGAGGTCGCCCCCCTCGCCTTCATGCGGGGGCGTACGCTGGCCCACAGCTTTGTGATCCTTGATGAAGCGCAAAATACGACATCTGCGCAGATGAAGATGTTCCTGACCCGCATGGGCGCAGGCACACGCATGGTCATTACCGGGGACCTGAGCCAGGTTGACCTGCCACGTGGGGTCACATCCGGCCTGCGGGAGGCGGTCGAGACCCTCGAAGGGTTGCCCGGAATCGCCATGACACGGTTTGAATCGCGTGACGTAGTGCGTCATCCGCTGGTTGCGCGTATAGTGGATGCATACGATCAGCGTGCCGAGGCCAGCAGGGAAGCCACGCGCACCAGATCGCGGCAGGAGAACAATGGAACCGCGAAGTAGAACATGCCCCGTCCCGTCGGTGGATGGGGCGCATGAAGATACCACGCCGGCCGGTCAGGATGACGGGCCGGTTCCACAACCTCCCTTCGGGGACGACATTGATGTCAGCATTACCGAGCGTCGATGGCATAGGGCGATGCCCAACCCGGCGCGCGAGGTGCAACGCGCGGTGCGCGCCGCGATGCGTGAACTGGATGTATCCGGGGCGGTCACGGTCGTGCTGGCCGATGACCTGACGGTCCGGCGGCTGAACCATCTTCACCGCGGCAGGAACAAGCCGACCAATGTCCTGACATTCGAATATGCCCCTGCCGATTATGCCCCCACCGATTCGGGGTCTGGCATCTGGCTGTGGGGCGGGGACATCATCCTCGCCTTCGCCACGGTCGAGCGCGAGGCACGCGCGGCGGGACGTTCGGTGCGCAACCACATGATGCACCTGCTGGTGCATGGCGTGCTGCATCTGTCGGGATATGACCATCACCACGCGGGTGACGCGCGCGCCATGGAAATGGAGGAATCGCGCATCCTGGGGCGCATGGGAATCCCCAACCCGTGGAAACACCGCGGCGGACGTGAAGGCGGGGCAGCACGATGAGCCGCCCTCCTTCCGCTGCGGAACCCGGTTCGACCACCCCGCCCCCCCGGGGGCGGGGTTTCCTGTCGCTGTTCGGGCGGCGCCGCAACAGCGATCAGGGTTTGCGGCATTCGATCGCCGCATTGGTCAAGGAAGCGGACGCCGCGGCCGACGACACGACGGATTCCACACCTTCGGAACTGGACCGGCAGGAACGCGCGCTTTTGGCCAATGTCCTGCGCCTGCGCGGTATTACCGCCGATGACGTGATGATCCCACGCGCCGATATCGTGGCCATGCCCGCCTCCATCAGTCTGGATGAGGCACTGGCGATGATGCGGCGTGAAAACCATTCACGCATGCCGGTCTATCGCGATCAGCTGGATGACATCGTGGGCATGATCCATGTAAAGGATCTCATCGCCTATCTTGGCACCAGCGAGGCCTTCAGCATCGAACCCCTGCTGCGCCAGCCCCTCATGGTCGCGCCACAGCTTCCGGTGCTGGACCTGCTGTTACAGATGCGCCTGCGCCATGTGCATCTCGCGCTTGTGATCGACGAATATGGCGGGATCGACGGGCTTGTCACCATCGAGGACCTGATCGAAACCATCGTGGGCGACATTTCCGACGAACATGATGAACCCACGGTGGCGATGCTGCAGGAACGCAATGACGGCACGTTCGACGTCGATGCGCGCCTGCCCATCGCACAGTTCGAACTGCGCACGGGACCGATCCTGACGCAGGATGAACGCGAAGCGGAAATCGAAACGGTGGGTGGGCTGGTCTTCCGCCTTGCGGGTCATGTACCCACCCGGGGCGAGGTCGTGACACATGAAAGCGGTACCGTGTTCCGCATCCTTGACGCCGACGCCCGCCATATCCGCAAACTGCGCGTCCGGCCCGTCGCCGATCCCCAGGCGCCCCCCACGGCCGAGGCGCAGAAGTAAGGCCAACCATCTGGCTGCATGACCTGAGCCAATGATACAAGGCCAGTGATACAAGGCCAGTGATGCCCGGCATGGTGGTCCCCACACGCCCCGGCATGACCATGCGTCATTGGCCTTGACGCATCCGGCCTTTGACAGTTCTTTGCGATATCACGATGCGTTTTCTTAACCGGAGGTCCCCTGCAATGCTTATTACACGTCGCACACTGCTTGCTTCCGCCGCGCCTGCCCTGCTGCTGGGCGCCGGAATGGCGTCGGGCGCGCGGGCGCAGGCGGCCGACCCGCGCCTTGCCATCCGCGCGCTGGGCAATCCGTCGGCAAAGGTGCATGTGGAGGAATGGTTTTCCCTGACATGCACCCACTGCGCGCGCTTTTCTGAAGAAGTGTTCCCAGAGGTACGCAGCAAGCTGATTGATACGGGCAAGGTCTATTATATCTTCCGTGATTTCCCGCTGGATCAGGTTGCACTTTCGGCGGCGATGATCGCGCGTTCCCTGCCCGGCGACCGGTACGAGGCGTTCGTGCTCGCCCTGCTCGCCAGTCAGGATCGCTGGGCATTTGGCAAGGATGTCAACCCGCAGGACGAACTGCGCAAGATGGCGGCGTTGGCGGGAATGTCTGCGGACCTGTTCCAGCAGACGCTGGCCGATGACAAGCTGCGTCACGCCATCATGGATGAAGAGGACCGTGCCCAGGCCCAGTACAAGATCGACGGCACCCCGACATTCCGGTTCAATGACAAGGAACAGGTCTCGCAGGAACTGACGTATGAGCAGTTCGCCCAGAAGGTCGAATCCCTTTCCTGATTTCCCAAGGCAGCCGGTTTCTTCATGACAGCACGTTTCGCCCGCCTTCGCATCGCCGGGTTCAAAAGCTTTGCCGACCCGGCCTCCATCGAAATCCTGCCGGGCCTGACGGGAATTGTCGGGCCGAATGGCTGTGGCAAATCGAACGTGGTGGAGGCCCTGCGCTGGACCATGGGGGAAACCTCCGCGCGGTCCCTGCGCGGGGGCGAAATGGATGACCTGATTTTCGCAGGCACCGCCGCACGCCCCGCGCGCAACACGGCCGAGGTCACATTGTCACTGGAAGGTACGGCGGATGTCGCCCCGCCCCCGTTCCAGGGACAGGATGAACTGCAGGTCGTGCGACGCGCAGAACGCGGCGCGGGTAGCGGATATCGCATCAATGGCAAGTCCATGCGCGCACGCGACGTGCAGACCCTGTTCGCCGATCTGGCGTCGGGGGCGCGGTCATCCGCAATGGTCAGTCAGGGGCGTGTCTCTGCTCTGGTCAACGCACGTCCCGAGGAACGACGCAGCATCCTGGAGGAAGCGGCAGGCATTACCGGCCTGCATGGACGGCGGCATGAAGCAGAACTGAAATTACGCGCAACCGAGGCCAACCTCGAACGTGCAGAGGATCTCCGCCTTCAGCTTGAGGCGCGATTGGGCGACCTGCAGGCACAGGCAACGCAGGCGGCCCGGTACCGTGAACTGTCGCAGGGGTTACGCGAAAGCGAAGTGACGTTGCTGGCGCTGCTGCATGCCCGCGCACGCAACGCGGTGGCGCAGGCCCGCGAAAACCTCCACACCACGCGTCACGCGCTGCTTGCGGCGGAACAGGCGGCAGAAGACGCGACCATTGCACAGTTCGAGGCGACACAGGCCCTGCCCGGTTTGCGCACGCAGGCCGACACCCAGCGCAGCCAGCTTGAACGGCATCGCGTGATGGCGGAAAATATCGCGGCAGAGGTCGCGCGCGCCAATGCCGCCGTGGCAGAGGCGCAGGCCCGCCTTGAACAATGCCAGCAGGACCATGAAGCCGCCCTTGCGCGACAGGGGGATGCCCGGACCATGCTGGAACGTCTGGAGGCGGAGCGCGCAGAGGCGCAGGCTGCCCTTGACGCCCTGCCGGGACGTCAGGCGCAGGCCCGCGACGAGCTTGCCACCTTACAGACGCAGGTGCGCGAACAGGCCGGGGCCCTGGAGCAGGCCAGTGTGGCCGCACGCGAAGCGCAGTTGCGCTTTGCCCAGATGGAAGAGGCCCGCATCGCGGCAAGTGAACGTCAGGCCCACCTGCAGGCCCGGCATGACGAGATCACGGCGGAGGTTACGCGCCTGCGCACGGAAATGCCCGGCACGGAGGCGCTTGCGGCACTTGACCACGTTGTGGAGGCCGCGACACAGGCCGCGCATGATGCCCGCGTTGAACTGGAAACCGCGACACAGCTTCAATCGGATTGCGTGCTCAAGGCGAATATCGCACGCAACGAGGCCACGCAAACCCGCCGACAGCATGAACAGGCCGCCCAGGAACTGGCCCAGGCAGCCGCACGGCTGGAAACCCTGCACCGTGACCATGCCGCTCTGGCCCAGCGGGAGGTTGAGGCGCGCGAACTGCTGGTGGCGCAGGACCATCTGGAACAGTTGCGCGACAGTGTCGCAACGGCTGAGGCCGCCTTTGTCGCCGCGCGTGAGGCACTGGAACGCGCCGAAATCGTCCGTACCGAACTGACCGCAAAGGAAATGGAAGTCCGCGCCCGGGTCGAACAGGCCGCATCGCGACGTGGCGCGTTGGAACAGGCGACACGTGCCGCACGTTCCGCCTGTGCGCGGGCGGCCGCACAACTGGCGTCGCTGGTGGAAGAAACGGCACGGATCGAGCAAAATGCCCTTCCACCGGGTAAGCTGGATGGCGCCATCGCAGCCCGCAAGGCCGCAGAACAGGCCCATGCCAGCGCCGAAGACGACCTGCGGACAGCGGAACAGCAGATTGCCCAATGCCGCACACACAGCGAAACACAGGCACGACGCCTGAACGAACTTAGCGCCACCGTAACCGGCATGGAGGCCGAAGCGGACGGCCTGGCCAAGGCTCTTGCGGCGGATGGGGAGGTTCAGGACGGCGATGCCCCGGATATCGCCACGCTGTTACATATTCCCGAAGGGCTGGAAACGGCCCTTGCCGTAGTGCTGTCAGAAGGGCTGGAGGCATCGGTTTCATCCGCGGCGGCACGGCAGTGGCGTGACCTGCCCGTGCTGGAGGCACCGGCCTTTCCCGATGGGGACATCCGCCCCCTGTCCGGCCTGATTAACGCGCCCGGCGCATTGGCGCGTGTGCTGGCATTTGCCGGGCTGCTTGATGACGGGGCTGATGGGGACAGCCTGCAACGCCAGCTTGCGCCGGGGCAGTGCCTTGTGACACGTGACGGGGCATTGTGGCGGTGGGATGGCTATCGGCTTGCCGGGAACCTGCCCAGTCGCGCGGCCCTGAAGCTGCGCCAGATCAATCGGCTGCGCGATATTCGCGCGGAACTCGACCGTCTGCGGGCGGAGGTCCCGGAACGCAGGCAGGCTGCCGATGATGCGCGCATCGCGCTGGAAGCAGCCACGACAGCCATGAAGGAAACCCGCGTCCGGCGCACCGGTGTTGAGGAGCAGCTTGGCTTGCTGCGGCGGCAGGAGGCGGAACTCGGGCGGCAGGATGCGGCGGTGCGCACGCGCCTTGATACGATTGCCGTGCAACTTGAGGCGGCGCGCGCCGCCGATGCCGAGGCACGGCAGACGCTGGAAACCGCACAGCAGGAAGAAGCCGCAGAACCGGCCGCCGCCCTGTTGCAAGCCGAGCTTGAACGCGCATCGGCGGCGGCACTCGTGGCGCGGCAGGACGAAGGACAGGCGCGGCAGGCCCGGCAGGCGGCGCAGGTGGCGCATGACGCAGCGCAGCGCAGCCTGAATGAAGCCACCAATCGCCAGGGCGAGGCAGAGACACGCCTTCAGGCAATCATGCCCGCCCTCGCCCGTATGGCGCAGGATCTTGCGCAGGCCCAGCAGGACCATGAACGCGCACAGGCATATCAGGCTTCGCTCCCTCCCGCAGAGCAGGCTACGGCCACGCTTGATATGGCGGAACAGGCTGCAAAAGCGGCGGCGCAACGACTGTCCACCGCGCAGGACAATCGCGGCGCGACGCAGGCGACCCTTGATGAGGCGACACAGACCCGGACCGAGGCCGGAAACCGCCAGCACGAAATACGCAGTATCCTTGATGCGCAGGAACCGCGCCTTGACGACATCAGGCGCGAACTCGCCACCGTTTCCGAAAACTGCGCACGGATTGTCACGGAGCAGGCGGCCCTGCCGGACCCCGAACTTCTGGCCCGGGACCTTGAGGCCCTGCGCGAAAACCATGCCGCAACGCGGGGGATGGAACAGGAGGTACGTGACCTGCTCGGGCGGATCGATAACGAGCATGAGGCACTGACCCAACGCATTGCCGGGGCACTTGCCGCCATGGGGGAATGGCGCGACCGCGTTGAGGGGACACAGCGCGATGTGGACGCGACCCACGACCGCCTGCGGATCGCCCACGAAGACCATGGGCGCATCGCCCTGCAACCCGAAGAGATCACATCACGCAGCGAGGCCATTTCCACCGACCTGTCCGCAGCGGAAGGACGCTACAACCAATCGGCCGAAGCCCTGAAAACGGCGGAAACCACACTGTCCACGGCGCAGGATGCACGCGAAAAGGCGGATGCCGCAATGATCCGCATGCGTGAGGACGTCCTGCGTGCCGAAGGCAAGCAGGAGCAGGCCGAAGCCATCCTTGCGCAGTTGATGGCGGAATCACAGCCGCCCGCCGGTATCGTGCCAACGGACCTGAGCGAGGCAGCCGAGGCCGGGTTACGCCGCAAGGTCGGCCGTCTGGCCCGCCAGCGTGAAGAACTTGGCCCTGTAAACCTGCGTGCGGAAATCGAAGCCAATGAGGCGGGAGAGCAGATCAACACGATCATGACCGAACGCACGGAGCTTGAATCCGCCATTGCCCGGTTGCGTGGGACGATCGGCAATCTCAACCGCGAGGGCCGGGAACGGCTGATGGCGGTCTTTTCACAGATCGACCAGCATTTCCAATCGCTGTTCACGCGGATGTTCAATGGCGGGCGCGCCCATCTGGGCATGGTCGGCAATGACGATCCCCTGCAGGCCGGGCTGGAAATCTATGCCCAGCCGCCCGGCAAGAAGCTGGCCACCCTGTCGCTACTGTCGGGGGGGGAGCAGGCATTGACGGCGCTGTCGCTGATTTTTGCGGTATTCAGGTGCAATCCCGCCCCGATCTGCGTGCTGGACGAAGTTGATGCACCGCTGGATGATGCCAATGTCGGCCGGTTCTGTGCCCTGCTGGGCGATATGGTGGCAGAGGCCGGGACACGGTTCCTGGTTGTCACCCATCATCAGTTGACGATGGCGCATATGGACCGGCTGTATGGCGTGACCATGCAGGAACGCGGGGTCAGCCGTGTGCTTTCGATCGACCTTGAACGTGCCTCTGCCATGGTGGCGCAGGACAGAATGCACCCCACGGATGCGACATCGCCCTGAGGGGGGCCAGCCGGGTAGCCAGCAAACAGAGCGCACTTCGATGGATGGCCAGCCCGCGCCATAAAGACACGGGCTGGCTGTAGGCAGGGTCAGGACGGGAGCATGGAACCCGTTTCAATGAAGCGCTGGTGCCATGACAGGGCTTCGGTCAGCAGATGCGGCGACTGCTGCCCGAACGACCCGGCACGGGCGCGCTTGTAGTAATCCTGGAGCATCGGACGGTAGTCAGGATGCGCACAGTTGGCGATGATGACTTCGGCGCGCTGCTTGGGTGACAGGCCGCGCAGGTCAGCCAGCCCCTGTTCCGTTACCAGAACCTGCGAATCCTGCGTGATGTGATCGACATGCGACGCCATCGGCACGATGGCCGAAATCTTGCCCCCCTTGGCGGTCGAGGGCGTCATGAAGACGGAAATATAGGCATTACGGGCGAAATCGCCCGAACCGCCAATGCCGTTCTGGATCTTCGACCCCATGATCTGCGTCGAATTGACGTTCCCATAGATGTCGGATTCGATCAGGCCGTTCATGGCAATACAGCCAAGGCGACGGATCAGGCCGGGATGGTTGCTGATGTCCTGCGGACGCAGGATGATCTTCTTCTGGAATTCCCGCATGCGGGAATTCAGCGATTCCGCGGCTTCGGGGCTGAGCGAGAATGCTGTGGCCGAGGCGACGCGCATCTTTCCCGATTCCAGCATGCCCAGCATGCCGTCCTGAATCACCTCGGTAAACGCGGTCAGGTTTTCGAATGGCCCTTCCTCCAGGCCACCCATCACGGCATTGGCGACATTGCCCACGCCGGACTGCAACGGCAGCAACGACGACGGCAGGCGGCCACGGGCGACTTCGTGGCGGAAGAACTCCATCAGGTGTCCGGCGATGGCCTTGGCCGACGCGTCTGGCGGGCTGAACGGGGCGTTGCGGTCGGGCGCATGGGTTTCGACGATGGCCACGATCTTGGCGGGGTCCACACGCAACGACGTCTCCCCGATGCGGTCATCGGGACGAAGCAGGGGGATGGGCTGGCGGTGCGGCGGCAGCGCGGTGCCGGTCCAGATGTCGTGCATCCCCTCAAGCGCGCTGTCCTGCCAGCTATTGACCTCGATGATGACCTGCTTGGCCGTGTCGAGCCACGTCTTGGAATTCCCGACGGAAGAGGACGGAACGATGCTGCCGTCTTCGCGGATGGCGGTGGCTTCGATCACGGCGGTGTCGATATCGCCAAAGAAGCCAGCCCAGGCCATCGGCGCGACATGGCTGAGATGCATGTCGAGATATTCGGTTTCGCCCTTGTTGATACGCGCACGCAAGGCCGGGTCGGAGTTGTAGGGCATGCGAAAGGCAATGCCGTTGACCTTGGCCAGCGCGCCATCAAGTTCCGGCCCGGTGGAAGCCCCGGTCAGCAGGCGGATACGGAAATCGCGCCCCTTGGCATGCTCGCTTTCCATCAGGGCGGCCAGCGCTTCGGGGACCGCCTTGGGGTAGCCTGCGCCGGTAAAGCCACTGGTGCCAACCGTCATGCCGGGCTTGATGAACGATGCGGCCTGTTCCGCTGTCGTGATCTTGGCCCGGAGCGCCGCATTCCGGATTCGGGTGTGGTCGATCATGAACTTTCCCTCAAAGTCTTTTTTGTGTGCGCCAGCGCATGTATTGCACCGGGCCGGTTATCCTTGGTGATGGCCCCGACACGGTGCGGGACGTTGCCTGCCCCCATTCCGCGCGAACCACCTGATGCGCAATTTCCGTATGTCGCCCGTTTTCCCGGTCGACCCGTGCCGTGACGCTTTGGCCGTGAGGCTTTATCCCCTTACAGGATTGCTACGGTTCAGGCGAACGGGGGAATGCGCATCGTTTTCCCTCCTGACATCTGTTCTCCGTCTCGGGGCGGGCGTCACAACAAAAGCATGTGACAGTTGCGTCCTACATGCATCGTTGCCTTCACGATTGCTCTAGTGAAGGGAGCATAAACGATAATTGCAACCTTCTCATGCGTTTTTTGCATGACTTGGGGGTCTGAAGCATTATCTATTGTCGATACGCAACATCGTGGAGACGTCGAGACAAGCCATCCCTGTGTTTGCGGATAGTGCAAGGATTGTTATCCTGATGGATAAGGGCCCCTGCGTGCGCACGCCTGGCGCATCTGCTTTGATATGGTTCGGTCAGGAAGTGGCGATGGGCCATCATTCATGTTTCAGGGAGAGGACTTTCGTTTGAGACGTCGATTACCCTCCCATCCCCCATATGCCTTTTCGGGCGACGCCGTACATCGCGCAGGCTTTCCCCTCCATGTGCCGCCGTCTGCAGCAATGGGGACAGACCCGATGGGAATGCCCCGATATGCGCCGACGCCGGATAATGACGCCATTGCCCGGATGATCGGCGGGCGTCGCATACGTATCGTGGGCGATGTGCATGGGGACCTGCATGCCTTCCGCCATGCGGCGGCCACGGACCGGTTCCTGATACAGTTGGGCGATCTGGTGGATTACGGCCCCGACAGCGTGGGGACGTTCCGGTTGATGCAGCAACTGATCGACGAACGGCGTGGGCTGTTCGTGCTGGGCAACCATGACCGCAAGCTTGCGCGCGCCCTGCATGGCCGCAAGATGCGACGCGACCCGCCACTGATGGAAACCCTGGCGCAGTTTCTTGCCCCCGAAAACGAAGACGTACGGACACGCGCGATTGAAGACCTGTCGATGGCACCCGCATGGATCGTGCTGGGGAAATATGTCTTCGTGCATGGGGGGTTTCATGTACGTATGCTTGACGAAGTTCCGCCCCCCGGCCTTGGCACGGTTACGCCCCTGCTGTCGCGCGCACTGTTTGGGGAAACAACCGGCCGGATACAAAAAGACGGGTATCCCGAACGGCGCCTGAACTGGGTGGATCACATTCCTGCCGGCTATACCGTCTATTGCGGCCATGACCGGCGTTCGACCGATGGACGGCCATGGGTACGAACCGGTCGCGCCGGTGGCACGGCGATCTTTACGGATACGGGTGCGGGCAAGGGCGGCCATCTGGCGTGGATCGACCTGCCCGGACTTGACCTGCCGGGGACCGACCCCGCTGTTCACGCAATGTGAATGTGACGCGATCACGCCTGCCGCCGATCCTGATGACCCCTGTCATACAGACCTGCTTTTACTGGGAGCCCTGACCTACATGAATGAAACACCCGTGACCGCCGTGCCGGACGAAGCGCGCGATGCACTTTTGGAACTGCGCCGCAGCATCGACAACATTGATGCGGCGCTGGTTTACCTGCTGGCGGAACGGTTTCGCCATACGCAGGCCGTGGGCCGCCTGAAGGCACGTTACCAGATGCCCCCTGCCGACACGACGCGTGAAGCCCAGCAGGTGGAGCGTCTGCGCGCATTGGCCCGCAGCGCAAACCTGGACCCCGATTTCGCGGAAAAATTCCTTGCCTTCATTATCAAGGAAGTCATCCGGCATCACGAGGCCATCGCCCGTCACGCCGATGACAGGCCGCAATCCTGAAATCCCCCACGATGTCCGATCCTGATGATGGCTGGCGGCAGTCCCCGCAGCGGCTGGTTCTGATGCGCCATGCGCAGGCTGCGCCCGTGCCCTTTGGCGACTTTGGCATGGATGCCGATATCCAGCGCCCCCTGACGGCACAGGGACGCCTGTCGGCCCGGCAGCGGGGCCATGACCTGCAGGCAATGGGGTTCGTGCCCGATCTTGCCCTGATCAGCCCATCGTTACGCACATGTGAGACGTGGGCGGCAATGGGATCATTTTTCGGAGATCATGCCCCCGATGTCCAACATGTGAACGCACTTTATGAAACCTCTGCGGACCGTATCCTTGAGGTGCTGTGCGAGGTAGATGAAAAATACCGTAATATCATTGTGTTATCCCACAATCCGGGCATCGGTAACCTGGTCATGGACCTTGCGGGGCGCGATGCTTCGGGCAATCTGCCCCCTGCCCTGTCACTGGGCTTCCCCCCTGCGGCAATGGCGTGCTTTTTCAGCGTAATTCCGTGGAATAATAACCAGAATCATGAAATGAGCCTGTATCGCGCCCTCTGTGACTGATGTCCGCCGGGCATGGCTGCCCCGGATTGCCATGGATGCCATTTCGTCCTTATCTCGGTTTCAACGCCCATCATGATCCGCACTGGACGGGTGGGCACATAAAACGTGGGCAGGCACGAAACTGTCGCCAGAACGACAGGCTGTCCCGAGGTTGGAGACACGTTTCGCCATACCGCAACAGCGACGGCGGACGACCAGGAGGAAGTGTTTGATGAGCGAGTCAGGAAAAACCGCGACTATCTCGCTAGGCGAAAAGAGTGCGGCGCTGCCGGTTCTGTCTGGCACGTTGGGGCCGGATGTCGTCGATATCCGCAAGCTGCCTGCACAGACGGGTGTATTCACCTTCGATCCCGGCTATGGCGAGACGGCATCGTGCACCAGCAAGATCACGTTTATCGATGGTGAAAAGGGCATCCTGCTGCACCGTGGGTATCCCATCGCACAACTGGCGGAAAAAGCCACATTCATGGAGGTTGCCTACCTCCTCCTGAATGGCGAGCTGCCGGACCAGAAGGCGTATGACACCTTCGTGACGGATATCAAGCATCATACCCTGCTGCATGAACAGATCCGCAATTTCTTTAACGGGTTCCGTCGCGACGCGCACCCGATGGCGATCCTGTGCGGCACGGTGGGCGCGCTTTCATCCTTCTATCACGACGGGATCGACATCTCGAACGCGGCCAGCCGTAACCTGTCGGCCATGCGCATCATCGCCAAGATCCCGACCATCGCGGCATGGGCCTATCGTTATACGCAGGGGGATGCCTTCATCTATCCGCGTAACGACCTGTCCTATGCGGAAAATTTCCTGTCCATGATGTTCGCGGTTCCCAGCGAGCAGTACAAGATCAATCCTGTACTGGCCCGCGCCATGGACCGTATCCTGATCCTGCATGCGGATCATGAACAAAATGCCTCGACCTCCACGGTGCGCCTTGCCGGTTCCACGGGGGCCAACCCGTTTGCCTGCATCTCTGCCGGGATCGCGGCGCTGTGGGGACCTGCGCATGGCGGCGCGAACGAAGCCGTGCTGAAGATGCTGGCCTCCATCGGGCATAAGGATAACATTCCCGACTTCATCGCCAAGGTAAAGGACAAGAGTAGCGGCGTGCGCCTGATGGGCTTTGGCCATCGTGTGTACAAGAACTTCGATCCCCGCGCCAAGATCATGCAGGCCACCTGCCATGAAGTCCTGAGCGAACTGGGCATCAAGGACGACCCGCTGCTGGATCTGGCCATCGAGCTCGAAAAAATCGCGATCAGCGACGAATATTTCGTCAAGCGCAGCCTGTATCCGAATGTCGATTTCTATTCGGGCATCATCCTCAAGGCCATGGGCATCCCGACCAGCATGTTCACCGTGCTGTTTGCCGTGGCGCGCACCACCGGCTGGATCAGCCAGTGGAAGGAAATGATCGAAGAACCGGGCCAGCGTATCGGCCGCCCGCGTCAGCTTTATGTGGGTTCGCCGGAACGCGATTTCACCCCCATTTCCGAACGTTCCTGATCCCCTGCCCTTTCCCGGCCCACGGGCCGGGGAAAACAGGTCACACCAATGAAAACGGGCCTCTTCCACCCATGTGGAAGAGGCCCGTTGCATATAATTATATGTATGTGTGCATTGCCTTGTCCGGGTGATACGTCACCACCCGGATGCGTCAATCCTCAAGCACACTCACAGCCCGTCGTCGGACCGGGACGATGATGGACGACATGGTGGTCAATCCATTCGGACACCAGACGCCGCGCTTCGTTTAACGATGCCTCGGGGTGATGGATGCGATACAGCGTCGTGCAGGCATGGAAGGCGGACACATCCGTCGTCCCCACCTGACGCAGTTCCTGGTACGCGGTAACAACGGCCCGTTCGCAGTTGCGAACGATATGGCTTGTTTCAGAACCCACGATAAGACACCACCCGAAAATGATAATTATTATTAACTTGGCGGAAGTGTAATCTATAACCTGCCTGGGAATCAAGAAAACACTTGTCACCATTTCGCAAAATCATATCTGTCCACGGAATTCATACCAGCATGACGGAATGTTTCGCCCATCCGCTCTAATTATGGATTTTCCGCGCTTTTCCCGGTAAGCGTCTTTTCAACATTTCATATCCACAATCTGGAGGCAGGGTAGATGCACGACGCAACAGGAAATGGCGCTGGCCTTTCAACCGGTTCAACCGCATGGGATCGGGATGCCGCGCTGACGACCGCGCGTCTTCTGCTGGAAATCAAGGCCGTCAATTTCCGCCCGGATGAACCTTACACCCTGACCTCTGGCTGGAAATCGCCTGTTTACATTGACTGCCGCCGGATCATCTTCTTCCCCCGCGCGCGACAGAAGATCATGGAACTGGGGGTGGAAAAAATCGGCCGCCATGTCGGTTATGAAAGCATTGACGCCGTGGTTGGCGGGGAAACGGCGGGTATTCCCTTTGCCGCGTGGATTGCCGACCGGATGATGGCGCCGATGGCCTATGTCCGCAAAAAGCCCAAGGGCTTTGGCCGCAATGCCCAGATCGAGGGCGATGTGCCCGAAAACATGCGCACGCTGCTGGTGGAGGACCTGACGACGGATGGTTCGTCCAAGGTGCAGTTTGCACAGGCCCTGCGCGATGCAGGGGCTATCGTGGACCATACGTTCGTCGTGTTTTTTTATGGCGTGTTTCCCGGCGCATACCAGACACTGGCGGACATGAACATCACGCTGCATGCACTGTGCACATGGTGGGATATCCTCGAGGCCTGCGCGGGCAAGCCCTATTTCTCTGAAAAAGATGCAAACGAAGTCCGCCGCTTCCTTGAAAACCCCTGCGCATGGTCGGCCAAGCATGGCGGCGTCGCCAGCGCGGAAGAAGCCCTGACGCGCAAGCTCACGGCGGATAAGGCGTCCTGAACCCATGGTGTGACGGGACGTGCGGATTCTTGCATTTGATTCAGGTATCGGCGGCCTGGGAATCGTGCGCTGCCTCAGGACGGACCTTCCGGGGGCACGCATCGACTACCTCGCCGATACGGCCGTTTTTCCCTATGGGGAACAGGCTGATGATTTTCTGGTAACACGCATCCTTACCCTTGTCGGGCAGGCCATCGCACGGTTGCGACCGGACCTGGTGGTCATCGCCTGCAACACCGCCAGTACCCTTGCCCTTGATGCCCTGCGCGCGCGCCATAGGCTCCCTTTCGTGGGATGTGTACCCCCGATTAAATGGGCGGCCGACCTGACGCAAAGTGGAACCATCGGCCTGCTGGCAACACGTGCGACACTGACGCGCCCTTATCTGAGCAACCTGCGAAACAGGTTCGCCCCGGGTTGCACCCTCATCACCTATGGCGCGCGCAACCTTGCGGACCTGTCCGAACTGGCCTTTCGGGGGCGCCCCGTTCCCGAAAGGGCCATAAGGATGGAAATGGATGGGCTGTTTTCACAGCCCGGGGGCGACGCCATTGATGTCGTGGGATTGGGCTGCACCCATTATACGTTCCTGCTGGATCGCTTTCAGCGGCTGGGGCGGCCCGGCCTGCGCTGGATTGATCCGGCGCAGGCGGTCTCACGACAGGCAACACGTCTTGCCCATAACCTCGGCACGGTTGCCGCAAAAGGACCGTATCAGCCGGGGCATGCATTCTTTACCGCATTGCCGCAGGATATGGGGGCTTTGCTCCCCGGATTGCGTCACATGGGATATGACGCAGCCTATCCCTTTATGGGAGAGGACCACCAGAACGCGCAGGACACCTGCATAAGATAACAGGCCGCGCATTGTGGTACTTCTGAAAACAAGAAAAGTTTCTGGGGGCCGCCTTTTTTCAAAAAGGCGGCGTCTTTCGAAGCTTTTTAGAAAAAGCTTCACCAAAAACTTTTATCTTTTCAGTGTATTACCGGGTCTGTTTTTACAAACCACCTTTTAGCGCAGGCGGCTGACGGTATAGGACGCGGTATCCTGCAACAACTGCTTCAGGCGGGAATGCGGGAAGATATCCAATGCCTGCGACGCGGCCTCCGCATAGCGTGTGGCATGATCGAGCGTAATGCCAATGGCATTGGTCCGCGCAATCAGTTCCAGCGCATGGTCGAGATCATCCGGCGTCTGCTCGCTTTCCTCAATGACGCGACGCCAGAAAACGCGGTCTTTTTCATCCCCTGCGTTATAGGCCGTCAGTACGGGCAGGGTGATCTTGCCTTCGCGGAAGTCATCGCCGATCGTTTTGCCCAGCGTGGCCTGATCCGCCGCATAATCCAGCGCATCATCGACAAGCTGGAACGCCATGCCGAGGTTGGTGCCATAGGAATCGAGGGCTTCTTCCACCTTCAACGGCTGATCGGCAACAACGGCCCCCACCCGGCAGGCCGCCGCGAAAAGGGCGGCGGTCTTGCCATGGATCACTTCGAGATATTTCTCGATACTGGTCGAAAGGTCGTTCTGCGTGGACATCTGCAGCACCTCCCCTTCCGCAATGGTCGCGGAGGCAGAGGACAGGATGTTCATCACCTTGAGCGAGCCATCATCGGTCATGAGCTGAAACGAACGGGCAAACAGGAAATCACCCACCAGCACCGATGCCTTGTTACCGAAGATGGCATTGGCACTGGCCAATCCCCGCCGCAGGGTGCTTTCGTCCACGACATCATCATGCAGCAACGTTGCGGTGTGGATGAACTCCACACATGCCGCAAGCGCGACATGGCGCTGATGCGTGGCGTCGGGTTCATACCCGCACAACCGCGCCGACGCCAGTGTCAGCAACGGACGCAGCCGTTTTCCCCCCGCCGCGACAAGGTGCGCCGCCAGTTGAGGGATCAGCGCGACCGGACTGTCCATGCGTTCAACGATTGCGCGATTGCATGCCGCCATGTCATCGGCGAGATATTCAGCCAGGTCGCGCAAGGCAACCTCAGATCCGTCTGCCATCGGGCGTCGAGCCCCTTTGTCTTTCTGACTTGCCGTTTTATCGGATTCCGGCAGACTAACTGCAAGGCCCAAAAGGTTATTCTCCCGGTTCCGAAGGTTCAATGTATCAGAGTATATGAGGGGCACCGGAAAGGCGGTCAAGCCAGAGGACGATACCGAATGCTGAATGCGCACGTATGACGGCGGTCTCGCGCATGGATACACTGCCCCCCATGACGTTGGGAACGCTCCTTGATGGGCGTGTCCGCTATCGTCAATTTTGCGATGGATACCGGACAGGACTGGAACCTGTCCTGATGGCCGCGTGCGTGCCTGCACGCGCCGGGCAATATGTACTCGAAGGGGGATGCGGCGCGGGCGCGGGGCTTTTGTGCCTTGCGGCACGGGTGCCGGGTGTGCGCGGGATCGGGCTGGAATGCGATTCCCATACTGTCGCCCTTGGTCAGGTGAATGTTGGCGATAACGGATTCGACACGATTCGTATCCTGCAGGCCACCTTGCCGGCGATGCCTGATGACCCGTATCTGAGCGGACCGGGCGTGCGGCGTATCGACCATGCCTTTGCCAATCCGCCGTGGCATGACCATGCCAGCACCCCCTCCCCCCTGTCGCGTCGGGACAGGGCGCGCCGCCTGCCGCGCGCGGGCCTTGCACACTGGGTCGGCAGCCTGTCGGCACAGTTGCGTCACCATGGAACCCTGACACTTGCGGTGCCTGCCACATTGCTCGATCACGCAATCAGCAGCATGGGCGACAGCCATCTGGGGGATATTACGGTCTTCCCCTGCTGGCCCCGGCAGGGCGTTGCGGCAAAGATCGTGCTGATACGGGGACGCATGGGATCACGCACCCCTGCGCGACTTCTGCCTGGCATTGTGCTGCATCATGCGGATGGCACCTTCACGCAGGCCGCCCATGCCGTCCTGCGTGAAGGCCAGCCGCTCCTCGACTA
Organism: Novacetimonas hansenii JCM 7643; assembly: GCF_000964405.1. Taxonomy (GTDB): domain Bacteria; phylum Pseudomonadota; class Alphaproteobacteria; order Acetobacterales; family Acetobacteraceae; genus Novacetimonas; species Novacetimonas hansenii. The sequence goes on from NZ_BANE01000045.1 coordinate 30,810, forward strand.
ATCTAAACTCCAACACATTATAAAAATTTTACTGACCACCGCATCCCGGAACCAAGGCGGCAGATTTTGAATCCAAACCAGATCCCCTGAAAACTTCTATTATTACAGTCAGTTATGTGGCCCCTTGCAAGGAGCCACACAGGATCAGTCGAAGGCTTCGCCCCATGTTCCCTGCGTCGCCGCACGGCTATATTCGGTGGAACGGTTTTCAAAGAAATTGGCATGCTCGACCGCGTTGACCATCTCATCCACCCATGGCAGCGGATTGGTCGCAACATCATACAGCCCATCAAGGCCAAGCTGGCCCAGACGACGGTTGGCCACAAAGCGGATATAGCGTTTCACCTGCGCGGCATCGAGCCCTTCCACCGGCCCCATTTCAAATGACAGGTCGATAAAGGCATCCTCATGCTCCACAATATCGCGGCAGATCTGGCGGATGTCATCTTGCAGCTTCTGCGTCCAGATTTCCGGGTTTTCCTGCACAAAAACCCGAAACAGCCGCGCCATGGAGACACAATGCAGCGTTTCATCACGCACCGACCATGAGACAATCTGTCCCATGCCCTTGAGCTTGTTGAAGCGCGGGAAGTTCAGCAGGATCGCGAACGAGGCAAAAAGCTGCAATCCCTCGGTAAACGCACCGAATGCCGCAAGCGTACGGGCGATCTCGTATTTGTTCGAGACCGAGAATTCCTGCATGTAATCGTACTTATCCTTCATTTCCTTGTATTTCAGGAATGCGGAATATTCCGATTCAGGCATGCCGATCGTATCGAGCAGATGGCTATAGGCCGCGATATGGATCGTTTCGATATTGGAAAATGCCGACAGCATCATCAGCACTTCGGTCGGTTTGAAAACCTGACTGTAATGCTTCATGTAGCAGTTGTTCACTTCCACGTCCGACTGCGTGAAGAAGCGGAAAATCTGCGTCACGAGATGCCGTTCGCTTTCGGTCAGGCTGCGATGCCAATCCTTGACATCATCGGCAAGGGGCACCTCTTCGGGTAGCCAGTGTACCTGCTGCTGCGTCAACCAGGCATCATATGCCCAAGGATAGCGGAAGGGCTTGTAAACCGGGTTCGCGGTTAGCAGGTCAAAGTGCTGCTCGGTCCGGGTGTCCGGGCCAGATGATGTATCGCTCATGGTGCTCACCCTATTCGAAGCCAAACAGGACCGCCGCTTCTCCTGGCTCCTGCATGAACACAACAGGGGATGTGATATCCCCTGCGGCAGGCGCGCCTGCTCTGGCTGAGGCAGGACAGCCACGATCATATCCGGCTAATGATAAAAGTTTTTGATAAAGATTTTTTCAACACGCTTTGGCAGATGTCGCCTGTTGGAAGGCAGGCGACACCTGAAACGCCATATCGTTCTTTATGACGACGTCATTGCCAAACGTCCCCTTACTGACAGGCGAGGCATTCCTCGTAATCCGTCGAGGATGCAGGGGCCGCAGGGGGGATCGGTGGCAGGGCCTCGTCCGTTTCCTTTTGCATGATATCGTTCTTCACCTTGCCATCACTGACGGCATCAGCGCGCTGGACCGACAGGGAACGGCAGTAATACAGCGATTTCACGCCACGTTTCCACGCCATGTAATGGATCTGGTGCAGGTCGCGCTTGTGCACGTTGGCGGGCAGGAACAGGTTGATTGACTGTGCCTGGCAGATGAAGGGCGCGCGATCCGCCGCATGTTCGATCACCCAGCGCTGATCCAGTTCAAAGGCGGTTTTGAACACATCCTTTTCCTGCTGATCCAGGAAATCAAGATGCTGCACACTGCCCTTATTCAGGGTGATGGACGACCATACGTCATCCGTGTTGCGCCCCTTTTGCGTCAAAAGCCGGTCCAGATGGCGATTACGCACCGTAAAAGACCCTGAAAGCGTCTTTTGCAGGAACACATTGGCCGCGATTGGTTCGATACCGGGGCTTGCATTGCCTGCGATAATGGAAATCGATGCCGTCGGCGCAATCGCCATCTTGTTCGAAAACCGCTCCATAACGCCATATTCCGCGGCATCGGGACATGCGCCCAGCGACTGCGCCAGCTTATGGGACGCAGCGTCGGCCTGCTTGCGGATATGCTCGAAAATCCGCTTGTTCCACACCTTGGCAATCACGCTTTCGAACGGGATGTTCTTGGCCTGAAGGAAGCTGTGGAAGCCCATGACCCCCAACCCGACCGAACGTTCACGCGCGGCGGCGTATTTGGCGCGTTCCATGTCATCGGGGGCACGGTCGATAAAATCCTGCAACACCCGGTCGAGGAACAGCATAACGTCCTCGATGAACTGCGGATCATCCTTCCATTCATCCCAGGTTTCAAGGTTGAGCGACGACAGGCAGCACACCGCCGTACGTTCCTTGCCATGATGGTCCATGCCGGTGGGCAACGTGATTTCGGCACACAGGTTGGAGGTCTTGACCTCCAGCCCCGCCAGCTTGTGATGCTGGGGGCGCGCATTGTTCACGTGATCGGAATAGATGATGTACGGTTCGCCCTGCTCCATACGGGCGGTCAGGATGCGTATCCACAGCGACCGGGCCGACACCTTGCGGATGTGGCTGCCATCCTTGGGCGACAGCAATGCCCATTCCTCGTCCGCCGCCACGGCGCGCATGAACGCATCCGAAATCAGGATTCCATGATGGAGGTTGAGCGCCTTGCGGTTGGGATCACCACCGGTGGGGCGACGCAGTTCGATGAATTCCTCGATTTCAGGATGCCAGACCGGCAGATAGACCGCAGCCGACCCGCGACGCAGCGACCCCTGGCTGATGGCCAGCGTCAGGCTGTCCATAACGCGGATGAACGGAATGACGCCGGATGTCTTGCCATTGCGGCCGACATTCTCCCCGATCGAACGCAGGTTGCCCCAATAGGAACCGATCCCGCCGCCCTTTGAGGCCAGCCACACATTCTCGTTCCACAGATCGACAATACCGCGCAGGCTGTCATTGGCTTCGTTCAGGAAGCATGAAATCGGCAGGCCGCGCGTGGTGCCCCCGTTCGACAGCACAGGGGTGGCCGGCATGAACCAATGACGCGAGATATAGTCATACAGACGCTGCGCATGTCCTTCGTCCGCGCCGTAATACGACGCGACGCGGCCAAACAGGTCCTGATACCCCTCGCCGGGCAGAAGGTAGCGGTTATCGAGCGTCGCCTTGCCAAACGCCGTCAGCAGCGCATCGCGGCTGCGGTCAACACGGACGGAAAAGCCGTCTGGCAACTGGACGACGTCATCAAACATCTCGGGCATGGGGGCCGCATCCTTTCTGTGGATGGCATCGTGTTCGTCACTATATCCCTCGACCGTAGAACCGGAGATGCCATCCAGACTCATCCACTTAAACTCCATAAGCTGCCCGTGACGTGTCGCAGGATCGGGTGATCCTGTTCCTATGTGTCCGGTCATTGCTGCTATGGCGCTATATATGGACCAATCCGCGTCCTGATGCACTATATATATGGACGCAGTGGCCTTTTCCGACTCTTGGACAATCCGTCGTCAAGAGGAAAAAAGTTATTTTTCACTCCACTTTGGCAGGCAAAACCGCTCAACGTCCGGCGGGAATATCCAGGCTGTTCCCGTCTGCGTCATCCCATCGCCGCAGGCATTGTGCATCATGTTCGCGCGGCTGCACCCATTGGGTGCGACCATCGCTGAATTCCTCTTTTTTCCAAAAAGGCGCCCGGCTCTTGAGCCAGTCCATGACAAACTCCACAGCCTGAAACGCGGTGCCACGATGGGCCGCCGTGCAGATTACCAGTACGATCGGGGCCCCAACCCCAAGCCGTCCCACGCGATGGATGATGGTGCAGCCCGACAGCCCGAATCGCGTGGCCGCCGATTCGGCGATTCGCGTCATCATCGATTCGGTCATGCCGGGATAATGTTCCAGTTCCAGAGAGCGCAGCCCCCCATCCTCACGGACCATGCCGATGAACGACGCCATGGCCCCGACATCGGAATGTCCCGCCAGCAGGCTGGCGCTTTCATGGGTGGGATCAAATATTTCGGTCTGAACGCGGATATGGATGCGTGGCATGGCGCTGCTATCCCCCCGTGACCGGCGGGAAGAAGGCGATTTCGTCATCGGGCCCTATGCATGTATCCAGCGCTGCAAAGGACTGGTTCACCGCGACGCGCACCAGTTCGGGCTGTCCGAAGATTTCACCATATTCACCGCCCCGGTCATGCAACATCTGCACAAGGTCACTTACCCGCGTGACGCCGGACGGCAGGCTTATGGCTTCGCGGTCATGGCCCAGGCGGTCTCGTAGCCATGCGAAGTAGAGAATGTCCGGCATCCGCCCACCCTTTTGCTGCGTCAGGTTCTGGTATGCGTAGCGCTATATCAGGGATGCGGTTGCTCGACCACCGCGCCATCGGCATGGATCACGGTTTTGCCGCCATCGGCATGGGGAACGATGATATCCGCATTTTCCGCCATGGCATGGCTTCTTGCCGGATGGCCCTTGCCCTCGTGCCCGTCCTGTATCGTCGGCATGGCGGCGGGCAGGTCGGCCGGCAGATCGCCTGCATCCGCCTCACCGATGCTGAGCGATGCCCCGTCGAGCAGTTGTTGCGCGCCATCGGCGGAACGACGGACGAAATGCCCGGACTGTGCATGCACACGTCCCGAACTGATATCCGCCAGCGTGGGCATGGACTGTATCCTGGTGGGCCATATGTCCTGCCCCTGCGGCAGGATCGGGGGCTCCGCCACGGCATGCCCCATGGAACGACGCAGGTTTTCCGATTCCATCTTTGGCATGTTGGGCAGGCTGCCAGGCAGTTGCGTGTTATCGGCAAGAATGTCGCCAAACCCACCACACCCCGTCAGGCATAAGAGTAGTAGAAACGGGGCTTTCGGACGCATCGCATTCTCCCTGGTTCATGGCCGGCACAACCATAGGGAGAATTTGCCCGCATAATCTCACAACCACAAGTGGTATATGCGCCCGGCAGAACCGCCAGCAGAAAATTCAGGGGACGATATTACCTACCGACTGGTTGTTACGGGTGACATGCTGGATACCGGTGGAAAGATAATCCCACCCGGTCACCAGCGTCAGGGCCGCGGCAACCCACAGCATGATCGCCCCCAGCAGGTTGACCGGCAACCATGTGATATCCAGCAAGCTGGCGGTGCTGTCCCCCGCCAGCAGGAAACCGATGGCAGTCATCTGGAACCCGGTTTTCCATTTGGCAAGGCGCGTAACCGGCAGTCCCACCTTGGTCGTCGCCAGATATTCACGCAGGCCACTGACCAGTATCTCCCGCGAGAGGATGATGATCGCGGGATAGAGCGTCCAATAAGGAAGCCGCGCAAGCCCGGCCAGCACCATCAGGCACGCCCCCACCAGAAGCTTGTCAGCGATCGGGTCGAGCATGCGGCCAAGGTCGGAATTCTGGTGCCATGCGCGCGCCAGCTTGCCATCAAGGTAATCGGTAATCCCGGCCAGGATGAAGATGACGCATGCGGCGCAGTCCGTGCCGGGTGTACTGATGACAACCAGCAGCACAACGACCGGCACAGCAACAATCCGCGACAGGGTCAGGAGATTAGGCAGGTCAGTAAGCATGGTTCACCAGCTATATCCAAGGACAGCGCGAAACAAAAACATCTATAACGCTGGTCTGCCCGCTCATTTGCTCACATCTGCATGACACAAGGTTCATTCCCCGGTCCAGTCGGGATGGAAAAAACCGTATATTGTCCGTGCCGTATCCCGGCTGATGCCCGGTGCGGATTCCAGTTCCCCCAACCCCGCCTGACGCACGCCACGCGCCGAACCGAACCGGTTCAGCAGCGCGCGCTTACGTGCCGGGCCGACACCGGGAATATCATCGAGTTCGGATTTGACCAATGTTTTTGACCGCCCGGCACGGTGTGTCGTGATGGCAAAGCGATGGGCTTCGTCACGCAGGCGTTGCAGGTAGTACAGGACCGGGTCACGCGGGGGCAACTGGAACGGTGGACGGGTCGCGGTGTGAAACCATTCGCGGCCCGCGTCGCGGTCAATCCCCTTGGCGATCCCCACAAGGGTCACATCCGTCACCCCGAGTTCATCAAGCACCGCGCGCACGGCGGAATACTGTCCCGCCCCCCCGTCGATCAGCAGGATATCGGGCCAGTCATCTGGACGTATGCCCTCCTCACGGTCCCGCAGGGCGCGGCTGAAGCGACGCTCCAGCACCTCGCGCATCATGCCGAAATCGTCACCGGGCGTGACCGGCCCCTTGATGGCGAATTTACGATAGGCCCGCTTTTCAAACCCTTCGGGACCGGCAACCACCATCACGCCATATGCATGTGAGCCCATGATATGGCTGTTATCATAGGTTTCGATCCTGCCGGGCGGGTTTGCCAGACCGAAAAGATCGGCCACACCACGCAGCAGACGGGCCTGCCCCGCGCTTTCCGCCAGCTTGCGTTCCAGCGCCTCGCGCGCGTTCAGTTCGGCATGTTCAAGCACCGCGCGTTTTTCCCCGCGTTGCGGATGGATGATCTCAACACGTTTCCCCCGACGCAGTTCCAGCGCACGGCCCAGCAGTTCGTTATCGGAAATGGCGTGATTGACCAGAATCTGGCCCGGTGGCGGCTTGTCGTCATAAAACTGCGCAAGGAATGCCGCCAGCACATCAGCCGCGCCTTCGTCGCGGGCATGGCTGGGGAAAAAGGCGCGATTGCCGTTGTTGCGACCCCCACGAATGAAAAAGACCTCAATGCAGGACTGCCCCGCAATCTGCCAGATGGCGACGATATCGGCATCGGACATGGTGGTCGGGTTGATGACGCTGGCGTCCTGCTGCATGGCCGACAGGCCACGGATACGATCACGGATGGCGGCCGCGCGTTCGAATTGCAGCGCGCCTGCCGCCTCTTCCATCTGCCGGACAAGCTCCTCATGCATGCGGGGATTCTTGCCGGACAGGAAATCGCGCGCCTGCTGCACCAACGCGCCGTAATCCTCCTGGCTGATCAGATCGACACATGGGGCGGAACAGCGATGGATTTGATGCAACAGGCACGGGCGTGTCCGTGATTGCAGCACGGAATCGGTGCATGAACGCAGCAGGAATGCCTTTTGCAACAGGTTCAGCGTCTGGTTCACCGACCATGCGGATGCAAACGGCCCCCAATAAGATGCGCCCTTGACCGGTTTTCCGCGATGTTTCGCAATCTGGGGGAATTCATGCCGATCGGTCAGGATGATCCATGGATAACTTTTGTCATCACGCAGCAGGATGTTGTAACGCGGCTGCATGCGCTTGATATAGTTGGCCTCCAGCAACAGGGCTTCGGCCTCGGTATGGGTGGTGACGATCTCCATATACGCCGTTTCCGACACCATGCGCCGCAACCGTTCCGGCAACCGGTGAACCTGCGTATAGGACGTGACGCGCTTTTTCAGTGCGAGCGCCTTGCCGACGTACAACACCTCCCCCTTGCGGCCCAGCATGCGATAGACCCCCGGTGACAGGGGCATGGTCTGGAGCGCCTTGTGAATCGCGGCAACCCCCACCGGGGTTGCGCTTTCGTGCGATGGGAGGGCCGGGGAAGTGGGGATCGTGGTGATGGTCTTTTCGTCCGGGATCATTGAAAATCGTTCATCCACCGAAGTTGTGGATAAGTCTGTGGAGCAGAGGCAGATAAAATCATGCGCATGGCGGTTTTCCTCCCCTGCCTTTGGATTGCCCAAAAAAACATCACAACGCATAACCATTTGATATAAAACAATTATGGATGGATGCAGGACCAAAGGAGACCCTTCAGGCACGCAACTTGCTGGAAAACAATGATGTCAAGCCCTCAGGTGAATAAAATTCAGACCTGAAGGCCGTTGAGGGGTATTTCGAGGTTTTCCCATGTGATTTCAAGGCTTCTTTTGGATCTGTTCTGCTTTCGTACGAAAGTCTGGACTTCTCCCCCCTGTCCCCACTTTGCATTTTCGTGGGAATGTTGGCGCCCCCTGGCGCTAATTGCCCTTGCCAGGGGCGGGCTGATGGGTAATTCACCCCTATGCGTATCATGACATGGAATATCAATTCGCTTCGTCTGCGCCTGCCCCTGCTGGAGCGGTTATGCGCGGAGAACCAGCCGGATATCGTCTGCCTGCAGGAAACCAAGGTCACGGACGACCTGTTCCCGCTGGACGCGGTACAGGCGTTGGGATTTCCCCATGTCTGTTTTCGCGGCATGAAAAGCTATAACGGTGTCGCGATCCTCAGCCGCCAGCCCATGCGCATGCTGACCGATACGCCAGACTGGTGCGACAGGGGCGATTGCCGCCATATCGCCGTGGAATGCGGAGAAGGCACGGATGCCGTGACCGTGCATGACTTCTATGTCCCTGCGGGCGGCGATATTCCTGATCCGGTGGAAAATCCGAAATTCGCGCACAAGCTTGCATTCGTCGAGGAAGCCCGCGCATGGTTCGCGCAACGTGATGTCTGCCGAACGGTGGTGGTGGGGGATCTGAATATCGCACCACTGGAACATGATGTCTGGAGCCACCGGCAGCTTCTGAAGATTGTCAGCCACACGCCCGAAGAAACGTCACGCCTGCTGGCATGGCAGAACAGCGGCTTTGTTGACGCCATGCGGCACTTTGTTCCGGCGGATGAAAAGCTCTACACATGGTGGTCCTATCGCAACCGGGACTGGAGCGCGTCCAACCGTGGACGGCGTCTGGACCATGTCTGGGTGACGCCTGACCTTGTGCCAGCATTACGCGACATGTCGGTCCTGCGTCCCGTTCGCGATTGGGAAAAGCCGTCAGACCATGTCCCGGTGATTGTGGACCTGGCGATATAGCCATGCCCGCATAACCATGGCTCCCGTGTCGTGCGCCCCTGTGGTGATGCCCTGTGATGACGCCCCTTTGCCGTAGGGCCGGGATACCTCACCCGCCGCCAACGGTTTTAAAACGGGCCGTCGATAGGGCATGTCCAAATTTTTCCGGGAAGTGCCCTTTTGAAAACAGGGCGCGTGCGGACAGCATTGTGGACCCTGCCCGCCACACACTCCATGCGGTGAAACACACAGGGCCCCTCACCGCATGACATGAGCTGAAAAAAGCGGGATCAGGCCGCGCTCTTGCCGCCTTCGGGGTCAAGACGATACCCGCCGCCTTCGGTGACAAGCAGCGTGGCATTGGTCGGATCGGGCTCGATCTTCTGACGCAGGCGATAGATATGCGTCTCCAGCGTGTGGGTTGTCACCGCTGCGTTATAACCCCAGACCTCGTTCAGCAGCACCTGCCGTGGCACGGGACGTGTACCGGCGCGATACAGGAACTTCAGGATCGCGGCTTCCTTTTCCGTCAGGCGGATGCGGCGGTTCTTTTCCGTTTCCTGCAGCAGCTTGGCCGAAGGGCGGAAAATATACGGGCCAATGGCAAAAACAGCATCTTCGCTATTTTCGAAAATACGCATCTGCGCACGCAGCCGCGCCAGCAGTTCCGCGATACGGAACGGCTTTGCCACGTAATCGTTGGCGCCGGCATCAAGGCCGCGCACCACATCCGTTTCATCATCCGACCCCGTCAGGATGATAATCGGGATACGCTTCCCCTTACGCCGCAGATCGGCGCAGAAATCCCGCCCGTCGCCATCAGGGAGTGAAACATCAAGGATGATCGCATCGAAACGGGCACCCGGCGCATTCAGCTTTTCCCATGCTTCAGCGACGGACCCTGCCTCGATTGCTTCAAATTCACTTTCAACCTGCAGCTGTTCAACGAGCATTTGACGTAACGTCTGATCGTCGTCCGCTATCAGAATGGGACGTGCACCCGCCATCGAACCCTCTTTATAACTTTGTCCGTTCCGAGATTCGGAATCGGTTATTCGACTTTCATGATACGATAACATGTCGCATCAGGCTGTCGCCCAATGATCGCGAAACCATATCCAGCCATACGCAGGCCGGACATAACACACATGCGACCTTACACAGAGAAATTCATGATACGCGCTATTTTGCAATCGAATACCGGTCTGGACGCACAACTGCATTGCATGAACAGGCGGATACCCGCAGCCATTGGCGCGAATGGCGTCACACTGCATAAAATCGAGGGAGATCATGCCACTCCGGTTGGAATCCTTCCGCTGCGGCGGGTTTTCTATCGTGCCGACCGGGTCGCGGCCCCGGTTTGCCGCCTGCCGGTGGAACCATTATCGCCGCACGATGGTTGGTGTGACGATCCGGCAGAGAGCGATTATAACCAGTATGTGATCCTGCCACATGCCGGTCGGCATGAACGCCTGTGGCGTGACGATCACGTCTACGACATCATCGTCGTTCTGGGTTACAATGATTCGCCGCCTGTACGCGGACGTGGCTCCGCCATCTTCCTTCACCTTCCCCAGACAGGCGGTCGCCCGACCGAGGGCTGCATCGCGGTGCCCGAATCTGACCTGCGGCATCTGCTGGAAATGGGGTTGTCTGAAATCGAGGTCCTGCCCCCCGGCATGACGTGCTGAATCCCGCGCCCCCTATGCCGCCACAGGGTCAGGGGATGCAACGGGCGGGGGCTGGAATACGATGACCATATCCCCCTCGCCGGCTTCGGAACGGACCTCATCCTCGGCAGAGATGACCCATATCGCCACCCCTTTGCGAATCACCATGAAAACCATCGCATGTCCCTGCGCGATATCATTTTCCTGCAACGGGTCCGTTATAACATGACAGTGGAAACGCCATCCCCTGTCAAAGAGGGAATCAATCATGGAAAAATTCCATGACGGTTCCCCCAGAACCTTGCCCCGCGATTCCCGGCTGACACCACGATACAGGTCAAGCCGTGCCACGCCCGGACTGACCTGGAATACGCGCTGCCGCCCAAAATCCGGGGCCAGCCGCGCACAGACCAGCCCGTTATAGATCGCATCAGGCGTCGCCGCGATCAGATAATCCGCCGGTCGCTCCTCCAGCCGTTCAAGCCCTTCTTCGGACAGGAGTTCGGCCTTCAGGGTCGGCACGCCCTGCCGGTCGGCCTTTTCCAGCGCCCCGGAATAGGTATCGACCAGAACCACCGGAATCCCCTGCTGATGAATGATGGTCGCCAGATTGGTGGACCATGCATTGGCCCCCATGATCGCCAGCGCGGGTTCATCCGACAGTGTCAGCCGCAGATAGCGTGCCAGTGGCCGGAGGGAAAACCCGTGCAGGATCATGGTCGTGGCGATGACGGCAAACACCGCGGGCGTAATCAGTGCGGCGCTGGGATCACCCGCATCACGCAGCTGAAGGCCCGCCGCCCCCGCGACCGCGGCGGCGACGATCCCGCGTGGGGCAATCCATCCAACGAACAGGCGTTCCTGCCATGACAGGTCGGACCGGATGGTGGAAAGGAAAATCCCCAGCGGCCGGACCACGAACAGCACAGTCAGTGTCAGTGCAAGAATCGGCAGGGACAATTTTTGCAGCACATCGCGATGAAGGTCGGCCGTCAGGACGACGAACAGGCATGACACCACAATGACACCAAGGGATTCCTTGATACGGCGCAGTTCGGAAATGCCCACAACATTCAGGTTGGCCAGCGCCATGCCGAACACGGTGGCCGCCATCAGGCCCGTACTCGCCATCACAAGGTTGCATATGGCAGCCATGCTCATGGCAAAGGTCAGGATGATGGGAATACGCAGGATTTCAGGCAGAAGGTCACGACTGGACAGGAATTTGACCAGCAGCGCGGGAAAAATGCCGCAGCCGATCGCAAACATGGTGCTGAACAGCAGGTGTGGCCAGATCTCTATCGCCGCAAGGGAGACATCCCCCGTTGGCGAAGGCTGAAGCAGCAGGAATTCCATGACAAGGGTGGCAAGGATCGCCCCGATCGGGTCGTTGACGATCGCCTCCCACCGCAGGAAGGCCGCGACCCGTGGGCGCAATTTGGTATGACGCAACAACGGCAGCACCACCGTGGGGCCGGTCACGACAATGATCGCGCCGAACAGCCATGACGTCCCCCAATGCAGGTGGCCGACGAAATGCGCGGCAAGGGTGCCCAGCACCCAGTTGATCGGAAGCGCCACAGCCGTCAGCCGCAACACTCCCTCCCCCGAAGTGCGCCATTGCCGCACATTCAGCGCCAGCCCGCCTTCGAACACGATAAAGGCAACCGCCAGCGAAATCAGGGGATGAAAATAGCTGCCGATCGTCGCGGATGGGTGCAGCAGGCCCAAGCCCGGGCCATAAACCAGCCCCAGCGCGAACAGCAGGACGATGGCGGGCAGCCTGAACCGCCACGCGACCCATTGCGCCGCAATTCCGCCCCCCAGAATGCACAGAAGCCCGATCGCCAGATTATGCTGCATGTATGTTTCCCGTATCGTTATGTCCTGTCGGGAACCCCGATGGCGCGGCCCGGAAAAAAAACAGGGCTACGCCGCATCGACCAGTATGGGGCCGACACCCGTCGCATGGGGTCGATATTCGTACATCAGGAGTAAAAAAATCCTGTCAGGCGACGCGTTCCATCACGGCGGTAAAAAAGCCATCCGTCCCGTTTCGCAGGGGGGAAAGACTCATTTGCCCCCCCACCAGCAGGCCCGCTGGCATGATCCCTTCGCCCTGGGGGGGCGTCACCAGCCGAAAGGCGGGGTTACGTTGCACAAAGGCCGCGATCTGGTCATGGTTTTCTTCGTTCAGGATGGAGCACGTGGCATAGACCAGCCGTCCGCCCGGGCGCAGCAATGCCGCCGCACGATCCAGAATGTCTGACTGCTTTTCCATCAGTTCGAGCAGATCACTCTCCCGCAGGCGCAGGCGTGCATCTGGATTCCGCCGCCATGTGCCCGTCCCGGTGCAGGGTGCATCCACCAGCACGCGGTCAAAACTGCCCGCACGCCTGCGTGCCCATTTGTCACCCGTTGCCAGAAGATGGCGTTCGGCATTGTGCACGCCGGCACGGCGCAGGCGCCGCACCGCCCCGTCCAATCGCGGTTCGGACACGTCACAGGCGACAATGTGGCCACGATTATTCATCGTCATGGCCATCGCCAGCGTCTTGCCCGCCGCCCCGGCACAGTAATCCAGAACCCGCATGCCCGGCTCTGCCCCCACGGCGGCGGCGACAAGCTGGCTGCCTTCGTCCTGGATTTCAATCAGCCCGGCACGGAACGCTGCGGTGGAGGTCACAGGCTGCCGCCCCGCGACACGCAGCCCCCATGGCGAAAGCGTGGTGTCCTGCGTCGTGATCCCCTCCTGTGCCAAGGCCATGCGCGCAGCTTCCCGCGTGGTCTTGAGCAGGTTGGCACGCAGGTCCAACGTGGCCTCGCCCATCATCGCCTGAAGTTCCGCATCGGCCTGCGCGCCAAAGGTGGCCTCCACCCGGGGCAGCAGCCAGTCAGGCACCTCCAGCGTGACCGCCCGTGGCATTTCGGGATGGTCCATCGACTTGCCCCGCAGGAAAGCACACAGGGCACGTTCTTGCGGATCAAGGCGGGACGGCGCGTAACGTTCCCCGCTGAACAGTTCCTCCGGTGTCATCCGGTCCTGACGCGCCAGAACCTCCAGCGCCAGCACAAGGGTGCGCGGCGTGACCGGGGCGTCGGCCCGTTCAATCCACCAGCACAGGCGACGCCAATGGCGCAGGGTATCCCAGACCCGGGCGGAAATGGCCCTGCGGTCCCCCCCGCCGATATACCGGCGTTCGCGGAAAAAAGAATTGGCAACCGCGTCGGCCGGCCGGAACGGCGTGGCCTCCATCGCGGATATAAGGTCGATGGCGGCCGACAGCCGTGCACTGGGGGTCATGGACGTGTAATCGCTTTTGTAATGATGCCGTCAATCCTGCCGGTAATTCGGCGCTTCGCGCGTGATGGACACGTCATGAACGTGACTTTCACGCAGGCCCGCGCCGGTGATGCGGCGGAACCGCGCGCGCTGCTGCAGGTCGGTGACGGTGGCTGAACCGGTATAGCCCATACCAGCGCGCAGGCCGCCCACCAGCTGGTGGATGACAGCCCCCATCGCCCCCTTATAGGCGACGCGGCCTTCGATCCCTTCGGGCACCATCTTGTGGGTGTCCTTGATTTCCTGCTGGAAATAACGGTCGGCCGACCCACGCGCCATCGCGCCCAGGCTGCCCATCCCGCGATAGGATTTGTACGTGCGCCCCTGATACAGGAACACTTCGCCGGGGGCTTCTTCGGTCCCGGCCAGCAGGGACCCGATCATGACGACATCCGCGCCCGCGCCGATGGCCTTCACGATATCGCCAGAGGTACGGATGCCACCATCCGCAATGGCGGGGATATCGAGTTCATGACAGGCGGCCGATGTTTCCATGACGGCGGAAAACTGCGGCACGCCCACGCCCGCCACGATACGCGTGGTGCAGATCGACCCCGGCCCGATGCCGATCTTTACACAGTCGGCACCCGACTTGATCAATGCGCGCGCCGCTTCCGGCGTTGCGACGTTACCTGCGATAATCTGGATGTCTTCGCGGATGGCCTTGATCTTCTCAATGGAGGTCAGGACGCCACGTGAATGGCCATGGGCGGTATCAACCACGATGACGTCCACCCCGGCATCAATCAGTTCGCGCGCACGCGTCAGGCCGTCCTCGCCCACACCGGTCGCCGCGGCACACAAAAGGCGGCCGAGCTCGTCCTTGTTGGCGTTGGGGTGCATCACCGCCTTGTCCATGTCCTTGACGGTAATCAGGCCGACGCAGCGATCCTCATCATCAATGACCAGCAGCTTTTCAATCCGGTGACGGTGCAGCAACTGGCGTGCCTGCTCCCGCGCGACATCCTGACGCACGGTCACCAGGTTTTCACGGGTCATCAGTTCATAAACGCGCTGTCCCGGATCGGTGGCGAAACGCACATCACGATTGGTCAGTATTCCCACAAGGCGCGTGGTGTCGCGTTCCACAACCGGCAGGCCGCTGATGCCATGGCGCGACATGATGGCGTTCACCTCCGCCAGTGTCTGGTCGGGGAAAACCGTGACGGGGTTGACGACCATGCCGGATTCAAAGCGCTTGACGCGACGGACCTGCTCGGCCTGCTGTTCGATCGTCAGGTTTTTGTGAATGACACCCAGGCCACCGTTCTGTGCCATGGCGATGGCCATGTTATCTTCCGTCACGGTATCCATGGCGGAAGAGACCAGCGGGATATTCAGCTCGATCCGGCGCGTCAGGCGCGTTCTGGTCGAAGTTTCCGAAGGCAGGACGTTGGATTCATCGGGCACCACCAGCACGTCGTCAAACGCCAGGGCCTCGCGGATACGATCCTCGATACGGGGAATGGAAACCGGTTTCGTCGTGGAAGACATGCTGCAGGAACCTCAATCAGACAGTGGAGGGTCCCCAGTGCCGCGGGTACCCGACCGTTGGCGCACCCTCATAAGCCGTGAATCGGGGCCTTGCAAGCGTTGTGCGCATCCTTTGGCCCGGATTCGGCATGGAAAATAAAATGTCAGGGGGTCATCCGCGCCGCACGCCCCCACGCCCTGTCGCCTCATAGGTCGCCAGAACCGTGCCATCATCCGCATCGCGTTCAAGCAACTGAACACCATACCCCCACAGGTCCGCCATGTACTGCAATGTCCTGCGCGCGTCATCGGCATGGAACTGGTGCCCCCGCGTCGTGCGGTGTTCCAGTGTCAGCATACGGTCGGTATGCATGTTGGCGCCGGTGATCTCGATTTCCGCATTCATGTTGGCGGGATCGTGGTTCTGCGCCACCGTGCGCCGGATATCGCGATATCCGGCGTCATCATGGATCGCATCCACCAACAGGTATGGCGCTGCGGTATCGTCATGGATGCGGAACATGCGGAACCTGCGCATCACAGCAGGGGACAGATATTGCAGGATGAAGCTTTCGTCGCGAAATTCGGCCCATGCATGTTTCAGGGTTTCGATGGGCCGGTCATTGCCCGCGATTTCAGGGAACCATGCACGGTCCTCTGCCGTGGGCGACGTGCAGATACGTGCAATGTCACCCATCATCGCAAAGCCCAGCGCATAGGGATTGAACGACGGCCCCCCGCCCGCGTCAAAATCGGGTTGCGTGATGACATTGCTGGTGGAATGGATCGCCTCCAGATACGACGCGTCGTCGATACGCCCGTTTTCATGCAGGCGACGCATGATGTAATCATGAACCCATGTCGCACATCCTTCGTTCATCATCTTGAGCTGTGGCTGGGGATAAAAATACTGTGCGATCATGCGCACGATGCGGATGACCTCGCGCTCCCACGGGGCAAGCAGCGGCGCATGTTTTTCAAGAAAGTAGAGCAGGTTTTCTTCCGGCAGGCCGAGGCGCCGGCGCATCGGGTCGTTCGATGTGGTGTCGGGCTGCTGCTCTTCATCGACGGGCACGGTGCGCCACAGGTCGTTAAAGGTCGCCTCCTCATGCAGGCGTCGTGCCTGTGCGCGCTGCTGTTCCGCACGCAGGTCAAGGCGCCTTGAGCCCGAATGGCGATGCACCCCCTGCCCTTGCAACGCATGGGCGGCGTCAAGGATACGTTCCACCGCCGCGATGCCGTGACGTTCCTCGCACTGGTGGATATAGCCACGCGCGAATTCCAGGTAATCGAGGATTTCCGACGCGTTGGTCCATTCACGGAACAGGCGGTTGTTATGAAAGAAATGATTGTGGCCGAACGCGGCATGCGCGATCACCAGCGTCTGCATCGTGGCGGAATTTTCCTCCATCAAATAGCTGATGCACGGGTCGGAATTGATGACGACCTCATACGCCAGCCCCATCATGCCCCGGCGATAGGCATTTTCATGGGCAATGAAACGTTTGCCCAGCGACCAGTGCCGATAGCCAAGCGGCATGCCATGGGCGGTATAGACATCCAGCATCTGTTCAGACGTGATGATTTCCAGCCGGTTGGGATAGGTCGTCAGGCCAAGTTCACGTTCCGCGATGTCCGCCACGGCATCATAGCAGTCGCGCAATATCTCGAAATTCCAGTCGTTGCCCTGATAGAGCAGGCCGGAGCATGTGCCTGTGACAGGGGATGCGGGGCGAAGGTCCATCATGCGTTTTCCCTTTCAGGCTGCTGCGAGAAGAGGTCACGAAAGACAGGGAAGATATCCTTGCGTTCGGTGACACGCCGGACGGCAAGGTGGGGAACATGCGTGGAAATATCGTGATAGGCACGCCACAGGTCGGTCTGTCCCCGGATCACCGCGCCAGAGGCCGAAACCTCGATATAGGCGAAATACTGCACATTCGGCAGGATATCCCCGGTCAATATGCCGCAGGCACGGGCCATGTCCGAAGGCAGGTTATCACCATCGGATACCTGCGCCGCATAGATGTTCCAGCTCTGGACCGGATAGCGCTTCTTTTGGATATCAGCCATCAGTTCAAGTGCTGAGGACACCAGCGTGCCCCCTGTGCTGGGGTCGTGGAAGAACGTATTTTCATCCACCTCTTCCGCCCGTTCGGCATGGCGCACGAACACGATATCCAGCGTGCGGTAACGCCGTTCAAGGAATACGTGCAGCAATGCGAAAAACTGCTTGGCCAGATCCTTCATCCGTTCGGTCATGGAGCCGGAAACATCCATCAGGCAGAACATGACCGCCCGTGTGACGGGCTGTGGCACCACGGCGTGGCGGCGGTAACGCAGGTCAACGGGGTCCACCCACGCAATGCGTGCAAGCCGACGCTGCATTGTTGTGCGCTGTTCACGCAACTGATGCAGTTCATCAAGGTCGTGCGCACTTAACGGGCGTTGCGCCTCCAGCGCCTCGATGCGCTGTTCCACCTGCACCATTTCATCGGGGCGTGGGCGACGCAGGCCGATACGCCGGGCAATGGACCGGCGCATCGTACGCGACAGGTCCAGTTGAGATGGGGACCCCTCGTTGCTCAGCCCCGCGCGCATGGGGGCCGTCGTCTCGGTCGTGGACAGTTCACGCTTGACCAGGTCAGGCAGTTCAAGATCGTCCAGGAACAGATCGAGGAATTCCTCCCGGCTCAGGACAAAGCGGAAGCTGTCTTCCCCTTCCCCCGCGTCCGACGGGTTTCCCTCCCCCGTGCCGCCACCGCCCTGACCACCGGCAGGAGGACGTTGCAGTTTGTCGCCACGGCAGAACTCCTTGTTCCCCGTCAGGATGAAGTGACGGCTGCCCCCGCTGAAAACCCGGTGGAACGAGGGTTCATGCAGCGCATCCGCCGGTACGGTGACGCTTCTGTCATGTCCGGTCTCCTGTATGCTGCCGTGCGCTATGGCCTCGCGCACGGATTTCTGGACGGCGTCGCGGGCGCGTTCGATCACGCGACGCCGGTTCTCGATATTTTTCCCATGGGGATTGGAACGTCTGTCAATGATGTCCACTGCGCATTACCACCATGTTCCATGTGTCAGGCCGACTGCTTGACCCGCATGTACCATTCAACCAACCGACGGACCTGGCGTTCCGTGTATCCCCGCGCAATCATGCGCCCCACGAATTCATCGTGCTTGTGCCCGGTCTCACGGTCCTTTTTTGAACCGAAGCTGATGACCGGCAACAGGTCCTCCACCTGGCTGAACATCCGTTTTTCAATGACGTCGCGAATTTTCTCGTACGATGTCCATGACGGGTTGCGTCCAGCATTGTTCGCGCGCGCGCGCAGGGCGAACTTGACGACCTCGTTACGGAAATCCTTGGGGTTGGCGATGCCCGCGGGCTTTTCCGTCTTCGTCAGTTCGGAATTAAGCAGGTCGCGGTTCAGCATCTGCCCCGTATCGGGGTCCTTGAAGTCCTGATCCTCGATCCAGGCATCGGCATGTTCAAGATACCGGTCAAACAGGTTCTGGCCATAATCGTTATAGCTTTCCAGATAGGCTTTCTGGATCTCGTGCCCCAGATATTCGGCATAACGCCCGGCAAGGTCGGATTTGAGGGTGGCAAGATATTGCGCCTCCACCTCTGCGGGGAACTGTTCGCGCCGGATGGCATGTTCAAGCACATACATCAGATGCACCGGGTCGGCGGCGATTTCCGTCGGGTCATGGTTGAACGTGGCCGACAGAACCTTGTAGGCAAAGCGGGTGGAAATGCCGTTCATCCCCTCGTTCACGCCTGCCGCGTCGCGATATTCCTGCATCGTGCGGGCCTTGGGGTCGGTCTCCCTGATGTTTTCCCCGTCATAGACCCGCATCTTTGCGAACTGGGTGGAATTCGGATGGGGTTTCAGGCGCGACAGGACGGCAAACCGCGCCAGCATCTCCAGCGTATTGGGCGCGCACGGGGCCTGTGACAGGCTGGATGTGTCGATCAGCTTGTCATAGATCTGCGCTTCCTCGCTGACGCGCAGGCAGTACGGCACCTTGATGACGCAGACCCGGTCAAGGAACGCCTCGTTGGAACGGTTGTTGCGGAAAGCCTGCCATTCGGCCTCGTTCGAATGGGCAAGAATGACACCGGTAAAGGGGATGGCCCCGATATTTTCCGTGCCGACATAATTCCCCTCCTGCGTGGCCGTCAGCAGCGGATGAAGCATCTTGATGGGGGCCTTGAACATCTCCACGAATTCAAGGATGCCCTGGTTGGCACGGTTCAGCCCGCCGGAGAAGCTGTAGGCGTCGGGATCGTTCTGGCTATAGTTCTCCAGTTGCCGGATATCGACCTTTCCCACCAGGGCGGAAACGTCCTGGTTATTGTCATCCCCCGGTTCGGTCTTGGCGATCGCGATCTGGCGCAGGCGGGAGGGATGAAGTTTCACCACGCTGAAACGCGACAGGTCGCCGTCGAATTCCTCCAGCCGCTTGATGGCCCACGGGCTTGCAATACCCGTCAGCAGGCGTCGCGGGATGCCGTACTGCGCCTCCAGCAACGGTCCCATACGTTCGGGATCAAACAGGCCAAGCGGGCTTTCGAAAACCGGGCTGATGTGACGCCCGGCCTTAAGCGCATAGATCGGCTCTTTCTCCATCAACGCCTTAAGGCGTTCGCCCAGCGATGACTTGCCGCCCCCCACCGGCCCGAGAAGGTAGAGGATCTGCTTGCGTTCCTCCAACCCCTGCGCCGCATGCCGGAAAAAGCCGACGATCTGTTCGATCGTTTCTTCCATCCCGTAAAAATCGGAAAATGCGGGATAGGTCCGCACCGTGCGGTTCATGAAGATGCGCGACAGGCGCGGGTCGCGGGACGTGTCGGTCGTCTCCGCCTCTCCGATCGCGCGGAGCATGCGTTCCGCCGCAGTGGCGTAACAGGAAGGATCGACCTTGCAATGTTCGAGATAGTCGGACAGCCCCATTTCGACTTCGCGGTGTTCATCGCGCATTGCCGTCGCAAGGGAGAAGACATTGAACTCATTTGCCATCAGCAGATTTCTCCGAAATCAGCAGGGTTCGGGGTGAACCGTAGGATGAGTATGCGTCGTATCTTTTGCCTGGGCCCCCTTCATGCAGGGGGCAGAGTTTCAGCAACCTGTCGTTCTGGTCTGGCGATGATGGACACGACCGCTCGCCTGCATGGGCGTGGTATCGTGAGGCCGGGCATTATTGCCCTGATATAACCTAGTGATTTTGTCACCCCGCAAAGAACGGGTCCCGATTTGCAGGATCGGCCCGTCTGTTTACGCTATCGCCGGGGATGTGCCGGATTCAACCTAAATCTTCACAATGAACCATCGGTAGGGTCTGCGTCATGTAGCCGCCAGGCCCGTCAGGTCAGGTCCGCAGGGTCAACCCGTCATAGGCGGCCTCGACCCCGGCCGGAAGATGCCGCTGCATCCAGTCCCAGTCCATGTCCGGCCCCATATGGGTCAGGACGGTACGACGCGGGCGGATACGTTCACGCCATTCGAATACGCGTTCCAGCCAACCGTGGGAGACATGGGTCGTACGCTGGAAACAGCCGACCACCCACGTATCAACGCCATGGAGGATATCAAGCGCGGTATCGTCAAGTTCCGCCACGTCCGTACAATAGGCCATTGGCCCCACACGCAGGCCAAGCGTCAGGGTATGGCCATGCACCTGCCTGAAAACATGCACATTCATGCCTGCGATCATGGCTTCGCCCCCGGCTTCGATCACATGGGGCGTCAGGACCGGGCGATAGAAGGAAGGGGGCGTCCAGGGGCGAAAGACATAATCGAAGCGCGTGACCAGTTCGTCGATGACATCGCGCGTGCCATAGGCGGGAATCGGACGACCGATGATGCGGTTGATTGCACGCAGTTCATCCAGCCCGGCGATATGGTCCGCATGGGCATGGGTATACAGCACCGCGTCGACACGTGTAATCCGCTGCGCCAGCAATTGTGCCCGCAGGTCCGGCCCCGTATCGACCAGCAGCGCATTGCCCGTATCATCACGCAGCAGCACCGATGAACGCAGACGTGCATTGCGCGGTTCGCACGGATCACACAGGCCCCAGTCCCCTGCCCCGTCCACCCCGCCGACCATTGGCACCCCGGCGGAGCCACCACACCCCAGAATGGTCATTTCCATCGCTTCAGGCCGCCTTGGTAAACAGACGGTGGAAGTTGGCGGTGGTCAACGCGGCGAACGCGTCATCCTCCATCCCGCGCAACCGTGCAACCACCTGCGCGGTATGGGGGACATAGCCTGGTTCGTTGCGCTTGCCGCGCTTTGGCACCGGGGCAAGGAACGGCGCATCCGTCTCCACCAGCAGGCGTTCGGCGGGAATTTCTGCGGCAACCGCGCGCACGGCCTCCGCCCGGCCAAAGGTCGCAATGCCAGAAAAACTGATATACCCGCCAAGTTCAACCGCCGTGCGCGCCAGTTCCGGGCCGGAGGAAAAGCAGTGTACCAGAAAGGGAAACACCCCGTTTTCCACGGTCTCGTCGCGCAGAATGGACATCATGTCCGCATCCGCATCACGGGTGTGGATCACCAGTGGCAGGCCCGTCTGTCGTGCCGCATCGATATGGGCGCGAAAACTCTCTTGCTGAAGGGGACGGATTTCAGGCTTGCCATGGAAATAATCCAGACCGCTTTCACCAATCCCGATGACACAGTTGTCGTGCGTCTGGGCAATGATGTCATGCGCTGTCGGCACCGGGGTTTCATCGACATGGTCGGGATGCGTGCCCACCGTACACCAGACGCGCACGCGATCGGAATCAAAACCGGCAAGCCGCTTCTGCTCCGCCGCGCGCGACAGGCGCGTGCCGATGGTGACAAGCCCGCTGACCCCCGCCGCACATGCGCGCGACAGCAGGTCAGGCAATTCTTCGTCCGAAAAATGGTCAAGATGACAATGGGAATCCGTCAATCCACCCCGCGCCATCACTGGGATTCCGCCTCGACAAAGCGTGGGAATATGCCCTTGGGCGCGGGAAGCGGACGACCTGCGGGTAACGGCGTCCCAAGGGCCGCGAAATCGCGTTCCGTCGCTTCCACACCCAGTTGTGTCAGCATCGTATCCATGCTGCCGGGCATATAAGGCTGCAAGACCGTGGCGATGGTACGCAAGACATCGGCGAGTACGCGCAGGACATCGGCCATGCGTTGCGGATCGGTCTTCTTCAGCGCCCACGGGGCCTGATGGTCGATATAGGCGTTGCTGGCGCGGATTACCTTCCACACCTCCTCCAGCGCATCGGTCAGCGCCTGACGGTCGATCTGCCCATGCATGAGATCAGGCAGCAGGCTGGCCTGCGCCAGCAGCGCCGTATCCTCCGCCGTGGGCGTTGCACGTTCGGGCAGCAGGCCGGCACAATTGCGCGCGATCTGCGACAGGGTGCGTTGCGCAAGGTTGCCAAGGTCATTGGCCAGTTCGACATTCATGCGCGTGATGATGGCCTTGCGATTGATATCGCTGTCGCCACCAAAGGGCATTTCACGCATCAGGAAGAAGCGCACCGGATCAAGGCCGAATTCCGCCACCAGATCGCGCGGGTCAAGGACATTGCCCAGCGACTTGCTCATCTTCTGCCCCGCGATGGTCCACCATCCGTGGGAAAACACACGCTCCGGCAGCGGCAACCCTGCCCCCATCAGCAGTGCAGGCCAGTAAATGGCATGGAAACGCAGGATGTCCTTGCCCACCAGATGCAGGTTCGCGGGCCAGAAATCCCAACGTGGCGCGCCTTCGTCAGGATAGCCCACGGCCGACAGGTAATTGGCCAGCGCATCGACCCAGACATACATCACATGTTTCGGATCGCCCGGAACGGGAATGCCCCAGTTGAAGCTTGTGCGGCTGATGGACAGGTCACGCAGCCCCCCCCGGACGAAGCTCCGCACCTCGTTACGGCGTCCCGCGGGTTCCACGAATCCGGGGTGGGTTTCGTAAAGTTCCAGCAGCCTGTCCTGGAACTTGGACAGGCGGAAGAAATAGGAAGGCTCCTTCACCCATTCCACCGGTGCGCCGGTCGGGGCCGTGCGGGTGCCATCCGCCGCGATGACAAGTTCCTCTTCCTGATAGAAACATTCATCGCGCAGCGCGTACCAGCCTTCGTACGCCCCGAGATAGATATGGCCGTTCTCCTCCAGCTTCTTCCACAACGCGGCGGCCCCTTCGGCGTGGCGGGGTTGCGTCGTGCGGATGAAATCATCGTAGGAGATGGCCATCTTGTCATACATATCGCGGAAATCCGCGGCGACACGGTTGGCCAGTTCGATCGGGGTCACGCCGGCTGTGTGTGCCGCCTGCTCCACCTTCTGCCCATGTTCGTCGGTGCCCGTCAGGAAAAAGACGTCAAAGCCCGCCAGCCGCTTGAACCGCGCGATCACGTCCGCCGCGACGGAGGTATAGGCGTGTCCGATATGGGGCGCCCCATTCACATAATAGATCGGTGTCGTGACGTAATAGCGCCGTGTCATATTGCATTCACCCGCGCAAGCGCCGTCAGGAGCGCCTGCTGCTTATCCAGATTGAAATTTTCAGTCTCCGCACGTAGCCGGACCAGATCCTGCCACGCATCGGCCATGCGTTCGGGCCGCATGTCGCGTGACTGCCCCTGGCCTTGTGGCGCACGGAGGAGTTCGCGTGTCCTTACCGATATGGCATCGCATAACAGATCGAAAAAGACTGAAAAGCCATTTTCCGATTCCGTGATGCTGCTGGCGATGCGATAGGCATCCGTCCCGCCATCCTGTCCATCCATCACCTGCGCCACCAGCGCGGACAGCTTTATCCCGTCCCTGTGCAGCAGGGAAATCGCCCGTCCCGCCGATCCATGGGACAGGGGGATGATATTTTCGATATCCGCGCGGTATGCATCATCAACCACATCTGTCAGCACGGCATGTAAATCATATGCTGACAGCGGGCCGAGGTCCAGCGTACGGCAACGGCTGCGGATGGTCGGCAACAGGCGACCGGGCGCCGCGCAGGTCAGGATCAGGATCGCACCTGCGGGGGGTTCCTCCAGAATCTTGAGGATGGCGTTGGAGGCGGTGCGGTTCATGTATTCGGCGCCATCGACGATCACCACCCGCCACCCGCC
This sequence comes from Novacetimonas hansenii JCM 7643, assembly GCF_000964405.1. Lineage (GTDB taxonomy): Bacteria > Pseudomonadota > Alphaproteobacteria > Acetobacterales > Acetobacteraceae > Novacetimonas > Novacetimonas hansenii. Next base: position 55,244 of record NZ_BANE01000045.1, read on the forward strand.
CTCGGCCGCGGTGCGACGCAGGAAGGCCCCGATCGGGCGCACGTCATCGCCCACGATTTCACGGCGGGGACGACGGGTTTTGTCATCCACCCCCCGTGCGATCACCAGCAGGTCCGCATGCGTCCCGGCGGTGATGCGCCGGCCGACCGGGCTGTCGGGGTCATGTGCCTTCAACAGGGCGCGGGCCATCATGAAGGCCATCGTCGCCTTGCCGATCCCGTCCACCCCCGTCAGCAGCCACGCATGATGCAGGCGGCCCGCACGCATCACGGATGCGAACTGCTGCCACGCGGCGTCATGCCCATGCAGACGGGTGCGTTCGCGCGGGGCGGTCATCGGGCTGTCATCCCTGTCCCCACGACATCGGCAGACGCGTCGCGACATGCCGCGCGACGGCCTGAGCCACGATATCAGGCGGCTGGGCCGCGTCCAGCGTGATGCACCGGCCCGGTTCCTGCCGGGCGATGGCGGCAAACCCTTCGGCCACACGGGCATGGAAGGCCTCCGCCGCGGTTTCATACCGGTCGGGGCGATTGCCGCGTGCGCGCAGGCGTTCACGCGCCATGGCACGCGGAACATCGAGGATGAAGGTCATGTCGGGCCGGGCGCCAGTCTGCTGGCGCAGGGATGCGATCAGGTCGAGGATTGCAGGATCACCCATACCCCTGCCATATCCCTGATAGGCGGCGGTGGAATCGGTGAAACGATCGGAAATGACGACCTTTCCCGCCTCCAGCGCCGGGCGGATCAGGCGATCGACATGGTCATAGCGCGCGCCAAAATGCATCAGTGTTTCGGCGCGCAGCGACAGGTCATGTTCGCCGAACAACAGGAAGTCGCGCACGGCCTCCGCCCCGGGCGTCCCGCCCGGTTCACGGGTGCGGACAATCCTGTCGGATGGCATGATCGTGGCAAGATGTTCTTGCAGCAGGCGAACCTGCGTCGATTTCCCGGCCCCTTCCCCCCCTTCGAACGTAATGAACAGTCCCGTCATTGCCCCTGTCATCACCCCTGTCATCGCCTCAGTGACGTCCCAGTTTCTGCCCCAGCACGGCAGAAGCCCGGCCAAACAGGCCAAGCCGCCCGACATCGTTCCCGGCCACCAGCGGCACCATGATGTCGGCCAGACCGGTATTGGAAATCACAAGCTGTCCCAGCACCTGCCCCGCCTTGATCGGTGCGGGCACGGGGCTTTTGTAATCCAGTGCGATGCGCGCGCGGTTCTGCCAGCCGTGGGGCAGCGTCAGCAGGACATCGCGCGTGGCGACAAGCGGCACGGTCGCCGCCTTACCAAGCCAGACGGGCGCGCTGTCGATGACCGCCCCATTATGTACCAGCGTCGCATTTTCGAAATTGACAAACCCCCATTCGAGCAGCCTCTCCCCCTCGAACGCGCGGGCATTGCTTGATGGCAGGCCGTTGATGGCCATGACGATCCGGTTTCCATTACGTTCGGAACTGGCGCACAGGCCAAAGCCGCCCGCGTCGGTATGCCCGGTCTTCAGGCCGTCGGCGATCCCCTTGACCACCAGCGCATTGCGGTTTTCCTGCGAAATCCTGTTGTATCGGAACCCTTTTTCCGCAAAGAAATGGTAATATTCGGGGAAATCGTGGATCAGGTGCATCGCGATGGTCGTGACGTCGCGCGCGGACATGTAATGCCCGTCTGCGGGCCAACCGGTCGCATTCATGAAATGCGTGTTGGTCATGCCAAGCTGTACCGCCTGTGCATTCATCAGGGACACGAACTGGTCCTCGGACCCCGCGACACCTTCGGCAAGGACGATACAGGCGTCATTACCCGACTGGATCACCATGCCCTGGATCAGGTCAGACACCGCAACCGCGCCCTGCAGGGGGACGAACATCTTCGAGCCCTGCATGCGCCATGCCTTTTCACTGACGGTCAGGGTCTGATCAAGCTTCAGCCGTCCCGCACGCAGCATCCCGAAGACGACATAAGCCGTCATCATCTTGGTCAGCGAGGATGGTGGCATGCGTTCGTCCGCCGCCTTTTCCAGCAGCACGGCACCGGTGGTATAGTCGATGATGCACGCCCAGCGCGCGGGGGTATCGACCGGCCCGATCAGGCTGTTGGCAGGGGAGTAGGACCCGGCAGGCGCCTCGCCCCCCCCGGCGGCGGGGGCTGCCGGGTCAGGTGCGGGATGATGTCTGCGTGCGGCAAACGCCCGCCCCGCAGGCAACAGGGCCAACCCGCTTACCGCGCCAGACAGGACTGCGCCCGAAAGGACCGCGCGCCGTGTGGGATACCGGCCCGGCATGGCGGCGGGAAGCTTGGCTGTGCGAAGCTGTGCGTGTCCTGATGTCATGTAATCTCGTTACCCAGAAGCCCAACGGCCAGTGCATAGAAATCCGACGGATTATAACGACGGATTGCGTTAAAATTACGATAGACCATGAAGGATTCGCCCCCCACCCCATCGGGGCGCAGGATCGCGCCGCGCATGTCCGCGCGGGGGAATGCGCTGCCGTCGATCTGCCGCACCCCGGCATCCATCCATTCCTGCAAGGTCCTGGTATGCGTCCGTCCAAGCGCAGCCTGCGCCAGGGTATCGGGCACCGTGACCTGCTGTCCCCACGGTTCGTCGCCGATCCAGCCGGAATGCGACAGATAACTGGCGATGGAGCCGAATACGTCGGCCGTGGAATGCCAGATGTCACGCCGCCCGTCGCCATCCATATCCACGGCATAGCGCAGATAGGCGCTGGGCATGAATTGCGGCTGTCCCATCGCGCCGGCATAACTGCCGATCATCTGTTCGGGGGCGATATCCCCCATCCCCAGGATATGCAGCGCCTTCATGAGTTCATCGTGGAAGAATTTGGCCCGACGTCCGTCATAGGCCAGCGTACACAACGCATCGATGACGCCAAATGTGCCCATGCGCGTGCCATAGGCGGATTCCAGCCCCCATATCCCCGCAATCGCCCCCGGCGCGACATTATAACGCGTCAGCGCCTGATCAAGCAGCGCGCGCTGCACCGCTACGGCCGTGCGGCCATCGGCGATCTTGCGGGGGGTAATGACGCGCTGTCGGTACTGCGCCCATGTCAGGTGGAATTCCGGCTGCGTGCGATCCAGCCGAAGCACCTGCGCATTGGGCGTGGACAGGTCCAGCGCCCTGTTGGCAATCCCGGTATCGAGCCCCTGTCGAATCGCGTCATCGCGCACACCCGCGACGAACGTGGCGTAATCCTGCGCATGCCCATAGGCCCGCCCCGCGCGCAGGGCGGGGGCGATCACCCCGGTGGACAGGGCAACGGCGGACAGCAGGAATGTGCGGCGTACAAGCATTGTGATGCTCTGCCACGGAGGCGGGGTGGTTTCAATCCTTCAGGCCCCATTCCGGGCGGTTTGTGTCGCATGCCGTGACTGGTGGACACAATCAGGTAACAACTTCGGGTTTGTCCGTATCGCGGAAGCATGCAACAAGGTCGCCATAACACGGTTATGCGCGGGCCGGATTGCGACGACCTGTGTCGGACACGGGGCGCGCAGGGGCGGCGCCAGCGCCTTAGTGCGCTATCCTTCGCGGCCTTCGCGGCCTTCGACATGTCGCGTCACGCCGTCCCGTGGCGTTGGGCCTGCATCGGTCATGAGTTGAAAGAGGCTTGTCAGTTATTGGTCACGTTCCCCTCCCCTTTGCCGCCATGTGTGCGTTAGCTGGCCGTAGATGTCTTTATCCCTGACTTCATTCCTTGCCACGGCGGGGGCCTCCCCCCTGTTGCAGGGGCTGGCCATTATCATCGGCACGTTCATCCTGGAGGATGCGGCAACGATCGTGACCGCCATGCAGGTGCAGACGGGGCATGTGGACCTGCCGGTCGCGCTGGTGGCGCTGTATATCGGCATCGTGGTGGGGGATATCGGGTTGTACGGGCTTGGCTATCTTGCCGCGTGCTGGCCCCCTGCGCGCCGGTGGGTCACATTGCCGAACGTGGAACATGAAGGCCACTGGTTCGACCGTAACGTCTTTCGTATCGTCTTCATCAGCCGGTTCATTCCCGGCGCACGCCTGCCATTATATACCGCCTGTGGTTTTTTCCGCGCGCGGCTGGGCCTGTTCTGTGTCGCGGCCGTGCTGGCAACCCTGATCTGGACAACGCTGCTGTTCGCCGTGTCCCTGCGTGTCGGACAATTCCTGATTTCCCACCTGGGGACATGGAAATGGCTGGGACTGGCGGGCTTTATCGTAACCATCTTCCTCATCAGCCGTACCATTGCCCGATTGCAAGGCCAATCCCGATGACCGACATGTCCACCGTCTCCACGCCCGCCTCCTCCCCCGCGAAGGCCCCGTCCCCCCTGTCCATGTTCGAATTCTGGCCGGGATGGATCTTCTATACCCCGGTGGTGATGTACTGGATCATGATGGGCCTGCGTTATGGCGACCTCAGCCTGCCGACAGCCGCCAACCCACGTATCGAGACAGGCGGCCTGTGCGGGGAAAGCAAGAGTTCGATCCTCAACATGGCGGGCGAGACCGCGCGCCGCTGGATTGCGCCCTATACGCTGGTGGAAACGGGACACAATGACACCGCCCGCGCCATACAGGCCATGGACCATGCCGGACTTGGCTTTCCGGTGGTGTTGAAGCCCGACATCGGGTGCAACGGCACGGGGGTCAAGCTGGTGGCCGATGCCGGGGCGCTGGCGCAGGCACTGGCAACATTCCCGCGCCATGTCTCGCTGATGCTACAGCGTCTGATCCCCTATTCACACGAAGTCGGGATTTTCTATATCCGCCATCCCGACGAAGCGCACGGGCGCATCACCTCCATGACCTACAAGGAGGTTCCGCTTCTGGTTGGGGATGGTCGCTCCACGGTGGAAGAACTGCTGCATGCGGACCCGCGCACGCGGCTGGTGCCCCAGATCTATATCCCGCGTCTGCGCGGCCGCCTGGCCGACGTTCCAGCCAAGGGCGAGGCACTGCCCCTCGTCTTTACGGGCAACCATTGCAAGGGTGCGATTTTCCACGACTGCACGGCCGATGTGACGCCTGAGCTTGAGGCACGGATCGACGCCATCATGCACGATATCCCCGATTTCCATTTCGGGCGTATCGACGTAAAGGCAGAGTCCGCCGCCGCCCTGTTACGGGGTGAGAAATTCGAGATCATCGAAATCAATGGGGTCGGATCCGAAGCCACCCATATCTGGGATTCGCGCACAACCCTGCGTGATGCCTATGCCGCGCAGTTCATGCATTACCGCGAAACATTCCGCATCGGGGCGAAGAAACGCAAGGCCGGCTGGAAACCCAGTGGCGCGATGACAATGCTGCGCTGCTGGCTGCGACAGCGCAGGCTGCTGGCGTCCTATCCCATGAATGACTGATGCCCGGTGGCCATGCGGAGTGGCCATGCGGATCGTTCAGGAAGGGTCTGTAGGCAGGCCACCATTGCCAAAGATGTAATTGCTGACCTGCTGTTCCAGGCTGACCGGTTCATGGGTGTCGGTTATGGGCGCATCGGGGGAAAGCGTGGCCTTACTATCGCCCGCCCGCACCATCAGCGCCATATCGGCCGTCAGCGACGGGCTGCCGATGGACAGGCTTGTATCGGCGGGCAGATTGACGG
>NZ_BANE01000044.1 GCF_000964405.1 Novacetimonas hansenii JCM 7643
CCAAAAACTTTTCCTGTTTTTTATCAATGAGTTGTTTTCAAACAACCCCTTATTTCAGAAAACCCACAAGGGACTCTGCCTCAGCCACGATGGGTTCAGCGATTACATTAGCCCGCCGCGCGCCATCACGAAGCGTATCACGCAGGAAACCCGGCTCTTTCAGCAGACGGGTCGTCTCGTCTGCGATGGGGGCGATATGCTGGATCAGCACATCGGCCAATGCCTTTTTAAAGGGACCAAATCCTTCACCACCATGCTGGTCCAGCACGTCCTGAATTCCGCATTGCTGCAACGTGGCATAGATCGTCACGAGGTTGCGGGCTTCGGGACGGTTTTCCAGACCGGCTTCCTCGCTGGGCAGCGGTTCCGGGTCGGTCTTGGCACGACGGATCTTTTGCATGATCGTATCGGCATCATCTGTCATCTCGATCCGACTCTGGGCTGAAGGATCGGATTTCGACATTTTTTTCGTGCCGTCACGCAGGCTCATGATCCGCGCGCCCTGCGGTGGGATCAATGCTTCCACGATCGGGAAAAAATCCTGGCCATAATCATGGTTAAATTTCTGCGCGATATCGTTGGTCAGTTCCAGATGCTGGCGCTGGTCATCCCCAACAGGCACCGCCGTTGCCTTATAGGTCAGAATATCTGCGGCCATCAGGTCGGGATAGACATACAGCCCTGCTGAATGGTTTTCACGATCCTTGCCCGCCTTGTCCTTGAACTGCGTCATACGGTTCAACCATCCAAGACGCGCCACGCAGTTAAATATCCATGCAAGGCGCGCATGCGCCGTCACGGCGGATTGGTTGAACAGGATGTGACGCTGCACATCAATGCCCGAAGCCAGAAGCACCGCCGTCTGTGCCAGCGTCTGTTCGCGCAGGGCCTGCGGGTCCTGCCAGACGGTGATGGCGTGCATATCCACAAGGCAGAATATGCATTCGTTGTCACGTTGCAGCCCAACCCAGTTGCGTATCGCACCGAGATAGTTGCCAAGCTGCGGAATTCCAGTCGGCTGGATGCCGGAAAATATGCGTCGCATCCCGCTGTTTTCCGCTCTTTGCCGTATGGTCGTCAAGCGCGTTGATATCAGGGAAGGCGATGAATCTCATCAAGGCGGCGTCGTTCCTCGGCCACTGCGCTGGTGGGCAGGGGATGCGCCCGCACGGCCGCGATTTCATCGGCGCTAAACACCGGCGGCCGCTCCGAATCCCCACGCGCGGCAAGGTAGGTCAGGATAGACGCAATTTCATGATCGGACAGGCGGTTACGAAATGACGGCATTGAAAAATTATAATGCACGCCCCGGATGTCGAGTGGACCATTCAGACCATTAAGCAGGACATCCGCCAGATAATGTCGCCCCTCCGCCGTGGCGCCTATTACATCCACCCGCCCGATCAGGGGGGGAATCTCGCCCTTCATGCCCTCGCCATTATGATGGCAGATACCGCAATTGGTGCGATAGCGCGCCGCCCCTTCGTGCTTGCCCGAACAGGCCGACAGCAAAAATGCCCCCGCACAGAAGAGAACCATACCTTTCGCAACGCGAAACATATCCGGGAAAGTCAGCATGCGTCACGATACCCCCGTGGGCAGGGAAGGGATACGAAAAACGGCACCGGGATACGCCCCCGGTGCCGCTTTCTGTTCTAGCTCAGGATTACGCAACCGCCCCCTTAATGGGAACGCGAAACACCCAGAAGCTGGATCTTGAAGATCAGCGGGCTGTCCGGCTGGATGATGCCCATTGATTTATGCCCATAAGCCAGTTCCGGCGGGACATAAAGCATCCAGACATCGCCGACATGCATCATGGGCACGGCTTCCTGCCAGCCTTTGATGACCATTTCCAGCGGCATCTGCATGTAGGCACCATGCCCATGCTGGTCCGAACTGTCAAAGATCCCGCCATCTGGCAGGCGACCTTCATAGATGACCATGACACTGTCGTTGACGGTCGGCTGCGCCCCGTCCTTAGGACCTGACTTCAGGACCTTATAGGCCAGTCCGTCCGGCAGGACCTTCACGCCGGGCTGCGTCTTCACGTTCGCCATGAACTGTGCGGGGGTCAGTTCAGGCTCATCTTCTTTTTTGCTTCCGCCACATGCCACCAGCGGTACCGCCAGCGCAGTCGCCAGAAGAAAGGGAATGACGCGTGAAAAACGTTTCATGACACCTCGGTTGATGGAATAGGGATGAACGGTAGGAAACCTCAAAGGGCGCCACCACGACGACCAATCTTGGCACCAAGACGCAGGCGCAGCGCATTCAGGCGGATGAAACCCTGTGCATCGGCCTGATTATAGGCGCCTTCATCATCCTCGAAAGTCACGACGCGGGTGTCATACAGGCTGTTGGGGCTTTCACGGCCAACACAGATCACGTTGCCCTTGTACAGCTTCAGCCGCACGCGACCGCTGACCGAATGCTGGCTCTGGTCGATCAACGCCTGCAGCATGCGCCGTTCAGGCGAGAACCACAGACCGTTATAGATAATCTCCGCATAGCGGGGCATCAGGCTGTCCTTGAGGTGCATCGCTTCGCGATCGAGCGTAATGCTCTCGATGCTGCGGTGCGCGGTCAGCAGGATCGTCCCACCCGGCGTTTCATAGATGCCGCGCGACTTCATGCCGACAAACCGGTTTTCCACCAGGTCCAGCCGGCCGATGCCATTCATGCGGCCCAGATCGTTCAGGCGCGCCAGCAGCGTTGCAGGCGACAGGGCCTGCCCATTCAGCGCGACCGGATCGCCGGAGACGAAATCAATCGTGATTTCCGTCGCCTTGTCAGGTGCGGCCTCTGGGGAAATTGTGCGCTGGAAAACGATCTCGTCCGGCCCGACCGCCGGATCTTCGAGCAATTTTCCTTCGGACGAGGAATGCAGCAGGTTCGCATCGACGGAGAAGGGGGCTTCGCCCCGCTTGTCCTTGGCGATGGGGATCTGGTTTTCCTCGGCAAAGGCAAGCAGCTTCGTGCGCGACGTCAGGTCCCATTCACGCCATGGGGCGATCACGGTGATATCCGGCTTCAGCGCGTAATAGGCCAACTCGAAACGGACCTGATCATTGCCCTTGCCGGTCGCACCATGCGCCACCGCGTCCGCACCGACCTGTTCCGCAATCTCGATCTGGCGCTGCGCGATCAATGGGCGTGCGATGGAGGTGCCTAGCAGGTACTGGCCTTCATACAGCGCATTCGCCCGGAACATCGGGAAGACGAAATCCTTGACGAATGTCTCGCGGAGATCCTCGACAAAAATTTCCTTCACGCCGAACATCTCGGCCTTTTTACGTGCGGGTTCCAGTTCCTCGCCCTGACCAAGGTCGGCGGTAAAGGTTACGACCTCACACCCATAGGCGGTCTGTAACCATCGAAGAATCACGGACGTATCGAGACCGCCTGAATAGGCGAGCACAACCTTCTTGACGTCCTTGGCGGCCATGGGGAGAGGTCTCCTGTCGACAAAACTGATAATTTTCCCTGCCGACCACCCTGTCGGCAGCATGCCGTCCTAGCATCCCAAAGCGCCCACGACCAGCAGCGAGGAAAGGTTTTATCAACCTCCCCGCAAAGCCATGCACGCAGGCACGGGCTCAGGCATTATCCGTGGTGGGGGCGGGCTGGCGACGGGCACGCTGGCTTTCGGTGCGCAACTGCCCGCATGCGGCAAGGATGTCACGCCCACGCGGCATGCGGATGGGGGATGCGAACCCGGCATCCATGACAATATTCGCAAACCGGTCGAGCTGTTCGCGCGTGGAGGGCTGAAACCGGCTGCCCGGCCACGGGTTGAACGGGATCAGGTTGACCTTGGCCGGGATACCCGCAATCAGACGCACCAGTTCACGGGCGTCGGCCTCGCTGTCGTTCACGCCACGCAACATGATATATTCAAACGTAATACGCCGCGCATTGCTGGCGGCGGGGTAACGGCGGCATGCGGCGATCAGATCGGCAATGGGATATTTGCGGTTCAGCGGCACCAGTTCATCACGCAGGTCGTCCCGAACGGCATGCAGGGAAATCGCCAGGTTGATGCCAAGTTCATCCCCGCATTGGTCCATCATCGGAATGACGCCGGATGTGGACAGGGTGATACGCCGCCGCGACAGGCCGATCCCTTCGCCATCCATGATAATCTTCATGGCCTTGGCAATATTTTCGTAATTGTACAGTGGCTCTCCCATGCCCATCAGCACGATGGTGGACAACAGACGCGGCGTTTCCCCCCGGGGACTGGGCCATTCGCCATAACTGTCGCGCGCAGCCATGAACTGCCCCACGATTTCCGCCGCGCCAAGGTTGCGTACCAGCCCCTGGGTGCCGGTATGGCAGAAGGTGCATGACAGCGTACAGCCAACCTGCGATGAAATGCACACCGCACCCCGGTCTTCGCGCCGGTCGGGGATATAGACGGTCTCCGCCTCCTGCCCGTCACGGAAACGGAACAGGAATTTGCGTGTCTCGTCACTCGACGTCTGGACAGTGGCAGCCTGTGGGCGGCTGATGACAAAACGCTCCGCCAGCTTTTCCTGCAGGGGCTTGGCAATCGAACTCATGCAGGAAAAATCGGTAGCCCCCTGATGATAGATCCAGTGCCATAACTGCTTGGTACGGAATGGCTTTTCCCCGATTTCCAGAAGGATTTCCGTCAATTCCTCCCGCGACAGTCCCACCAGTTCACGACGCCCGTCCGGCAGTACGGCCGAAGGCGGTGCGAACTGCGCCGATTTGGCAAGGATGCGGGTGCGTTCGTCATCGGTCAAAGCCGCTGCCGACGCGGCCTCCCGAACGGGATTGGCATATGGGGAAGTAACTTCGGACATAGCGAAACACGCCTTGATATTCGGGTCGGGACAGGTGCAGGAACGGGATTGCCCGCTCCCTAACACATCTGCCCCCCCGAAAGCGACCACAGACTATTAAAGACTACGGCGAGAAGCCCTCTCACAAAATATGATGGAATTTCAAAAATCGGGGCCATCATGAATACGCAGATCCAACAGATGCCCCAACGGGAATGCCCGCCATTGCGCAGGCAAGAGATCAAAACCCTTGCGGGGGCATGACATGAAACCCACGTCACATAACGCTGTGCCGAGTTTCAGAACTGCCTGATCCTGTTGATATGATGCCGGCTTCCCCCGGCGTCCGACATGGCAGGCCCATAGGAGGCGGGCAGGGGGATGCGCGGACATGCACATCAGATACTGTTTTTTCGCCTTATCTTTAGCTACAACCGCCCATCCCTGAATATATTGACGGAACCTGACGGATAATGCGCATTGCCTATATCATAAACTCCCTTGAGGGTGGCGGCGCATGTTTCCCGGTTCCTGCCATCACCTCCGTCTTTCGTCAGGCAGGACACGAAGTTGCGGTCTTCGCCCTGTCACGACGCGACGGCCTGGCACTTTCCCGACTGGAAGAGGCCGGACTTCAGGTGGAAATTTGTCCGGCGGGGGAAAAACAACAGTTACAGACGCTGCGATGGCTCAATCAGGCGCTGACTGCATGGAAGCCCGATCTTCTGTGGACCTCGCTGATCCGTGCCACACTGCTGGGGCAGTTGATCGGCACGCGCCATCGCTGGCCCGTGGTCAGTTGGCAGCACAATGCAAATCCCAAACCTGCCAATCGACGCCTCCTGCTGGCGCAACGTCGGCTCTCATGTTTCTGGGTCGGGGATTCACAGTTCGTAACCGATGAAACGCACAGGATACTTGGCATTCCGCGCGACCGACTGGCGTGCTGGCCCATTTTCTATGCAACCCCAACGGCCCCGCAGGCACAGCCGTGGCGCAAGGGGGAAGTCATACGGATCGGGTCGCTGGGTCGCCTGTCGCGTGAAAAGGGATATGGGGATCTCTGTGCCGCTCTGGCACTGGTGCGCAAGGCGGGGCATAACCTGCCGCAATATGAAATTACCGTATGTGGCGAAGGAAACCACCGTGCCTTTATCGAGGAACGGTGCAGGGCGCATGGCCTCGATATGATCCGGTTTCCGGGTTTTGTGTCCAATACCCGCGATTTCATCGCGTCGCAGCATATGTATATACAGCCGTCACGCTGGGAAGGGTTCTGCGTCGCAATGCATGAGGCCATGCAGGGTGGCCTGCCGGTGCTTGGCACAACTGTCGGGGAAATGGGATATTCGGTGCAGGAGGGGAGGACCGGTTGGCGCGCCGCGCCACGAGATCCCCAATCACTGGCGGATGCACTGATCCGGGCACTGTCGCAACCGGAACGTTTCCATGACATGGGGCAGCAGGCGCGCGATTATGTCTGTACCCGGTTCAGTGAGCAGACCTTTACCCAGGCGGGGATGAGTATCCTGGAACGTGTGCGAACCATTACAGGAATTCGCAACTGATTGCCAAAGATCACCAACGCCATGCCATGGGCGCCATGTCAGGGACGTGGCGCCGGGAATTCATGATGGCTGGGGCCGGACATGGCGGATACGAAACCACGTTGCAGCACGCCGCAATGCGCCCCCGTCCGGTCTGCGCCTTATGTTCTATAATATATATTATGCCAACAAGTATGTCCGTCTGGATGGGCATTGGCGCTTTGCGTCGCATTCCGGCATCATGAAATCCTGACTTACTGACGGATTGAATTCTGACCTATGGCTGACACGTTGCTGGCATGTATTCACGGCTTTGCGTTCTGTGGCATTGATGCCACACCCGTTAAGGTTGAAGTGCAACTTTCCACCGGGCTGCCATCATTCCTGATCGTCGGCCTGCCAGACAAGGCCGTCGCGGAATCCCGTGAACGTGTGCGTGCGGCCCTTTCGGCCATGGGGCTGGCGCTGCCGGCAAAGCGCATTGTCGTGAATCTGGCCCCGGCCAACCTCGCCAAGGAAGGATCACATTTCGACCTGCCCATCGCCCTCGCCCTACTTTGTGTCATGGGGGTCGTTCCTTATGATATGGCGAGCCGGTATGCGGCACTGGGTGAACTCTCGCTTGATGGTGGCATCAATCCCGTATGCGGCGTCCTGTCCGCGGGCATGAGCGCACATGATCTTTCGCTGGGTCTGATATGCCCACGCGCACAAGGCGTCGAAGCACGATGGGCCAGCGACGCGATGGACATCCTCGCCGCGGACAGCCTCCCTGCCCTTGTCAATCATTTTCGGGGCCAGCAGATCCTGACGCCTGTTGAACTCCCCGACCTTGGGCGGGACACATCCGGTACGCCCACTCTCGACCTAGCAGATGTACGCGGTATGGAAAGTCCGAAGCGCGCGCTGGAAATTGCAGCAGCCGGCGGGCATTCGCTGCTGATGTCCGGCCCACCAGGGGCCGGGAAATCCATGCTGGCCGCACGCCTGCCAAGCATATTACCCAACCTGACAGCAGAAGAAATCCTGGAAGTCAGCCGTATCCACAGCGTCAGCGGCCTGCTATCGGACGGGCATCCGATTATGCGCCCTCCTTTTCGCGACCCGCACCACTCCACCAGTCAGGCGGCACTGGGTGGTGGTGGCGCACGCGCACGCCCCGGCGAGGTCAGCCTCGCACATCGGGGCGTACTGTTTTTGGATGAACTGCCAGAATTTTCCCGCCATGCATTGGAAACCCTTCGCCAGCCCCTTGAAACCGGTTCCATCACAATCGCCCGCGCGGCAGCACACGTGACCTACCCTGCCCGTTTTCAGTTCATTGCCGCCATGAACCCATGCCGTTGCGGATATCTTGGCGATGCCGCGCAGGAATGCCGCAAGGCGCCGCGTTGTGGCGAGGATTATCAGGCCCGCATTTCCGGCCCGCTTCTGGACCGTATGGACATGTATGTACGCGTCGAACCCGTACCCCTGGGGCAGATCGCCGGGCTTGAACGTGGGGAAAGCAGCGCCATCGTGGCCGAACGGGTTGAGGCGGCCTATGCGCGGCAGCGCAACCGGCAGGACGGCCTGCGCAACGCCGAAGCCGGTATCGACCTGTTCCCCATTCAGGCGTCAGCACGCGATTATGCCGTCATGGCCTCCGAACGTCTGCATCTGTCGGCCCGTGGTTATACCCGCCTGTTGCGCGTGGCGCGTACGATCGCAGATCTGGCAACCGTGGCAGAGATTGAGCAGGGTCATGTTGCCGAAGCCCTCGCCTATCGTTTGCGCCGCCCTGTACGAAGATAAAAAATCCTGTCTTCAGGTGCTTGCATCCCATCAAAGGATCGACTAATAACACCTCACCGAACGGATGGGTGCGTAGCTCAGCGGTAGAGCATCGCCTTCACACGGCGGGGGTCACAGGTTCAATCCCTGTCGCACCCACCATCCGGCCTTCCCCCTATAAAACAGAAATTTCTGGTGAATCTTGTTTTCATAAAAGATTCGCACGACCTCGCCCAAAAGAGCGATGTCCCGTTTTTTCTTATATAACCCCTTCCCGCCTCTATGCGTCAGTGACCGGACAGGTCGTGCGGCCCGCCCCTGTTTCGGGACGGGCCATATCAATTCCAGCCCGGATTAACGGACCTTCTTTTCACCCAGGATGTGAAGGCACAGCGCCCGCAGTTCGTCTGCCGTCACGCCCTCCGGGTTATGTTCCGCCTTCTTGGCGATGTCCTTTTCAATACCGGCATGTTCCTTACCAACATGCGCGGCAAGCATGATGACTTCCTCACGGGTCAGCAGCTTGGGTTCATGCTGCCCGCGAGCAGCCAGCTTCTGCAGGTGTTCAGTAGCGGAAGGCGTATGTGAATCGGTCATTTCAGTATCATCCCTTTGTGATTTCATCACTCTATCGTGGCGATCACAGTCCGGTAAGAAACGCACGGGCATGGCGGGGTTACGTGAAAAGCGCGATACCCAGCCCCGCGCCAGGCGCGCAACATCGGGACACTGTTTGAAAACAGCCCCTTGTATACAGCAGCCTGCACGGGCAGGTCTTCAGAACCCGAACATATGGTCCAGCGAAAACACGCCATCCGCGCGCAGGCGTCCATGATATCCGAACAGGCGGCAGGACTGGTCACGGATCATGACATATCCACCCGCCCCCGTGCGATCGATGGCATCCTGCCCGAAAATCAGGTGTGGCCAGAGCGTCAGCGACCCACGTGCGGGAATGCTGACCTGCCTTTCCCCTATCTTCCGGCCCGTTTCGTCATGCAGGACCAGCACGGTAGAAGATCTGTCATGCCATGCGCCCGACACAGGATAGATAAGATGACAGAAACTTGGCGCATGTCCCGCACCAGCCTGCAGGAAAAGACGTGTCGTCAACCCCGGTGGTGGCCCGGAATAAGATTGCGGTTCGTTGCGATAGGTCATGACCGTGTTGAAGATATGCGCCCCGAAACTGGTTTCCGCGACATGTCCCGTCATCAGATCTTCATACCGTATCAGGGCATGCAGCCAGCCATCCGCATGCCCCCCGTCACGGAAGTCATAAACCAGTTCCCCATGCCCTGCCCGCCCGGTGATGTCGGACAGGTCCTGCGCCATCTCAAAACCACGCGTCAGGCACCCAAGAAAACGTGAACCTGACGGTTGCCCCTCCTCGTCAAAACAGTCGATCCGCACTGGCATCGTCTCCAGCGCATGCGACATGGGCGCGGGTTGCAGTGTCGTGCGGTAACGCGCAGGATCGGGCACCGGGAACGGCAGGAGATAGCCCCGCCCGAAAAAACGCGATGGCAGGCTGGCAATCCCGGGATCATGCCCAAGGTCGCTGCGTTCTACATTCAGATGCGCAATGCGGGTGCCGCTAGACGCCCGGATTTCATAGCGCGGACGCACCACATGATAACCGCCATGGAACTCAAGCTGCTCAGGCCATGCGGCGTGGGGCAGGTATTCGTTTACGCATACCCCCACCGTTTCATATGGGCCAAGGGGCCGGTCGATGGGAACCCGCGTATCATGGCCCATGCGTCCCAACGCCATGGCGTTGGCGGGAACAGGCACCGCATGACTGTTCTGGACCCACAGGATCACCTGTTCCCCCTGGCGGGGCGCAGGCAGGTTGGCATAGCGTTCGGCAGGCCAGGCATTGGCATCATGCGTGACGGACAGGGTATTGCTGGCATCATCGCCATGGATTTCCAGCGCATATTTGACAACATCATGTCCCGCCACCCCAAGGACATGGATAAAAAGCTGGCCCGTAAAGGCGCCAAGGCCAAAACGACGCCGGACCTGCGCACTCTCCACAATGATTGACTGTTCTGGTGCGAAGGGGCCTTCAACCCAGCTTGCAAGGGGATGGCCATCCTGACCGAACAGGCGCAGCCATAACCGGACTTCGCCCGCGCCATAACGTGCCCAGTAATTGGTGGTGACAAGACGGGTGGACAGCCCCCCTTCATCGCGGAAAAATGCATGATTTGTCGCGAAATTCAGGCGATTGAGATAGGTCCCCGCGACAGTAAGCATCCCGTCAGGCAACCGGGCATCCGCCAGCGTGAAGATTTCCACCCCCGCAGGCAGGATATCACGCAGCCGGGTGCAGACCCGTTCATGTTCGAAATCCAGCGCCCACACAGCCCGCACGGGGGCCTGCGGCAGATCGGCAAGTGCCCGGGTCAGGCCACAGGCCGTTGGCTGTCCCACCTTCTCGCTATCATGGACATAGATACCCTCAATCCGCATTTCCTGCGGCAGGAGCGCAAGGAGGGTAGCCGCATGTCCGGCCGGGTCATAGATCGCAACCGGCCCCTTATCGTGGAACACCCGCACCAGCGCCGCCAGACGCTCCGCCGCCAGGGGATGGGAAAATGCCTTGTAGGCGATATTGCCGCCAGTGCGTGCGTCATAGGTGCGGATATCGAGCATGCCTGTTTTATGTCATAATTGCCTGCTGGAAACACGCATTATTCGCAGATCATTTCAGGTTCAGCCTGTGACGCATTTCCTGCGCGACAGCCTGCGTGTCATCCAGCGGCGCAACCGGCCAGTCACGCATGCGCCCGTCAAATACCCGGATACGTCCCGCCTGTGTCAGGTCCTGCATGAACAGCCCGATCCGACGCGAACGCCCCGGCAACGCCGCGACCATGACCGGCGCCTGCGTCGCCACGGCCTCTGATATCATCGAAACACTGTCCGCCGTCACCACAATGGCGTCCGCGCAGGCAAGCAGGCCGAGATAGGGATTCTCCCCTTCCATGTCCCACACCCATGCCCCCTTGGGCGACAGGTGGTGCGACAGGATCTCCCTGACCTCCACACCGGTTCGCCGCGACGGGGTCAGCGCCAGGCCCACCCCGTCGCAGTCGATCATCCGCCCGAGCTGCGCGGCAAGGGCGTGCCCCTCCGCCGCACCAAGCCGGAATCGCCCATTCCCCCCACCGACAAGGACACTGACCAAAGGGCGTGGCAGGTGGGCAAGGCGTGGCGCCCATACGCGCCGGGCCTGCGCAAGGCATTCGGGGGAGACACCATGCAACGCCGTGCGTGACAGTACGACGTTCGGGCCTGAAATCTCGTCATGACGGTTGGCGATCACCAGGTCGAATTTCCGCAGGTCCATGCGCGGGTTCTGTATCTGCACCACCCGGCCACCGCGTGCCCGCATGGCCGCGCCAACCGCCCCCCCCGTGCCACCGATGCTGATCATCACGCCCGACGGCCCCATGCAGGTTGCGGGCATCTGCAACGGACGGATGGCACGCAGGGGCATGGGCCACCATGATGCAGGCAGATAACGCCAGCCGGGGCGTACCATGACCGGGCAGAGCACGGGGGTCAGCCCCGCACGCCGCGCGAGGCCGAAAGCCTGTGATTTCATGCCGGCAAAATCTTCGGCGATCACACCGGCCGTGGGATCGGCGGGGGGCATCAGTGGGGGCGTCATGGCATGCATCTGGCGCACCGGGAATCGCAACGTCAATCCCTTTCCCTTTTCCTGGGGGGGCAAAGCACTGTATGGCTTGGCGCGATGACCGAAGATCCCTGCGCCTCCTTTGTTGAAACCGGCCTTACGGCACCCGTGCGGGACAACCTGTCGCGCATGGGGGTACGCATTCCCTCGCCCATTCAGATACAGGCCATTCCCCCGATTCTGTCCGGGCGGGACGTGGAAGGCATCGCCCCGACCGGCACCGGCAAAACCATCGCGTTTGCCGCCCCCCTTACGCAGCGTCTGCTTGGGGCGCCACATGAACGCATCCCCCATGTGGCACGCATCATCTGCCTGTCCCCCACACGGGAACTGGCCAACCAGACCGGCGGGGCATGGCGCGGATGTGCGAAAGGCACCGGCCTGAAGGTGGTGGTGACCATCGGTGGCGTGCCAAGGGCGCGGCAGGTGCGCGACCTGGAGGCGGGCGCGGATATCCTTGTCGCCACGCCCGGACGTCTTGTGGACCTGTTATCCGATGGTGCGGTGGTGGCAGATGCCACGACGGCCCTTGTGGTGGACGAGGCTGACCGGATGCTCGATCTTGGTTTCATCGACGACATGATGTCCATCGCATCCCGCCTGCCGGTCACGCACCAGACATTGCTGTTTTCCGCCACCATGCCTGCCGAAATTGTCGATCTGGGGCGCAGGCTGCTGCACCGGCCAGTGCGGGTGAAGGTGGACACCGCCGATGCCCCGCCACCACGTATCCGCCAGCAGGTCATGTTCATTCCCCCCCGACACAAGCTGGGTGCGCTGGTGTCTTTCCTGTCCACCCACCCGTCGCGGCGTGTTTTGATCTTTACCGAAACCCGGCGGCAGGCGGATGACCTGGCAAACGCTCTGGGACGGGAGATGACATGCGGTGTCATGCATGGTGAACACACGCAGGCGCGACGGGAACGTACGTTGCGTGATTTCCGCGATCACAAGCTGCATGTCCTGATCGCAACGGATGTGATGGCACGGGGTATTGACGTGGAAGATGTCATGCTGGTGGTCAATTACGATATTCCCCGCCAGGCTGAGGCTTATGTACATCGCATCGGGCGTACGGCGCGCGCGGGCCGCCAGGGAAGCGCACTGTCACTCTGCGCACCAGAAGAGCGCCTGTTGCTCAAGGACATCGAACGCGTGACTGGCGCGCGGCTGAAGGCAATCGATCCCCCCGCATAATCCCGACTGGATCAGTCCCACTGAATAATTCCCGCAGCGCAATCTGCCTGCGTAAAGCACGCGTGATGCTGGCGTATAAATGAACGTGCCATGGATTGCAGGCCGTGGGCGAGGCGATAAACTTGCCCCATGACCCCTCGCCTCCGTCCCCACCGGCATCCTGAAGGTGCGTGCTGCCCTGCTGTACGGGACATGCTGCCCGCATGAAGCACCTTCCCCCTGTGGACGCCGTCCCGATACGCACGCGCCGTCGTGGCGTCTTCATGGAAACACTGCCCCCCCCGCCTGCGCCTTTGCCACGGTTCAAGGTCGAGGTTCCTCCCCCCGACCTGTCCGCATGGCGCGAGGGCAATTGCGGCATTCCCGGCGTCATGCATTTCGAAAGCCGCCGTGTCGGACCACATGTCGTGGTGGTGTGCCTGATCCACGGCAATGAATATACCGGCGCAATCGTAATGGACGAATTGCTGCGTGCGCGCATACGTCCCGCCACAGGGCGACTGTCTGTCATCTTCGCCAATATTGGGGCGCTGGCACAGTTTGATCCCGAACGTCCGGTGGCCTCACGCTTCATTGACGAAGACATGAATCGTGTCTGGTCCGAAGACACATTGCATGGCGCACGGTCTTCGCATGAACTCGACCGCGCGCGGCAGATCCTGCCGGTCATCCACACGGCGGACATTCTGATGGACCTGCATTCCATGCTGTGGCCCGGCAGGCCGCTGATCCTGTCGGGACGGGCTGCGCGCGGCATCACCCTTGCGCAACAGATCGGTGCGACGAAACTGATTGTTGCAGATGACGGCCATGCCGATGGCACACGCCTGATCGACTTTGCACGTTTTTCCTCCCCCCATACGCAGGCACGCGCATGCCTGCTGGAAGCAGGGCAGCACTGGCAGGTGCAAACACTGCATACCGCGCGCAGGGCCGTACGTGCCCTGTTGCGCCCGTCCTGCCTCCTGACAGGGAATATCCAAAAAACATGGGAGGTCGAAAAAACAATCGCCGAAACACCGCCTACACCGCGCATGCGATGCATGGTGGTCACGGACCTTGTTCGTGCGCAGTCCTCGCGCTTTACCTTTGTCTCGCCGTTCTGCGGCGGGGATATCATCGCACAGCGTGGCACGCTGCTGGCGCGCGATGGCGATGACGAAATACGTACGCCCTATGACGACTGCATGCTGGTCATGCCCAACCTGCGACCGGGCCGGGGGCAGACCGCGCTGCGCCTTGCACGGCATGTCCCGTGATGGGCGGCAGGCACTACAGCCCCAAACCCGGTATCGCGAGACGTAATCTGGCGTGGATTTTGACCGTAACACTTTGAAGGACGCCGCCTTCATGGAAAAAGACGGCGCCCGACAGTCACGTCATGACGTTATCCACAAACCTTCGCAGGCGGATAACGCATCAGACCCGATCAGGAATAGATCGGGAAACGCGCGCACAGCGCCTTGACACGTGCATGCACGTCCTGCTCCGTCTTCGGGCAGCCATCTTCGCCCCCCTTTGCCAGCGCACTCAGCACTTCATCAATCATCAGGCCGACCTCACGGAACTCCGCCGCGCGGAAACCACGTGCCGTCGCAGCCGGACTGCCGAGGCGGATGCCCGACGTGATGGCAGGTTTTTCAGGGTCGAAGGGAATGGCGTTCTTGTTCGCGGTAATGCCCGCACGTTCCAGACTGCGTTCGGCGGCACGGCCCGTCACACCCTTGGGACGCAGATCAACAAGGATCAGGTGACAATCCGTGCCGCCCGTGACGATATCAAACCCACGTTCCACCAGCGTTTCACCCAGCACACGGGCATTGTCGGCAACCGCCTTCTGATACTCGATGAAATCGGGACGCAGGGCCTCGCCAAAGGCCACGGCCTTTGCGGCGATGACATGCATCAGCGGCCCCCCCTGCAGGCCGGGGAAAACGGCTGAATTGATCTTCTTGGCAAGATCGGCATCATTGGTCAGGATCAGGCCACCGCGCGGACCACGCAGGGTCTTGTGCGTTGTGCTGGTCACGACATGGGCATGCGGAAGAGGCGAAGGATACAGTCCCGCCGCGACAAGCCCGGCGAAATGGGCCATGTCCACCATCAAGAAGGCGCCGACTTCATCCGCAATCGCACGGAAACGTGCGAAGTCGATGATGCGGGGATAGGCCGAGCCCCCCGCCACGATCAGCTTGGGCTTTGCCTCACGCGCCAGGCGTTCCATTTCCTCGTAATCCAGCAGGCCGTCTTCCTGACGCACGCCGTACTGCACCGCATTGAACCACTTGCCCGAATAGTTCGGGGCCGCGCCATGGGTCAGATGGCCACCTGCGGCAAGGCTCATGCCCAGCACGGTATCGCCCGGCTGCACCAGCGCCATGAATGCCGCCTGGTTGGCATTTGCGCCGGAATGCGGCTGCACATTGGCGAACTGCGCGTTGAACATCTTCGTCACGCGTTCGATGGCCAAGGCCTCGACCTTGTCCACCTCCACACAGCCACCGTAATAGCGGCGACCGGGATAGCCTTCGGCGTATTTGTTCGTCAGGACACTGCCCTGCGCGGCCATGACGGCGGCGGACACCATGTTTTCACTGGCGATCAGTTCGATGCCGTCGCGCTGACGGATTTTCTCCGCCTCGATGATATTGGCGACATCCGCATCGACCTCGCTGAGGGGGGCACGAAAAAACTGCTTCAGGCCTGTCTGGTTCATAGGGTCCGACACCGTTATAATTCTCCATCGTCTAAAGACGGCTGATGCCTTCCTTGTGCAAGAGGGCATGGATACAGCGTTGCTATGTGCCATATCGTGGCGGTTAGACAACGCCAAAATGACGGAGCGTCCTGATTTGATCCTTTCCTGTGTCCCGATTGACGGGAAATATCGCGCATGACACGCACCGTAAGCAGTGGTTTCCTTGCATCCCTCCTGCGGCGGCAGGACGTGTCGGTCAAAGCCTCCTCGGCCGGGGGGCTGAAACGCGTGCTGGGGCCGGTCAACCTGATCGCGCTGGGCGTGGGGGGCACGATCGGCGCGGGCCTGTTCTCCCTGACCGGGATCGCCGCCTCCACCAATGCGGGGCCTGCGGTCGTATTGTCCTACCTGCTGGCGGCCATTGCATGCAGCTTTGCCGGGCTGTGTTACAGCGAACTCGCCAGCATGATCCCGATCGCCGGCAGCGCCTATACCTATGCCTATGCCGCGCTTGGTGAACTGGTGGCATGGATCATCGGGTGGGACCTTGTGTTGGAATATGCAGTCGGGGCGGCCGCCGTCTCCGTCAGTTGGTCACGCTATGTGACATCGCTGCTTGCGGGCTGGGGGATCGGGATTTCCCCGCGCCTGACCGCCTCCCCGTTTGAAACGGTACTGCTGTCCGATGGGACGCAGGCACATGGGCTGATCAACCTGCCTGCCGCCTTCATCATCGTGGCCATTTCCTTGCTGCTGATACGCGGCATTTCTGAATCCGCACGGGTCAATGGCGTTATCGTGGTCATAAAGCTGGCGATCATCGCGGCTGTGATCGGCTTTGGCCTGCCCTATATCAAGGTGGCGAACTATACCCCCTTCATTCCGCCCAATACCGGGGAATTCGGGCATTTCGGCTTTTCTGGCGTGATGCGCGCGGCAGGGACGATCTTCTTCGCCTATGCGGGGTTTGACGCCATTTCCACCACTGCACAGGAAACACGCAATCCCGCCCGTGACATGCCGATTGGCATCCTGGGCAGCCTGCTGATCTGCACGCTGGCCTATGTGCTGTTTTCCTTCGTGCTGACAGGGCTGGTCAATTACAAGGACATGCTGGGCGATGCGGCCCCCGTTGCGACGGCCATCGACCAGACACCTTTCGGCTGGCTGAAGGTCGCGGTGAAGATTGGTGTCATCTGCGGGTTTACATCGGTACTGCTGGTACTCCTTCTGGGACAGAGCCGGGTCTTTTACGCCATGTCACGCGACGGGCTGTTGCCGCGGATCTTCAGTGTGACCCATTCCGTGCGCCAGACGCCCGCCTATTCACACCTGTTCTTCATGCTGCTGACCGGCAGTTTCGCGGCGTTCCTGCCCATCGACCAGCTTGCGCACATGACCTCCATCGGCACATTGCTGGCCTTTGCCATCGTCTGCCTGGGCGTCATCATGCTGCGCATGCATGAACCCGACCGCACCCGCGCCTTTCGCGTGCCGGGGGGATATGTCATCCCGGTGCTGGGCATCGTATCATGCCTTGCCGTCATGGCTTCGCTCGACGGGCTGACATGGGTCCGCCTTATCATATGGCTGGCGGTCGGGATCATGATCTACCTCTGCTACGGACATCGCAACAGTGTCCTGGGCCGCAGCAACGCAGGACATAAAGAGGACGATGCATAGGGCACGCACCGGATTTCATGTCCTGCGGGTTAACGCATCATAATTTGGCATCACACAGGCCCGGTTCCATACTCGGGCCGCTTTTTTCAGGAGGCTGCATTTCATGACCATCGGTCGTTTTCCCCATACCCGCCTGCGACGTAACCGACGGGACAGTTTCACCCGTCGCCTTGTGCGCGAAACCACGCTGACGACCGATGACCTGATCTGGCCGATTTTCGTTACCGAAGGCACGGATAGCGTCACCGATGTCGCCTCCATGCCCGGCGTGCGCCGCGTCAGCCTCGACCGGTTGGCCGCCCATGTGGAACCTGCGGCAAAGCTTGATATCCCTGCCCTTGCCCTGTTTCCCATCACGCCGACGGAACTGCGTGATGAAAAAGGGACCGAAGCCCTGAACCCCGACAGCCTGATGTGCCGTGCGGCACGCCTGCTGAAGCGTGAATTCCCGGAAATCGGCCTGATTGGCGATGTGGCGCTCGACCCCTATACCAGCCACGGCCATGATGGGTTGATCGAGGACGGATATGTCATCAACGACCCATCCGTGAAAATCCTGACCCAGCAGGCGCTGAACCAGGCGGCAGCCGGGATCGACATCATCGCACCATCGGACATGATGGACGGGCGCATCGGTTCCATCCGTCAGGCACTTGACGCACAGGGCATGCACGACACGCGCATCATGTCCTATGCCGTCAAATATGCCAGTGCATTCTATGGCCCGTTCCGTGATGCACTGGGATCTGGCGGGTTGCTGAAGGGGGACAAGAAGACATATCAGATGGACCCTGCCAATAGCGACGAAGCCCTGCGTGAGGTTGCTCTTGACCTTGATGAAGGTGCCGACATGGTCATGGTCAAACCCGGCATGCCATATCTGGACATCATCCAGAAAGTGCGTGAAAGATTCGCGGTACCGACCTTCGCCTATCAGGTATCTGGTGAATATGCGATGATCATGGCGGCGATCCAGAACGGATGGCTGGACCGTGATCGCACGATCCTGGAAAGCCTGACTGCCTTTAAGCGTGCGGGCGCCAATGGGGTCCTGACTTATTTCGCACTTGATGCCGCACGGCTCCTGCTCGAAGGCTGATCTGCCCCCCCCCCGATACCGACGCGAAAGAGATGTGATCGCGTCGGCATTGCGGTTTGTAATGCGATCCAGCCAAAGATACGTTATCATCACGGCCATCGTTCTGTTTTCCCATCCCTGCGCATTGGTATTTTTAACCGATGGAGGGAATGAAAACGGGCATCGTGAACTGCTGGTGAACCCGTATGACCTATACATCACCACGGCATCCGCAACTGTTCTATACAACTGCGCCGATGCCCTGCCCCTATCTGCCGGAGCGTATGGAGCGCAAGGTCGTTACCGATATTACCGGCCCACAGGCGGAACAGCTTCATAATCGGCTTTCCAGTGCTGGTTTCCGCCGCAGCCACACAATCGCCTATGCGCCGGTCTGCGCCGGATGTACCGCCTGCGTGCCCATTCGCCTGCCGGTCAACCGCTTCCGCCCCGATCGCACGCAACAGCGTATTTTCCGCCGTAACCGCGAACTGCTCAGCATGGATGTCCTGCCCCGTGCCACAGAAGAACAATTCGCCCTGTTCCGGCGATATCAACTGTCACGACATGGCAATGGCGACATGGCAGGCATGAATGCGGCCGATTACCGTAACATGATCGAAGATACGCCCATCCGGACCTTCATGATCGAATTCCGTGACCATAGCGGCCAACTGATCTGTGTCAGCCTGCTGGACCGGGTCGAAGACGGGCTCTCGGCCGTCTATACCTTTTTCGATCCTGATATGCCACGACGGTCCCTTGGTACTTATGCCATCCTGTATCTGGTGGAGCGTGTCCGCATGATGGGGCTGTCACACCTCTATTTAGGATACTGGATCAAGGGTAGCCCCAAGATGGCATACAAATCGCGCTTCCGCTCTGCAGAGATCATGCGGCGCGGCGTGTGGACCGAACTGGTGGAACCCCAGCACGATACATCACATTTCCTGCCGGTACTGCCGGTTACGGTGGGATAGTCTCTCCTCCCCCCGACGACGGTTTGGACAGCACGGTTTGAACTGTTCAAGTCCAGAGCATATGTCGACTGGACACCCCATGCCTCCAGAATTTATCGCCCATCAACAATGGAAAAATCCTCTCAATAATATTGGTTTTTTCTGAAGACAGGCGAAACATATTTCTGCCGTAGTGCTTAAAATCTCACATCAAAATAAATCATTAATACTTCCATACGCAAATAAAAAACCATTAGATCATATTATTTCTTATAAGAGATAAAATTTATAGATACAATGCTTGCATTTACTTAATTAAATTTATGATTTCAGTGTTATTATACGAAAAAACAAATAGAAAAATAAATACTACATGAATTATATTATGGAAAATCTCTTTATGTGGGAACCATTCCAAAAGAGACGTTGTAGAGGCACAGACACACATGATGCCCCTTTGAATATATTTCTATTTTTTTGTAGGATATTATGCATCTTAATTCGCATGTTTATGCGAATTAAAAAGGACACTCTCAGGTGCCCTTGGATAATTGCTAGATACTGGCTTTCCACCCGAAATGATATCAGGGGATATCTGTTCTGGTTACTCTGGCTTTGCGTGGGTCAGTAATTCTGGATTTGCATGAAAATGGCTGACAGAGCGGAAAACCGACCTTAAGGTTCTATACAGCTTTCTACAAACACTTATTTCATGCCTATAAGACATTGATTTCATTGCAGAAAAAATAATGGCTGGGGGACCTGGATTCGAACCAGGGCTGACCGGGTCAGAGCCGGTAGTTCTACCGCTAAACTATCCCCCAGCAGATCTACCCTGTTAAGGTAGAAAGCACTGTCGTTGCGGTGAAGGGGTGATAGCATCGGTGCATGAGGTGCGCAACCACCTTTTTTCGATCTTTTTATGCAATTACATATTTGACTTGCGTTTAATGCAGGACAGTCCCCACAATGATGGAATGCCTTGAAAGGCAAAGGATTGCACGCATGCTCCACGACGTTCCCCGTCCCGCTGTGCCGGGACAAGGCCACCAGATGTTCGGGATGTCTGATTTCAGGCGTCTTCCGTACGCCGCGCCCTTGTACGCGGCTCTGGATCTGGGAACTCACAACTGCCGCCTGATGGTGGCCGCCCCTGCCGGACGCGGCTTTCGTGTCATAGACAGCTTCAGTCGCGTCGTGCGGCTTGGCGAGGGACTGCATCACACGGGACGCCTTGGGCAGGATGCAATGGCCCGCACGGCCGACGCCCTGCGGGCATGTGCCTTACGAATGCGCCGTGCCGGACTGAAGAAATATACAGCCATCGCGACGGAAGCCTGCCGTCGTGCTGAAAATGGACTGGCGTTCCTTGATGGCATCCGCGACGAAACCGGATTGTCCATTTCCATCATCTCCGCGCGCGAAGAAGCGGAACTGGCGCTGACAAGTTGCGCCTCGCTGTTGCATGACGGTCGCTTCTCCCCCCTGCGGGAACGTGCATTGCTGTTTGATATCGGTGGCGGATCGACGGAAATTGCATGGGTGCGTACAGACCATGCCCGCGCGCGGCAGTCCCTGATCGGGTATCTGAGCCTGCCGATGGGCGTGATCACCATATCGGAACAGCTTGGCGATTCGGCATTTACGCCCGGGGGATACCGGCACATGGTCGCAATGGTCCGTGCGCAGCTGGAGGCGTTTGAGGACGTACATTGCATCCGGCGTGAAATTGCATGTGGCAATGTCGTATTGATGGGCACCAGCGGTACAGTAACGACGCTGGCCAGTGTCGCGCTGGGACAGGTCCGTTATGACCGGTCCATGATTGACGGCGCGACCCTGTCGATGACGCAGGCGCTGAAGGTGATCAGGCGACTGAATGGCATGGATCGGGCGGGGTTGTCCGGCCATGTGGGAATCGGCCCTGACCGTGCGCGCTATATCATGGCGGGTTGCGCGATTTTCGAGGCAATCCAGCAGGCATGGCAGGTGCCCGAAGTGGTCGTGGCGGATCGAGGATTGCGTGATGGCATGCTTTTGCGCATGATTGACAGGAGTTCGCGTATCGCTTTGCAGCCGGTACCTTCATCCTTTTCTCCTGTCCGGCACAAGCTGAGGCCGACGAACGGTCCCTTACATGAAACGACGACCAGCAGACCCTAAACCCAGAATTCCGGGAAAATCACGTTCCAGCAGCCTGACCCCTGGCGAAACCCTGTCCAGTGCCGATTCCGGCGCTGTCCGTTCCGCCCGGAACCAGACCGTGACCGTCAAGAAGGCGCGCGGCCGCACCACGGCGCAGCATCGCTGGCTTCAACGGCAGCTTAACGACCCTTACGTGCAGGCGGCACAGAAACAGGGCTGGCGTTCACGTGCCGCATTCAAGCTGATAGAGCTTGACGACCGTTTTCACCTGATCCGGCCGGGCATGCGCGTGGTTGATCTTGGCGCCGCCCCCGGTGGGTGGGCACAGGTGGCGGTAAAACGGGGGGCAAGCCACGTCATAGGCGTGGACCTTTTACCGGTTGACCCGGTGCCGGGCGCCACAATTATCGAGGGGGATTTTAACGATCCCGACATGCCAGAACGCCTGCGTGAACTGCTTGACGGTGCGCCGGACCTGGTGATGTCCGACATGGCCCCCAATACCACCGGACATGCCCCGACGGACCACCTGCGCATCATCGGCCTTGCCGAACTGGCACTGGACTTCGCGACCCAGATTCTCGCACCAGGGGGAAGCTTCATTGCCAAGGTGTTTCAGGGAGGGGCGGAAAAGCAGATGCTTCAGGCGCTGAAACATTCCTTTGGGCAGGTCCGGCATGCAAAGCCACCAGCCAGCCGCAAGGAATCCAGTGAACTTTATGTCATCGCCACCGATTTCCGGGGACGTGATACGAACTAAGTGCCGGGGGCCTGCCCCTTTTCTCCCGGTTCTGAGTGGGGGGACAGGCCGGGATTATGTTACGGGGTGTTCCACAGCCACGCTGCACCCCGGACGCCGGAACTGTCGCCATGGACATTCTTGACGATGGGGGTGTTGCAATTGGGGGTGATCGCATACCGCCGCATCATCGGGGGCACACGGTCATAAATGTCCTTGATATTGGACACACCACCGCCAAGCACGATGACATCAGGGTCAAGAAAGTTGATCGCCAGCGCACAGGCACGCGCCATGCGCTCCATGTACCGGTCCAGCGCCCCGATGGCTGTGATATCGCCACCTTCCGCCGCCTCCACAATACCGCCCGCGCTGCGGTGCCCGGGACCTTTCCAGTCCTGCGCCAGGGCCGATCCACTCAGGAAACGCTCCATACACCCTTCGTTGCCGCAGAAGCATTTGGGCATGGGGAATTCCTCCAGCCGCGGCCACGGCAGGGGGACATGCCCCCATTCCCCCGCGATATGATGCGCCCCGATGATCAGCTTGTGGTCCGTGACAATGCCCGCCCCCATGCCTGTGCCGATAATGACGCCAAACACGGTCTTGTACCCCTGCCCCGCCCCATCAATGGCTTCGGACAGGGCAAAGCAGTTCGCATCATTTTCCACCCGGACATCGCGGCCAAGGGCCTCGGTCATATCCTTGTGCAGGGGCTGGTTATTCAGCCATGTGGCATTTGCATTCTTGATAACATGCGTGTCGGGACTGATGGAGCCGGGAATACCGATTCCCACCGTACCCTGACCGCCAAGTTCGTGGTCCACGCCCGCGATCAGTTCACACATGGCACGAATGGCGCCACTATAATTGCCGGGATTGGTAATGCGCCGACGGACCAGCTCCTGCCCGTCCTGGCCAAGGGCCGCGATCTCGATCTTGGTGCCACCAAAATCGATTCCGATACGATAAGGCCCCATCAGCAGCTACTTTCGTGCGTCATGATTACATCCATGGCTTGTTTTCTTTTATGATCCGAACCTGGTCAGATTTCAAACCCCGCCCAGTCCCAACATGCCGGGGATGGGCCCCGTGTCAAAGGAACAGACGTGGCATGAACGAAATCCTACTTGATGCACGCGGACTGACATGTCCACTCCCCGTGTTAAAGGCAAACCGGATATTGCGTGGCATGCCTGGTGGTGGTCGCCTGCGTGTCATGGCCACCGATCGTGCATCCGTTGCCGATTTTCAGGCCTTCTGTCGGGAGACCGGGCATGCGCTCATCGCATTCGGTGAAGAGGGCGGCACCCTGTCTTTTGTCATTCGACGCAAGCAAGACACTGTAAATAAATAGTTTTTAATGGATTGGCATTGTCGTGGGCAGATATCCATGCAAGATGCTGTAACCTTTACCAAGCAATCTGGCGACAATCGCGTGATATGTCCCCTTGGCAGAAGGCCGCCCAAAGTTGTAATTCCTGCGCCACCATGACGATGAAAGTGTGACATGCCGATGACAGATGACCTGACTTCCCTTTCCTTCGAGGATGCGCTTGCCGAACTGGAAGGCATTGTCCGTCAGTTGGAAGGCGGTCAGCTCAGGCTGGAAGATGCCATCAAGGCATATGAGCGTGGCGCTGCCCTTCGCCAGTATTGTGAGACCAGGTTGAACGAGGCCGAGGCCCGCGTTCAGGCGATCATCCAGCGTGCCGATGGTTCGCTGGATACGAAATCTATGGATTGATGCGTCAGATGAGCCAAACAACAGCACCCTCGCCCGAAAAAGACGGCAAGGACCGTATGGTCCGTCTGCGCGCCTCCCTTGCCGCGCGGGCCGAAGCGGTCGAACACACGATTGATCGCCTGCTGGCCCCGGTCAATGGCGGCGAAGCCCGCCTGATTGATGCCATGCGCTATGCCACGCTTGGCGGGGGCAAGCGCCTTCGTGGGTATCTGGTGGCCGAGGTGGCCAGCATGTTCAAGGTCGAGGAGGCCGGGGCCTATCGCGCCGCCGCGTCTGTCGAAATGCTGCATGCCTATTCGCTTGTGCATGATGACCTGCCGGCGATGGATGATGATGACCTGCGTCGCGGCCAGCCCTCCACCCATCGCAAGTTTGACGAAGCAACGGCCATTCTGGCGGGCGACGCGTTGCAGACCATGGCGTTCGGCATCCTGGCCGATCCCGCGACCCATCGCGATGCCGGTGTGCGTATCGACCTTGTCACCACACTGGCCGCCGCATCTGGCGCCGCCGGCATGGTGGGCGGGCAGATGATCGACATGGAGGGCGAAGGCCGTTCCCTGTCGCTTGAGGAAGTGGCGCGCCTGCATGCGCTCAAGACCGGCTGCCTGATCCGCTATTCGGCCGAAGCCGGGGCGATCCTCGGACAGGCGGCACCGGATCTGCGTGAACGCATCGCGGCCTACGGACGTGACCTTGGCGCCGCGTTCCAGGTGGCGGACGACGTGCTTGACGCCACTGCAAGCGCCGAGGAACTCGGCAAGACAGCAGGCAAGGACGAAGCCGCCGGCAAGTCCACCTATGTCGCCCTCCTTGGCGTAGAGGGCGCCGCACATGAGGCACGCCGCATCGCGGCGCAGGCCGAGGCGCATCTCGATATCTTCGGGTCCGAGGCAGATCGCCTGCGCGACCTTGTGAATTACGTGGTAGAACGCAGGAACTGAGCGCATGACTGATACCCCGACCCCCAAGGCGGATGCGTGGGGATCGATCCCGACGCTGGGCCGTTTTGCGCAGCTTGA
>NZ_BANE01000043.1 GCF_000964405.1 Novacetimonas hansenii JCM 7643
CCAAAAAGCTTCAGAAGACGCCGCATTTTTGAAAAAAGGCGGCATCCAGAAACTTTTCCTATTTTTGATCAACACCACCCCAGATCGTCATCTCTTTCATGACAAGCCGCAGGTTCTGGGTTCCTGCAGGCCAGGAACCTGTTCCCTATGGGGAAAATCAGGCAGGGACACTGCTCTGGACCGGCCAAAGGGCATGGCCCTTTGGCAACCATGACATGTCAGTGTGTATGCCGCGTCAGTTGCGACGTCCCATCAGCAGAAGCTGGGGATTACGCTCCACATCGGTTGCAAAACCGCGCAGGGCGGATGCAGCGGCGGCCAGGTCACGCAGCGAGGAATCCAGATTGGCGCGATCCGCCGAACTCGGGGCCGTGATGTCATGCAGCCCCGCCAGTGTCTGGCGTGCCTCTGTCACGGTGTTGTTCGAATTGATCAGCAGGTCATGCAGTTCGGCGCCGCGCGAATCAAGTTGCTGCGTGCCGCTGTTGGCCAGCCGGTCGATCGACGACAGTGTCACGTCCAGCCGCTTGTCGAGATCACGGATCGTATCGGTTGCGGTATCGACGGTCACGCGGCTGCGGTCGGATGTTTCCTTCACGCTTGTCACCAGCGGGGGCAGGTCCTTGTCCAGACGCTCTGCAAGGCTGCGGATGCTGACCAGCATTTCATCGGCGTTGGTTGCGATCGTCTTCAGCGGCAGGGTCGTCAGCGTATCGGTCAGCTTCTGCATTTCCGATTCGCGCACCGGGATTTCCGTCAGGTCCGACATGCCCGGATGCAGGCGCGCAGGTGTCGCGGGGTCGAATGACAGGTCGATTTCCTCCTGTCCCGTGACAAAGCTCTGCATATGCAGTTCCGCGCGCAGGCCATGCTGGATCAGGTCCGGCAGCCCCTCGGCGGTCAGGCCCTGGCTGTGTTCGGTGGATTTCGTGCGGTCCGCGCGCAACTGGATCGTGACGGGGATATACGCCTTGTGGGAGGCGGGATCGAACTTGATCCCGATCTTTTCCACCGCGCCGACCTGCACACCCTCAAGCGTGACGGGGGCACCGATTCCCAGTCCGTTGATGGCCCCGTCGAAAATCACGACGGCGTTGTTGGTGGCGGAAAACGGGTGAAATTTGCCGAACAGGACGACTGCCGCGACCCCCAGCAGCGCACCACCCAACACGAAAGCGCCGACCGTGGTCTGCCGTTCTGCCATGTGTTCAGGTCTCCCTACGACGCAATATTAAAGAGGTTTCAGTCCAATCCGCCTTACGCGACGGGTCATCAAGGATGGCACCGGAACGCCTGTCGCGAAAGCGGGGCCGCCGGATGGCTGGCATGTTCCCGCTGGGGCGTTTTATCATACGCGGGCGCAACGGCCATCCCCATGGCGCAAGAATTAGGCCATTGCCCCGTTCCGGCGCGTCGTTTACACGCACGGGCCTTGGTTCTTTGGCAAAAAGGTTCTTGTGCTGATGCGACGCAGGCGTGGACGCCCGATTGATGGCTGGTTGATTGTGGACAAGCCGTCAGGAATGACGTCAACGCAGGTGGTCGGCCGTGTCCGCTATCTGTTTGACGCGTGCAAGGCCGGGCATGGCGGAACGCTGGACCCGCTGGCGACCGGCCTTCTGCCCGTTGCCTTTGGTGCGGCGACAAAGACTGTCCCCTATGTCATGGACGGCACCAAGCGGTATCACTTTACCCTGCGCATCGGTGAGGCACGTGATAGTGATGATGCCGATGGCGTCGTGACCGAAACATCGGACGTGCGCCCCGACAATGCGGCGTTCGAGGCGGCGCTGGCGGCCTTTCGTGGCGATATCATGCAGATCCCCCCGGTGTTTTCCGCGCTCAAGGTCGGGGGGGAGCGCGCCTATGACATGGCGCGTGACGGGCGTCCGCCCGACCTGCCGCCGCGACCGGCGCGTATCGACCGTTTTGAACTGATTGCGCGTCCCGATGCGGATACGGCGATCTTTGAGGTGGAATCCGGCAAGGGCGTGTACATGCGGTCTTTGGCGCGTGATATCGCGCGTGCATGCGGGACCGTGGGCCATGTTGCGGCGCTGCGGCGGCTGCAGGTGGGGCCTTTTGGGGAATCGGATGCGATTGTGCTGGACAAAATCGTCGCCAGCGCCGACAACGCGCCTGCCTCGCCGGATCTGCTGCTTCCGGTCGCGACCGCGCTGGACGACATCCCGGCGCTGGCCCTGACCCCGGAAGAAGCAGAATCCCTGTCGCATGGGCAGGCGCTCAGCCTGCTTGATCTGATGGGCCGGATTCCAGATGCCGTCGATCCCCGCAGCGGGGTCGTGCGCGCGATGGACGGGGCGCGTGTCGTGGGCCTGTGCCGTCCGGTTGATGGATGGTTGCGGCCCGTGCGCATGCTGTAAACCACGACCATCTCTTTTGAACGGAGCATCCCGATGTCGATTACCCCCGAACGCCGCACGGCGCTTATTGATGAATACCAGACCGCAGCCAAGGACACCGGTTCGCCGGAAGTACAGGTTGCGCTGCTGACGGAACGGATCGTCAACCTGACCGAGCACCTGAAGACCCATGCGAAGGATTTCCATTCGCGTCGTGGCCTGCTGATGCTGGTGGGTCGCCGCCGCCGCCTGCTGGATTATGTCAAGCGCAAGAGCCAGACCCGTTATGAAACGCTGATCAAGCGTCTGGGCCTGCGTCGCTGATTTGCGGCATGGCGGGATCGCATTCATAATGCGCCCGCCACGGATATTGCGCGGTTGCGGGGCGGTGGCGTCCCGTGCCGCGCATCCGTGCATTTTCGTGGCATTCAATGGTGGATGTCGCAAACACACGCTGCCGACATGACGGCGGAGACACCCGGACAGGGTCGCAGCGTTTCAGGCCACATGGTGTATTGGCGGCAGGCCCGTCATCGCTCCATGCCGTCCGAGGCGCTGCCATCGATATCCCAATGTTCGGTCCGCTCTGCTCCGTTTGCGGTAGCCAACGGACAGGAACTGTCTGCATGTTTGATTATTTCCGTACTGAGATCGAGTGGGGCGGCCGTCCCCTTATCCTCGAAACGGGCAAGATTGCGCGCCAGGCTGATGGCGCGGTTGTCGTCACCTATGGCGAT
Organism: Novacetimonas hansenii JCM 7643; assembly: GCF_000964405.1. Lineage (GTDB taxonomy): Bacteria > Pseudomonadota > Alphaproteobacteria > Acetobacterales > Acetobacteraceae > Novacetimonas > Novacetimonas hansenii. Next base: position 3,101 of record NZ_BANE01000043.1, read on the forward strand.
ACGGTCGTGCTGTGCACCGCCGTCGGCGCGAAAAGCGTCAAGCCGGGGCAGGATTTCTTCCCGCTGACGGTCAACTATCAGGAAAAGGCCTATGCCGCGGGCAAGATCCCCGGTGGCTTCTTCAAGCGCGAAGGCCGTCCGTCCGAGGCCGAAGTCCTCAATTCACGCCTGATCGACCGGCCGATCCGTCCGCTGTTCCCCGACAATTTCCGCAACGAGGTGCAGGTTGTCGCCACGGTGCTGAGCCATGATATGGAAAATGATCCGGCGATCGTGGCGCTGATCGGCTGTTCGGCCGCGCTGACACTGTCGGGTGTTCCGTTCTTCGGCCCGGTTGGCGCATGCCGCGTGGGTTATATTGATGGCAAGTATGTCCTGAACCCGACCATCGCGCAGACGAAGGAAAGCGCGCTTGACCTCGTCGTCGCAGGCACCGAGGAAGGTGTGCTGATGGTCGAGTCCGAGGCCGCTGAACTGAGCGAGAAAGTCATGCTCGGCGCGGTGACGTTCGGGCACGAGGCATTCCAGGACGTGATCGACGCGATCATCGAGCTTGCTGAACACGCGGCGAAGGCACCGTGGGATCTGGTCGAGCCGAGTGCAGAAGAAATCAAGCTGCGCAAGAAGATCGAGAAGCTGGGCCGCAAGGCAATCGCCGAGGCGTACCAGGAACGCGTCAAGCAGGTGCGTTACAAGAAGGTTGCCGCTGCGAAGGACGCGATCCTCGCCAAGCTCGACCCGGCAGAAGCCGAAGCCGCGAAGCCGCTGCTCAAGGAACTCGAAGCCAACGTCGTGCGCTCTGCCGTGCTGGAGACGGGGCATCGCATTGATGGCCGCGACCTCAAGACAATCCGCCCGATCGTTTCCGAAGTCGGCATCCTGCCGCGTGCGCATGGCTCCGCCCTGTTCACCCGTGGCGAGACGCAGGCCCTTGTCATCGCGACGCTTGGCACCGGTCAGGATGAACAGGTGATCGACGCGCTTGAAGGTGAATACCGCACCAATTTCATGCTGCATTACAACTTCCCCCCGTTCTCGGTCGGGGAATGTGGTCGCATGGGCTCGCCGGGGCGTCGTGAAATCGGTCATGGCAAGCTGGCATGGCGTGCGATCCACCCGCTGCTGCCGGGTAAGGATACCTTCCCGTACACGATGCGCGTCGTGTCCGAAATCACCGAAAGCAATGGTTCGTCCTCCATGGCCACGGTGTGCGGCACGTCGCTGGCGCTGATGGATGCGGGCGTTCCGCTGAAGCGTCCGGTCGCGGGCATCGCGATGGGCCTGATCAAGGAAGAGGAAGAATTCGCGGTCCTGTCCGATATCCTTGGTGACGAGGATCACCTCGGCGATATGGACTTCAAGGTTGCGGGTACGGAAAACGGCATCACCGCCCTGCAAATGGACATCAAGATCACGTCCATCACGCCTGAGATCATGGAAATCGCGCTTGATCAGGCACGCGGTGGCCGCATGCACATCCTTGGCGAGATGTCCAAGGCGCTGACGGAAGGGCGTTCGGATGTGTCGTCTTCCGCGCCGAAGATCACCACGATTTCGGTGCCGAAGGAAAAGATCCGCGACGTGATCGGGCAGGGTGGCAAGGTCATCCGCGAGATCGTGGAATATTCGGGTGCGAAGATCGACATCAACGACGATGGCACGATCATGATCGCCGCGTCTTCTGACGAACAGGCGGAAAAGGCGATCGAGCGTATCCGTGGCATCGTGGCCGAGCCCGAGATCGGCAAGATCTATAACGGCAAGGTGGTCAAGACGGCTGATTTCGGTGCGTTCGTGAACTTCCTTGGTCCGCGTGACGGTCTTGTCCACATCTCCGAACTGGCGCAGGGGCGTGTCGCGAAGACCACCGATGTCGTCAAGCAGGGTGATGAAGTGAAGGTGAAGGTCCTGGGGTTTGATGACCGCGGCAAGGTGAAGTTGTCCATGCGGGTTGTCGATCAGGAAACCGGTGCCGATATCGGTGAAGCGGTTGGCGCAAAGGCCGGGCGCACCGCGCGCTGATACGGATATCGCGGGCACGACCGACCTGAGGGATCACGGGCGCGGGGCATGACCCCGGGCCCGTGGTTTCCGCGACATGGCCGGTGTGGACCGGTTTTACAGATGACGATGGAATGACGATGAAGGCGATCAACACGATCCGGATGGGTGGGGTGGATATCCTGCCCCTGGTCGAGGGGGGAAAAGGGGTTTCGATCTCCACCGGGGCCTCGTCCGGGCATTGGGCCGGGGCGGGCGGTGCTGGTACGGTATCGATCGTGAATGCCGATTCGTACGATGCCGACGGAAATGTCGTGCCCCAGATCTATCGGGGGCGCACCCGTCTTGAGAAGCATGAGGAACTGATCGACTACGCCATCAGGGGTGGTATCGATCAGGTGCGCATCGCCCACGAGGTCGCGGGTGGCAAGGGACGCATCCACGCCAATATCCTGTGGGAAATGGGCGGGGCCGAACGTGTGATCCGTGGCGTGCTGGAAGGTACGAAGGGCCTGATCAACGGCCTGACATGTGGCGCGGGCATGCCCTATCGCCTGTCGGACATCGCCACTGAATACGGTGTGTATTATTACCCCATCGTGTCGTCGGCACGTGCGTTCAACGCATTGTGGCGGCGTTCATATCACAAGAGCGCGGATCTGCTTGGTGGTGTGGTGTACGAGGATCCGTGGCGCGCGGGCGGGCATAATGGCCTGTCGAACACGGAAAATCCCCTCGCCCCCGAAGATCCGTTGCCGCGTGTGCTGGCATTGCGCAAGCAGATGCGTGCCTTTGGCCTTGATGAGACCCCCATTATCATGGCGGGTGGCGTCTGGTGTCTGGAGGAATGGCAGGACTGGATTGACAATCCCGACCTTGGGCCTGTGGCGTTCCAGTTCGGTACGCGCCCATTGCTGACGCGTGAAAGCCCCATTCCCGATGTATGGAAACAGCGGCTGATGACGCTGAAGAAGGGGGATGTGTTCCTTAACCGCTTCTCCCCGACCGGTTTCTATTCCTCGGCGGTGAATAACGACTTCCTGCGCGAACTGCGGGCGCGTTCCGAACGCCAGATTGCGTTTTCCACCGAACCCGTGGGTGAACATGCGACGGCGTTCAGCGTGGGGGCGCGTGGCCGCGTCGTGTACGTAACCCATCCCGATAGCGAGCATGCCGCCCTGTGGCAGCGTGAAGGCTATACGGAGGGGCTGCGCACGCCGGACAATACGCTGGTGTTCGTCACGCCGGAAAAGGCGCGCGAAATCCTGTCCGACCAGGCGGCCTGCATGGGGTGCCTGTCGGAATGCCGCTTTTCCAACTGGAGCCAGAGGGCTCCGTCCTATACCAACGGGCACAAGGCTGACCCGCGTTCGTACTGTATCCAGAAGACACTTCAGACCGTGGCGCATGCCCATGGTCCCGATGCGGGCGATGTCATGGAACATAACCTGATGTTCGGTGGCACCAATGCGTGGCGTTTTGCGACCGATCCTTTCTATGCCAACGGGTTCGTGCCCACTGTGGCGCAGCTTGTCGAACGGATCATGACCGGACGCTGACGGCCCTGCCGTGCTGTCGCCGGACAGGAACTGACCTGAAAAAAAGCCCTGCCACACGTTTGCGTGGCAGGGCTTTTTTATTGGCGAGGATGAATTGTGTGACGCAACGGCGTTCCCGGTTGCGTCCCTTGGGCTGCCCCATGGGCTATCCTCATGGACGGCCCGCAGGGTGTCCAGAATTGGGGCGTCCAGGATTGGGACGCCCCGTGTTGACCGGTCGCCTGATGTCAGGGCCGGTGACACGATCCAGCTTTTTCTGGCCCAGCTTTTTTTAGGCGATGACGCATGGAGATCACGCGGGTTGCAGGCATCCCTCCCGAAAAAGGCGGAAGGCACGGCCCCGGTGGCTGATGGTGTTTTTCTGTGTTTCCGTCATTTCCGCAAAGGTAAGGGGGCTGCCCTCGGGGGCGAAGATCGGGTCATAGCCATGGCCATGTGTTCCGCGGGGCGGCCAGACGACCTGCCCGTCGATGCGTCCCTCGAATGTTGTGCTCTGTCCGTCCGGCCATGCCAGACACAGGACAGAGATGAACCATGCCGTTCGGTCGGGGGTATCGCCCATCAGGTCATGGATACGGCGCATGACGGCGGGGAAGTCCTTGTCCGGACCGGCCCAGCGCGCCGACAGGATGCCCGGATCACCATTGAGCGCACTGACGCAGAATCCCGAATCATCAGCCAGTGCAGGCAGGCCCGCCGCCTGCGCCGCCGCCAGCGCCTTGATTTCGGCATTCCCGGCAAAGGTCGTGGCGGTTTCTTCCGGCTCCGGCAGGTTCAGCGTCGCGGCAGAGATAACCTTGATCCCATACCCGGACAGCAGCGCGGAAAACTCCACCAGCTTGCCTGCATTATGGCTGGCAAGGACGAGGGTATCCCCCCGACGCAGCCCGCGTGCCTGCACGGGGCTCATGCCGTCACCGCCTGCGCCACCGCGTCGCGCTGGATTTCAAACAGCTGTGCCGTCCCGACCTGCGCCAGACGCATCAGTTCGTTGAACTGTTCCTGTGAAAAGGGGGCCTGTTCCGCCGTCCCCTGGATTTCGACGATGCCGCCGGTTTCGGTCAGCACGAAATTGGCGTCCGCCACGGCATTGCTGTCTTCGGCGTAATCAAGGTCCAGCACCGCACCCGCCCCCGTCAGGCCGCATGATACTGCCGCCACCTGCGCCGTGATTGGCAGGGCCGGGATCACATTCGCCCGCACCAGTCCGTCAAGTGCGAGACGCAGTGCAACCCACGCGCCGGTGATGGCGGCACAGCGCGTGCCGCCATCGGCGTTGAGCACATCGCAATCCACCGTGATGGAGATTTCGCCCAAGGCCCGCAGATCTATCCCCGCACGCAGCGCACGTGCAATCAGGCGCTGGATTTCATGTGTGCGGCCACCCTGTTTCCCCTTTGCGGCCTCACGCGGGCCACGGCTGTGGGTTGCGCGCGGCAGCATGCCATATTCGGCTGTAACCCATCCCTGTCCCTTGCCCCGCAGGAACGGGGGGACACGGGATTCAATGCTGGCGGCGCACAGAACCTCGGTCCCGCCCATGCGGATCAGCGCGGACCCTTCGGCATGGCGGGCAAAGCCGGTCTGTATGGAAACGGGGCGAAGGGCGTCAATGGCGCGGCCGGATGGGCGCATGAAGGAAACTCCCGATGAAATCGTGTCTCGCGGCATAGCGCGCAACCCCCGTTCTTTCCAGTCCCGTCCCCGCCAGTCCTGTCCCCGGCCGGTGTGTCGCGGGCGCGAGCCGGTGTGGGAATTGTGGGGGCGGGGCGCAATCATGTGATTGTCGCAACAATACGTTGTGCCTATCCTTGTCACCGACCCATGCCCGCGCCAGATCAGAAGGCGGGACATCGTGGCTGTTTATATCTGCGCGCAAGGAGGGAGAACGCCATGGATATCGGAGTACTGTCTTCGCGTCCCGCCCTGCCGCCGGGGCTGGATGCGCGTTCCGCCGCGATATTGCGCGAAATTGTGGAGCAGTATGTCGAAACCGGCGACCCGGTTGGATCGCGCACCCTGTCGCGTCGCCTGCCGCTGTCGCTGTCACCTGCGACGATCCGCAATATCATGGCCGACCTGACCGAGGCGGGATTGCTGTTTTCGCCCCATACCTCTGCCGGGCGCCTGCCGACGGAAAAGGGTGTGCGCCTGTTCGTCGATGGCCTGTTGCAGTTCGGCAGCCTGAGTGAGGAGGAGCGCGAGACGATCACCCGCGCGCTGGAGGTCCGGGGGCGTTCGCTACAGGACATGCTGGGGGAGGCATCGTTGATGCTGTCGGGCCTGTCCTCGGCCGCGGGGCTGGTCCTTGCCCCCAAGAGCGATGGCACCATCAAGCATATCGAGTTCGTCGCCCTCGGTCCGGGCCGCGCGCTGGTCATTCTGGTCGGGTCCGACGGACAGGTGGAAAACCGCGTGATCGAAATCCCCTCTGGCCTGCCGCCCTCTGCGCTGGTGGAGGCGGGGAACTACCTCAATGCGCACCTGTCGGGCCGGACGCTCGACATCCTGCGTGACAAGGTCAGCGGTGACATCGCGGCCAACCGTACCGAACTCGATCAGTTGACGACAGAGGTGGTGGCCAGCGGCCTTGCCACGTGGAGTGATGCGGAAGAACGTGGCGGGACGCTGTTCATCCGGGGTCAGGCGCGGCTGTTGTCAGATGTGACGGAGATCGAGCGGCTTTCGACCATCCAGATGCTGTTCGACCGGCTGGAAACGCAGGAGACGATGTTGCGGCTGCTCGACCTTGCGTGCGAATCCGAAGGGGTGCGGATATTCATCGGTGCGGAAAGCGGCCTGTTCGGGATGGCCGGGATGTCGGTGGTGATGGCGCCCGCACGTACTGATTCCAACCGCATCGTTGGTGCGATCGGTGTCATCGGCCCGACGCGGATCAATTACGGGCGCATCATTCCCGTGGTGGATTACACCGCGCGCGTGATCGGGCGCATGCTGGGCTGAAACATGAAAATTCTGCGGCCGCCTCGTCCCTGAACAGGGCGGTGCCTTGCAAGGCTTTTTGAAAACAGGCTTCACTTGACACTTCTGACCCCCCGGTTTTCCCCTGACCCGCTGTGCCCTGCATGGGGCACAGGGCAGCGTGCGCACAGGGCAGGGTCCGTGCAGCCCGTCATTTCCCTGCCCGTTATCAGGTGCCCATTATCAGGTGCCCGTCATCAGGTGACAGGCTGTTGCGTGGAAATAGGCAAGGAGTAACGCCATGACCGTATCCCCATCACGTCCCGGCGGCACATTCCGTATTGGCGGTGAACTTGAGGTCGCGCGCCTTGGGTTCGGGGCGATGCGCATCACGGGGCCGGGCATCTGGGGCGAACCCGCCGACCGTGATGCCGCCCTTGCCACGTTGCGGCTGCTGCCTGAACTTGGCGTGAACTTCATCGACACTGCCGACGCCTATGGCCCTTTCGTCAGTGAAGACCTGATTCACGAGGCCCTGTCGCCTTACAAGGGCCTGGTGATTGCGACCAAGGGTGGCCATACCCGCCATGGCCCCGACCTCTGGCGCCCGGTGGGCAACCCTGATTACCTGCGCCAGTGTGTGATGATGAGCATGCGTCGCCTGGGTGTGGAACGCATCGACCTGTGGCAGCTTCACCGCGTCGGCCCCGACACCACGCCTGAACGGCAGTTTGAAGAGATCGCCACGATGTGCGCGCAGGGGCTGATCCGCCATGTCGGCCTGTCAGAAGTCACGGTGGAGATGATCGAGCGCGCGCGGCTGTATTTCCCGGTTGCGACGGTGCAGAACCGCTTCAACCTTGTGAACCGCTATTCTGAGGCGGTGCTTGATTACTGCACGCGCGAACGGATCGGCTTTATCCCGTGGGCCCCGCTGGCGGCAGGGGGGCTTGCGCGGGAGGATAATGTGCTGACACGCGTGGCGCAGTCGCGCGGCGTCACCACGGGACAGGTGGCGCTGGCGTGGCTGTTGCGGCGTTCGCCGGTCATGCTGCCCATTCCCGGCACCTCCCGCCCCGATCACGCCCGTGCCAATGCGCAGGCCGCGACATTGGTGCTGACGGACGCGGAATTCGACGCGCTTGACCGTGATGGCCGCGCGGAATGGGACCGCCTGCGCGCCTGATCCTGAACGGGCTGTCATGCGTGTGTTGCGGATCGGGGGCGACGTGGGCGCCGGACGGTGCTAGGACAGGGGCAGACCAACAGGGGGCCAGACCACAGTCCCTATTTCCCTATTGGATACCGGATGACGCTTGCTGACGGATCGGGCCGCGATGGCCGGGTGGATGGAACCTCTGACGCCACGCGTGATGGCGGCCGGCCGGCCGGGCGGCGTCCGCGTCCCCCCACGGGTGGCCCGCGCCCGCGTTATCGCCTGGTGCGCAGGCTGGCGGGCGGGGGG
>NZ_BANE01000042.1 GCF_000964405.1 Novacetimonas hansenii JCM 7643
TGAAAAAAGGCAGCACCCAAAAACTTTTCTTGTTTTTTATCAACGGCCTGTTTTCAAACAGTCTCTGAAAAGAGAGCGCCTCAAAATTTCATTTCTTAGCGGCGATCTGTCAGGAGGCCGGGGACAGGCGCTCCAGATGGGCATGGGCCAGTCGGTCGAAGTCGGCAATGTCCAGCGTTTCCGCACGCCGGTTGCCCGCAATGCCCGCAGCCTCCAGCAAGGCTTCCCCCCCGATACCCCGCAGCGCGCCACGCAGCATCTTGCGCCGTTGCCCAAAGGCTGCGGCCGTGACCTGTTCCATGGCGCGGAACAGCGCGGGCGCGGGCTGTTTGGTATGCGGGATCAGGTTCACCACGGCGGACTGCACCTTGGGCGGTGGGGAAAATGCCCCTGGCGGAATGGTCATGACAATGCCACACCGTGCAACCCATTGTGACAGCACCGCCAGTCGCCCGTAATGATCGGAATCCGGGGGGGCACAGATACGCTCTGCCACCTCAAGCTGGAACATCAGCGTCAGGCGTGCCCATTCCGTCGCCTGCCGCAGCCAGCCAACCAGCAGCGGTGTGCCAACGTTATAGGGCAGGTTGGCCACGATCTGGCGTGGGGCAGGGCACAGGGTGGCAAGGTCGCGGCGCATGGCGTCGTCTTCCACCACATGCAGGCGACCCGGATGTGATGCAGCCAGTTCGTTCATGATGACGATGGCGCGGGCATCGACCTCGACCACGCTCACACTCGTGGCGGGTGTATCAAGTAGCGCGCGCGTCAGGCCGCCAGGACCCGGCCCGACCTCCACCACGTTCACATCATCCAGCCTGCCCGCCATGCTGGCGATGCGTGCGGTAATGCCGGGGTCCAGCAGGAAGTGCTGCCCCAATGACTTGCGTGCATCCAGACCGTGGCGTGCGATGACGTCGCGCAGGCTTTCATGCGGGGTGGACAGGCCGGAAACGGAAGATGGCATTGCGACGGCGATCAGGATTTGGACCGCATGTCGATGACCGCGCGACGATGCAGGTCACGGTCAAGCTGCCGGGAGGTCTGTTCCACACGTTCATTGAGCAACTGGTCGGCAATCTCGCTTGGTGTCTGCAGGGCGACGTTACGCTCCTCACGCTTGCAGACCATGATCAGCGCGATCCCGTCCATCGACACCAGCGGATGGCTTGCCTGTCCGGGTTGCAGATGCTCCAGCACTTCGCGCATCTGCGGGTTCAGGCGATCCACACGCAGTTCACCGGGGTCGGTCGGGTGTTTTTCACCGAATTTCTTGTTAAGGGTTTCCATCTCGTCACAGGATTTGACCTTCCCGGCAAGGTCACTGGCCTGCTGTAGGGTCTGCTTCTGCTGGTCGCTCGGGTCCTGCGGATTAAGTGGCTGGTCGAAAGGCAGGAACGCCTGATGGATGTTCAGGATGGTCGCCATTTCATGACCGACCGTACGGCGGTTGTTGACGGTCGCGATCACATATCCACCGGCGACGCGGATGGGGTTGGAAATCGCGCCATCGGGCATCTTGCGCGCGACTTCCACCACTTCTGGGTCAAGGCTGTCTTCTTGCGTCCAGCCCAGAAGGCCACCTTCAAGGGCGCTCTGGCTTTGTGAAAACTGGGCGGCCACGATCGGGAACGGCGCGCCCTCACGCAGTTCCTGAATGATGGTTTCGGTGAATTTCAGTTCGGTTTCGGGATGGTGGGGGTCTTCGACCGGGACGAAGATCTCGCTGATCATGTATTGCGGCTTGCCGTCCTCGCGCTTCAGCGCGTCGGTGCGCTGCTGGATTTCGGTCGCGGTGATGCGCCCGCGTGATCCCGTTTCCATGCGCAGTACCTGCGACCATCCCACCTGCACGCGGATCTGGTCTATCAGGGTCGTCAGCGAAATGCTGTCCTGTGCAAGGCGGTTGCGCAGGGAGTTTTCGGGCATGCCGTTACGCTGCTCGATCCCGGAAATGGCGGCGGCAATCTGGGCCACGGGCACGTTGATGTGTCGTTCCAGCATCGCCTCCATGCGCAGGCGTTCGTCAATCAGCTGACGCACGATCTGCGGGCGCAGGCGGACCATGACGTCCTTGCTGACATCAAGTCCCGATGACAGCGCGAACAGCCGCCCGCGTGTATCCACGTCGCGTTTCGTCAGGACCGAACCGTTGACGATGGCAACGATCGAATCCTCGGTCTGTGGTCCGGTATCCGCCGCCTCGGCCGTGGCCTTGTGGCGGGCCGCATGGGCGTGGTCGCTGGCGGTGACGGCCATCGCCGCCGACATCAGGCCCGCACCGGCAAGGCGTGCAAGCCTGCGTGCCTGCCGGGCCGGACGACGGGAAGGAGCACTGCCGGGGGTGGCGGAAAACCAACGCATTCAGATCAATCTTTCACGCATCATCAGCCATTCATGCCAAACGAACCGATGGTCTTGAACGTCAGGGAGAACATTACGGTCGAATTGCTCTGCTGACCACCAATTGTGGTGTATTGCTTGAGGTACATCACATCAATGCCGAAACAGTCATTCTGGTATCCCGCATCGCCACCGACGGACACGCTCTGCTGGCGTGCCAGGCTGCGGCGGATATACCCCGCAAGGTGCCAGTTGTCCCACGTTGTCGAAGCACCGAATGTCAGCTCGCTTATTGGCTTATAGTAGATCGACGGCGGCGTCGAGGTATAGGGATTATTTGCGTAATAATAATAAGGCGTCACCGGTTCATAGATATAGCCGCCATTAACGCGGAAATACTTGAACCCCGCACTTCCCAGCGCATCGGCGAAATCGACCCGACCGGCATAGGGGTCAAGGCGCATTTTCCCATCAAAGTCAAAGAAGTGGTTGGGGACGATGCGTGCGCCCATCACCACATCGGACAGGTGATGGCTCAACCCGGAATAGGGGATGCGGTCATGTTCGACATGCTCCTGGAAGCTTTCACCCACCAGCACGTCAACCTGGTGGCCATCCCATGTCCAGTTCGAATGCAGCCCGACATTGGCGCGCAGCCCGCCATCCAGCCGGTCCGTCCCGGCATAACGGTTCAGCGCAAACAGCGTCTGGTCGGTGAATTCATAGGACAGGCTGTCTTCGTTGGGGATGAAGCGCGAGGAACTGTTGCCCGTGTTGGGGGCGGCAATGATCTGCGCAATCGGTTCAAGGATCTGCGACCCGCGGCCACGGTTGAAGCTGCGCAGGAAGGGCCAGTTGAGTTTCAGCGCCACGGTGGGCAGGACCTGGCCTGCGACCTGGCTGCGGGTGGTCTTGGCGTAATTTGGCTGCTCGTTAAGCTGTGTCGCGCGGTGGATGGCCGATTCGACATGCAGTGTCAGGTCCCATATCTGCCCCAGTGAATTGCGGAACGGCCTGTCCCAGTTCAGCGTAAGCTGCCCGCGCTGGTCCGATGTCCCGTTTTCACGATAGACATAGAAATCGGTCGTATCGAGGCTGAACCGCCCGCCAAGCGCATCGGGCTGCCCGAAATAGCTGTAGGTATAGCGCGGCAGCACCCATGGCAGGTCATGGTTGTGGATGATGCCCTGATTCAGCCCCTGATAGGCCTGCGCGTCGATGCGTGAATATGACCCCGTGCCGAACCCTTCGAGATAGATGTTCGAATTCAGCGTGTCCTGCCCGTATCCCGACACGCGGTAGTCACGCATGTAGTTGGCGGAGCTTGCGACATTGATATGCGCGCCAAGGCGCCATGTCTTGTTGAGGGAGAACCGGCCGGAGCCAAAGAAATACCCCTGGACGCCGTGGTTGTCCTTACTGTCAACCTCATTGCCGAAAGTATTGATATAATTGATGTCATGATGGGTATCGTACGCGATGCCCGCACGCAGGTTCATGCTGCCGAAATTGAATCGGTGGCGATATTGCGCGCTGAGCTGCGGTCCCGTCCGGGTGGAGAACAGCCCTTCGGCCACGAGGTCGGATTGCCCGTCAATCACCCAGTAATACGGGATGGTCACATACGTGCCAAGATAACGGTTATGCGGCGTGAAACCCGGGGTGAGGAAGCCGCTCTGGCGTCGCACGGACGGGTCGGTCATGGAAAAGGCAGGCAGGTAGAAGATCGGCACGCCAAAGAAATCGACGAAGGCGTCGCGGAATTCGATGCGCTTGTGCTGCAGGTCGTGCGATGCGTCATAGGCGCGGATCTGCCAGAAGGGCGCGCGTTCGGGGTGGCGGTCGCAGATCTCGCACGCGGTATAGACAACGCGTGTCAGGTCATTGACCTTGCCCCCCGTGCGGCGCACGCCATTCGCCGCCATGCGGGCGTTGTCGTCCATCTGTGCGTACATCTTGCTCATGATGCCGTCGCGCATGCCGTTGCTCAGCTCGGCATAGCTGGTGAACATCACCGTGCCGTCAGGTTCGACAAGGGCGACATTGCCCGAGGCGGAGGCCACGCCGGTATTGCGGTCGTACACCACCTTGTCCGCGCGCATGACCTGGTCATTCTGCCAGATCTGGACGTTTCCGCTCCAGATCGCGAGGCCGTTCTTGCTGTCATAGGCAACATGATCGGCCTGGAATGTCACGGGGTCGCCGGTGGAGACGGTGCTTGACGATGCGGCGCCGTGTGGCTTTGCGGGGGCGGGGTTCGCCGCGTCAGGCTGTGATGCCGCCGCCTGTGAATGGACATGCCGCCCCCGCATGGATGCGGCCCCCTTGGACACCGTGGTCTGCACGGCGCGCGATGCATCGGGCGTCGTGTCCGGCGCACTGTCCGCACATGCCGGCCCGATCCCGCCGAGCAGCATGCCCCCCAGGACCATGCCCCCCAATATCGTTGCCGAGAGCAACGACATGCGCGATGGCCGTCGTGGCGTGGCAGGGCGCATGCGCGCGGTATCGCGGTGGCGCGGGGGAGGGGCAGGACGGACCATTAACCGTCCTCTAGATGAAGAAGCAGAGAAACTGCAAGACAAAGCCCGGCCCCGGTGGGGGCCCACGCCGCAAGCACCGGGGGCAGGGCACCGGATTCCCCGAACTGTGCGGCGATCTTGGAAATGGCAAACAGCGCGAAACCCGCCCCCACGCCCAGGCTGATCATCCGCACCACGCCGCCACGCCGGGCCGGACGCATGGAAAATCCTGCCGCCACCAGCGCCATTGTCCCGCACAGTACCGGCAGCGTCAGCAGGCTCTGGAAACGCAGGCGATGGCGGATGGAGGAAAAGCCCGAACGGTTAAGCAGCTTGATGAATCCCGGCAGCGCCCAGACCGACAACGTATTGGGCGACGCCAGGCTGTCCTGCACCCCCGCAAGCGTCAGGTCCGCGCGCAGGGTCATATGTCCCATGTCCACCGGGTTTTCATCAGGATGCAGCAGCCGCGCACCTTCGAGCACCCAGCGGCCGTTACCAAGATAGCCATGCCCCGCCTCGATCCGCGCCAGCATGTGGTCCTGTCCGTCAAGGCGGAAGATGCTGATGCCGGAAATGCGCATCACATTATCCCGCAGCCTGACGCGGCGGGCATGGATGATGGCGACACCATGATCCACCAGCCCACTGTCGGACTGGCGCATCCACAGGGCGCCCCCGCTCATGTTGATGGTCTTGACCGTGCTTTCACGCAGGTACTGCTGGTCCAGTATTTCCGCGCGGCGGTACATGGCGGAAGACAGGGGGCTGATGACCGTGGTGGACAGCGCCCCGATCAGCAGCGCGCAGCCGACCGGGCCGGCAAGGAACTGCCACGCGGAAATGCCCGCCGCGCGCGCCACCACCAGTTCGGATGACCGCGCCAGCCGCCAGAAACAGATGATCCCGCCCAGCAACACGCCAAAGGGCAGGATTTCCAGCATGGCGAAGGGGATGTGCAGGACCGCGATCTCGCTGACAAGGGAGGCGGGCACGTTGGGCCTGCTGGAGACGCGGCGCAGAAGGTCGATGAAATCGAACAGCGTAATCAGTCCCGTCAGGAACGCGATTACCGCCAGCACGGCATAGGTGAACTGGCGCGCGATATACAGCGAAAGGGTCAGGGCGAAGGTCATCGCGGCGGGATCGTCCCTGTATCGGCGCGGCGGATGCGGAATTCAGGCCAGAACAGCATGGCCATGCACACCATCCCCGGCAGGACGGCGGATACCCACATCAATGGCATAAGCGCCAGGTTACGGCTGGCGAGGTTCTGCACCAGCAGCGTCAGCGCCTGCACCGCCACCACCGCAAGGGTTGCCGCCACGGGGCGGACGATATTGCCATGGCGCGAAAACCCGCCGCCCAGCGCGCTGAGCAGGCCAATCATGGCAAAGGAGAACGCACATAATGGCGAGGTCAGGCGACGCCACGCCTCGATGATCATCTTTTTTTCATCGCGCGGCGAAAACTGCCGCAGGTTGGGATGCAGCAATGCCGTGATCGGCAGTTCGTTTGCATCGGGCTGCCGGGTCTGGGTGCCGTGTGGTGCCGACAGGTCGATGGTGTTACGCTCGAAACTCAGCATGTTCAGTCGCCCCGTCTTGCGGTCGATTTCCTGGCGCGAGCCATTGAACAGGACGATGCGGGGCTGGTCATTGGTGATGACGAAGCTGCCTTCCTCCGCCAGGATGGTGGCCTGGGCATCGGGCTGGCGGTCATCTTCCACCATGATGCCATGCAGCATCCCGCTGGGATCGCGTGCGCGGATATAGACGGTCATATTATCCGAAACCTGCGTGAACACCCCATCCTGTATCAGGAAGGCCGCCATCTTGTTGCGGATCTGGTATTCATACTGGCGAAAGCCATGGTACGCCGTCGGCACTACCCACAGATTGAGCGCATAACAGGCCAGCACGGACACCAGCGCGCATAACAGCGCCGGGCGCGCCATCATGAACGGTGACAGCCCCGCCGCCTGCATCACCGTCAGTTCCCGGTCCGATCCCAGCCGTTGATAGATGAACTGCACCACCACAAAGGTCGTGATCGGCAGGATGACCGCGACGAAAGACGGGATCAGCAGGCTTGTCAACTGCACGAACACCCGCAGCGACAGCCCCCGCCCGACCACCAGCGACACAAAATGCAACGACTGCGTCAACCAGATGAGCAGGGCAAGCGCCCCGGTCGTCGCGACAAGCGCCAGCAGCAGTTGCCGCAGGACATAGCGGTCCAGAATCGACAGGCGCGTGGAGAAGCATCGGGGGACGGGGCGGGCGACAGGCATGCTCCTGTCTAACCCTCATCGCGTTGCATAAAAAGATATGTTACCGCCCGGTCCTGAAACAGTCTGTATCCATCGGGCATCGCGCGGGGTCATCGCGGTGCGGCGGGGGGGAAGATTTTGCCGGGATTCATCAGGCCGTGCGGGTCCAGCGCCTCCTTGATGCGGCGCATGGTCGCCAGTTCCGCGCCACCACGCCATTCCGCCATCATATAGGGCTTGAGCTGTCCCACGCCATGTTCGGCGGAAAACGACCCGTCAAGGTCGCGCACGATGTCGGCCACTGCGTCCATGATGTCATGGCTGCGCGCCAGAAAGGCATCGGCGGGCATGTCCACGGGCTGCACCACGTTGAAATGGATGTTGCCATCGCCCAGATGGCCGAACGGGGCAGGACGGATACCAGGGATCAGGTCCATGCACGCCTGTGTCGCGCGCGCGATCAGTTCGGGCACGCGCGCCACGGGCACGGACACGTCGTTCTTGACGCTGGCGCCTGCGCGTTTCTGCGCCTCGGCATGTTCTTCGCGCAGTTTCCACAGGTTGGCGCGCTGTGTCTCGCTCTCGGCCATGACGGCGTCGGTCACGATGCCCTTTTCCATCGCATCCGCCAGCACACCTTCCATGAACGCGCGCAGGTCCGTGCCGGGACGCGGGGTGGCAAGTTCGACAAGGACATAGGCCGGCGCGGGCTGTTCCAATGGCAGGCTGGCACCCGCGATCAGTTCGTTCACCAGCGCCATGCCCGTGCCCGACATATATTCGAATGCCTGGATCAGCGCGGGGTCGAGCGCGCGGAACGCACTGAACAGCGCAAGCGCACCCTGTGCGTCCTCCACCGCGCACAGGGCGACTTCCACCTCCTTTGGCGCGGGCTGGAGCTGGATGATCGCGCGTGTGATGAAGCCGAGCGTCCCTTCGGAGCCGACGAAAAGCTGTCGCAGGGCGTATCCCGTATTATCCTTGCGCAGGCGGCGCAGGCCGTGGAACACCTCCCCATCGGGCAGGACCGCCTCCAGCCCCAGCAGCAGTTCGCGCGCATTGCCATAACGCACGGTATTGTTGCCGCCTGCATTCGTCGCAAGGATGCCGCCCATCTGCGCCGATCCTTCGGACGAGATCGACAGCGGCAGCATCATCCCCGCCTCCCGCGCGGCGTCCTGCGCGACCTTCAGGGGGACGCCCGCCTCGACCTCCATGGTCATTTCATGGGGGTCGATGCCACGGATGCGGTTCATGCGCGACATGCAGATGACGATTTCACGCCCGCTGTCATCGGGGGTCGCGCCACCGACCATGCTGGTATTGCCGCCCTGTGGCACCATCGGCACGCCGTGCGCTGCACACAGGCGCACCACCGCAGACAGTTCATGCGTATCCGCCGGGCGCAGCACCGCGCACGCGCGACCATGATACAGGTTGCGCCAGTCGGTGCAGAACGGGTCCATGTCGCGTGCCGCCGTCAGCACCCCCGTCGGCCCCAGAATCCGGCCAAGCTCTTCCAGCAGTCGCGCGGGGGCCGTGGGGGTGGGGGATACGGCGGTCATGATGGCAGGCCTCCTGAAAGCTGGTGCTGTTGGCTCAATGGCTGTGCGGTGGGGTGGGGGGCGCCCCCGTGCCGCGATGGGGTGGTATAGGGCGCGGCGATGTAAGGGGCGCTGGCCTGCGCGGGGGAACTGTCAAGTGCGTGGAACAGTTCCGTCATCGCGATCCCCGCCAGTGTCCCGATCGTCAGCGCCAGCATCAGGGTGGTGCGTCGCGGCGTGGCGCGTGTGTTCGTCGTGGCAAGGCGGGCCTGTATCTGTGCCAGCGTGGTCTGTGTTTCCGCGCGGGCCTGCTGCGTCAGGAGCAGTTCGCTGCGCAATTTCTCGTTCAGCTTGCGTGCGTTGCGCAGTTCGTCGTCCAGCGTGCGGATGCTGTCGGCCATTTCGGAAATACGGGCGTGTGAATCCTGGATTTCGCGCGCCGCCGCGGCACTTGTCCGACCGCTGCGCGCGGCGCGTGGCTTGGCCGCCGGGCGGGGGGGGGGATTGGGGGCGATGGCCGCAAACAGGTTCTTCAGCGCACCGCCGGTCATCTGGTTCTTGCGCGCCCGTGTACGTATGGCCGCCAGCGCGTTTTCGGACTGGCCCGGATTGTCCTCCAGCACCAGTGCCAGAATATCCGACAGGATCTTCAGTTCCTTGGGGTCTAGGCTATCGCTCATGTCAGGTGTCGCCAGGGTCGGGTCATGCGGAACAACAACGGGTTATCGTGGGCGTGGGCAGGCGGCACGGGACAGGCGGTCGCCAATGGCGGCGCCAAGGCCATGCGTTGGCACAGGCTGGACCGCGATTGCGCGCAACCCGCGCCTGCGTCCTTCCATATCAAGAAACCGCAGCCCGGCGAAGAGGCGGGCTGCCGCTTCCTCCAGCTTTTCGCCCTGACTCAGGTTCCATGTCAGCGGACTGCCGGGCAATTCCGCGCCAAACGCCAGCAGGGCTTCGTCCGGGGCGACGGTCTGTGCATCAAGGCGGACCGGCAGTGTGGGGGCGTAATGTGACGACAGCCGCCCCGGCGCGACAGGGCGGGCATCGCTGGTGTCATGGGGTGTGGTGATATCGGGACACACCTCACGCAGGGCCTCGATCGTGATGCCGCCAGGACGCAGCAGGACCGGATGCGTGCCCGTCAGGTCCACGATCGTGCTTTCGACCCCCACGGCACATGGCCCGGAATCGAGTATGGCGTCGATCTTCCCCTCCAGCCCGTCAAGGACATGTTCCGCGCGCGACGGGCTGACGCCGCCTGACGGGTTGGCCGACGGGGCCGCGACCGGCACCCCCGCCGCCGCAAGCAGCGCGCGCGCCGTATCGCTGTCGGGCACCCTGACCGCGACAGAGGGCAGGCCCGCCCCGGCAAGGTCGCTGATGGCGCACCCGGCCGCGCGGGGCAGCACCATCGTCAGCGGCCCCGGCCAGAAGCGGTGCGCAAGCCGGTGCGCCCGCCCGTCGGCCATGGCATGGACAAAGGCAGCCGCGGCATCGGGGAAATGACTGATGAGCGGATTGAACGTTGGGCGTTCCTTGGCGGCAAAGATACGCGCAACCGCCACCGCATTGGTGGCGTCGGCCCCAAGGCCATAGACCGTTTCCGTCCCGAACGCGACCAGCCCGCCCGTGCGCAGGATGTCTGCCGCGCGTGTAATGCCCGCCCTGTCCGCCACCAGCCGCTGTGTCATTGCGCGCCGCGACAGATGAAGGGCGGGTTGCGCCACCGTGCCTTGCCATAGGCAAGCGGCGTGCCGTCGAATTCCGTGATGCTGCCGCCTGCGGCCTCCAGCACGGCCTGCGGGGCGGCGGTATCCC
Organism: Novacetimonas hansenii JCM 7643; assembly: GCF_000964405.1. GTDB lineage: Bacteria > Pseudomonadota > Alphaproteobacteria > Acetobacterales > Acetobacteraceae > Novacetimonas > Novacetimonas hansenii. The sequence continues at coordinate 10,503 of NZ_BANE01000042.1, forward strand.
ATTCCATCGTCGGGCCGAGGCGGGGATAAAGGTCGGCAATCCCTTCGGCCACGCGGATGAACTTTGCCGCCGATCCGATGTTGCGGATGCTGGCCACGGGCTGTTGCGCCAGCAGTGCCTTCAGGCGCGGATCATCGGCGTAATGACGCGAGGCAAGGACGTCGAGCCCCGCCACAGGCGGTGTGCGGGTATGGATTGCATGCTGCCCGTTTGCGTCGCGTCGCCATGCGCCATGGCCGACCCGCCCGGCATAGACCTGATGATATGCCGGCAGTGCCACAACACCCAGCACCGCCCGGTGATCGCGCACCAGCCCGATATTGACGGTAAAATCCTCCCGCCCTGCCGCGAACTCCCGTGTCCCATCCAGCGGGTCCACAAGCCAGTAGGTCCGGTCGGTTTCCACCTTGATCCCCGCCGCGGCCTCTTCCTCGGCAATGACGGGGATGGATGGGGCGGCGGCGCGCAATCCCGCCAGAATATGCGCCTCCGCCGCGTGGTCGGCCTCGGTCACGGGGGAGTCATCGGTCTTGGTGTGCGTCACAAACCCGCGTGCGCGGATATCACGGATAAGGGCTGCCGCCTCCGTCGCAAGGCGGACCGCAAGATCGAGCAGGGCCTGGTCGTCGGGGGCGTGCAAGGATGGTATGTTCATGCTGATGGCATTAGCTTACTCATGCCGCGCCGTCATGCGTTTATGCGATGCGATATGTAATCACCCGCCCCGGCGGGGCATGTCCGCCATGCGCGCCATGGTGACGCGGGGGTGGTGCTTTTCCCGACGTATCAGGGGCCTGCGCGCACCCCGCGCGTGATTTCATGTCACGCGTTTCCTTGTTTTCTCAAGCGGAGCGACTGCTTCATGCTCGATACCGGTTTTTCTGATTCCCGCCTCCCGCACGAGGGCGTGCTGGCGATTCTGGCGCCTTCGGACGGTGCGCCTTCCGCGCTGTATACACAGGTGGATGCGGCCACGGGCGGTGCGCTGTCGCGCGCGGCCAGAGCTGCGGATTTTTCCTTTGCGGCCAGGGCGTCGTGCGTCGTCCTCGCCCCTGGTGCGGGGCTGGAACGTGTTGTGCTTGTCGGCCTTGGCCCGCGTGAGGGAATTGACGCGCGCGTGGCGGAACAGGCGGGCGGAAGCGTCGTCTCCGCGCTGGGCAAGGTGACGGCGCGTGCCGCGGTCGTGCTTGACACCCTGCCGGGCGACCTTGCCGCGCATGTCGCGCTTGGGGCTGTGCTTGGGGCCTACCGCTTTGATTCCTATCGCACCATCTGGCGCGAGGGCGAGGCGTGGAAGCTGGAGGGGCTGGAGTTCCTCAGCATCGACGCCCCTGGCGCCACGGCGGCATGGGCGGGGCTGTCGGCGGTTGCACGTGGCGTGCTGCTGTGTCGTGATCTGGTCAATGAACCGGCGAACATGCTGCGTCCCGACACGTTCGAGGCCCGTATCACGAAGCTGCGTGACCTCGGGGTGGAGGTCGAGGTGCTTGACCGCGAGGCCATGCACGCACTGGGCTTTGGCGCGCTGCTTGGCGTCGGGCAGGGCAGTTCCGTGCCGCCACGCACCGTCATCATGCGCTGGAATGGCGGGACGGAAGGCGAGGCCCCGGTGGCGTTCATCGGCAAGGGCGTTACCTTCGATTCGGGTGGGATTTCCATCAAGCCCGCCGCCGGCATGGAGGAAATGAAGACCGACATGGGTGGGGCTGCCGCCGTGGTTGGCACGATTGCGGCACTGGCCGGGCGCAAGGCGCGCGTCAATGCCGTGGGTGTCGTGGGGCTGGTGGAAAACATGCTGTCGGGCGATGCGCAGCGGCCGGGCGACGTGGTGCGCACCGCATCGGGCCAGACGATCGAGGTACTCAATACCGATGCGGAAGGCCGTCTGGTACTGGCCGATGTGCTGTGGTATGCGCAGGACCGTTTCAAGCCGCGCTTCATGGTTGATCTTGCCACCCTGACGGGGGCGATCGTCGTCAGCCTTGGTACCGAACGCGCGGGCCTGTTCTCCAACGACGATGCGCTGGCGCAGCAGTTGGCCACGACCGGCGAAGGCGTGGGCGACAGGCTGTGGCGCATGCCGATGTGCGCGTCCTATCTTGAACTGCTGCGTTCGGACATCGCGGATCTCAAGAACATCGGCGGTCGCGCCGGTGGGTCGATCACGGCGGCGAAATTCCTGGAATGTTTCGTCAACAAGGTGCCGTGGGCACATCTGGACATCGCGGGCACCGCGTTCGCAAACAAGGCATCGGCCTGCGTGCCCAAGGGGGCGACGGGCTTTGGCGTACGGCTGCTTGATGCGCTTGTGCGCGAACATTACGAAGGCTGAATGGCTGTTTGCACAGACGAGGCCGGTAACATGCTGGGATCATAAAATTTTTAATGAAGGGTGTTGAACAGTCTTCGGGTGGCGTTGCCTTTGCCACGTCTTGAAGGATAAGGCAGCGTCACCAAATTTGTGATTTTTATCAATCGTCTGTGTTTGAAAATGATGGGGGGGAGGGGTTACTCCTCCCCCTCGATGCGTACCGATGTAACAGGGGGCCGCCTGCGGGGGTGTGTTTCACAAAGCCCGCAAGGCCCCGAAAGTTTGCAAAGTCTGGACATCCCGGGACGAAATGTTGCCCCGGCTTGAACAGGGCGACGTCCCGCGCGTATCACCGGCATGGTAACAGACAGCCCTTGGGGCATGGCTGCTACCCGTTATGGGCAGGATTGCGGAAGGAACTTCATGGCGGAGGTCGGTTTTTATCACCTGACGCGTTCCACGCTGGAGCAGGCGCTGCCTGCCCTGCTCGGGCGGACGCTGGATGCCGGTCGCCGCGCGGTCGTGCGTTGTGGTGATGATGCGCGGGTCAAATGGCTTGATGACGCCCTGTGGCGTGCCACCGACCCGTTATGGCTGCCACATGGCACCCGTGCGCTGGGACATGAAAGCTGGCAGCCAATCTGGCTGACGGCGGGGGAGGACGTGCCCAATGGCGCGACCTTCGCATTCCTGATTGATGGTGTGTCCTGCACGCAGCCGGGTCTTTTTGAACGGGTGTTCGACCTGTTCGACGGCCATGATGAAAATGCCGTTGCGGCGGCGCGGCAGCGGTGGAAGGTCTGCCGGGAGGCAGGGCATACCCTGACATACTGGCAACAGCAGGCAAAGGGATGGACGCGTCGGTAAACCGGTGTCGGGTCGGGATGGTTCCCCCCGCGGGGCCATGACGGTCATGGCCCGCAGGCGGCACAGGGCATATCACGGGCAATGAATGAAAGGCCGCGCAGCATGAAGAACGTTACATTCCCCAATGGCATGACTGTCCCCGCGCTGGGTATGGGGACATGGAACCTTGGGGATGACAACGCGCGTCGCGATGCGGAAATACGCAGTATCCGCATGGGGCTTGATGGTGGCCTGCGGGTTGTTGACACGGCGGAGATGTATGGTTCCGGCCGGTCCGAACGCCTTGTGGGTGCGGCGATCGCCGGGCGGCGCGATGATGTATACCTTGTTGACAAGGTCCTTCCCTCCAACGCTTCACGCGCGGGGGTGCGCAAGGCGTGTGCGGCCTCGCTGAAGCTGCTGGGCACGGATCATCTGGATCTCTACCTCCTGCACTGGCGGGGGTCGATCCCGCTGGAGGAAACGGTGGCGGGGTTTGAGGATCTGAAGCGTGCTGGGATGATCCGGGCATGGGGCGTGTCCAATTTCGATGTCGATGACATGCGTGAACTTGCCCGCATCCACACGCCTGACCCGTGCTGCGCCAATCAGGTGCTCTACAGCCTTGATTACCGTGGGGTGGAATATGACCTGCTGGGCGATGACCGGGCGGCGGGGATTGTGACGATGGCCTATTCCCCGCTGGGACAGGGGGGCGAACTGCTGGATGCGGCGGTATTGCGTCGGGTGGCGGCACGGCATGAAACCTCGCTTGGCCCGGCGACGCCTGCGCAGGTCGCACTTGCATGGGTGCTGCGCCAGCCCGGCGTGCTGGCGATTCCAAAGGCGGGGTCGCCCGTCCATCAGCGTGAAAACATGGCGGCGGCCGAACTGGAGTTGACGAAAGCCGATCTGGCGGAGATTGATGGTGCAATCCCGCCGCCGCGTCGCAAGGAATCCCTTGCCATGATCTGACCGCGCGACCATGCCCGTCGTGGTGGGGACGCCATAATGACCATGCCGGGCAGGAGCAGGCCGGATTATCACTCTCATCCTCCTTGTCGTTCTTGGCATCATGCTTGCCTGCGGGCTGGTATCGCGGGCATGGGCCATGACGCGTCCTGCCTGCGTGCCGGTGTTGCATGCGGGGTGGGGCATCGTGATGGTGGTGACGCTGGTGGCCCTGCTGCCCCTGCTGCCCGGACCGCTGGCGCGTATCGCGACGGGGGGCGGTGCATCGCGTCTGGTCATGCTGTTCCATCCCGATCCGCTGGCGCTTTCGGCGTTGTTGCTGGTGGCGCTTGTGGGCCTGTATTCAGGGCTGGCGGGGGCGTTGGCATGTAGTGCCGCCGCATTTGCCGTGGCGGGCGGCCCGGTCGTGTCGGCAATGGCCGGGGCATGCGTCATTGTCGCATTGCGCGACGGGGCCGCGCGGCGTGGGCGGGGAACAGGCGGTGTACTGGGTATGGCGTTGCTGTCGATGCTGCTGTCCACCGGTGGCGGCATCGCTCCTGCCATCCCCCCTGGCATTGATCCTATCGCATTTGCAACGGCAGGGCAGGCGGGACTGTCGCGCGGGCTTGTGCTGCCGGTTGCGGTGCTGATGGCGACATGGCCCCTGCTGCATTTGTCATGGCGGCCCGGTGGCGGGCGTCGGCACCTGTCCGCGTTGCGCATGGCCGATGTCGCGGGTTTTGTCGTGGGGTGTCACCTGTGGCTGCGTCTGCTGGCCTGCTATCCCGATATTCCTGTCCTGTCTGAACGCTGGGGATATGCGTTGCTGGCGCTTGCGGCGGGACTGTTCCTTGCGGCGTCGCTGCGTGCGCTGGTGGCGCGCGATATGCGCCGTGTGTTGTCTGGCCTGTTCGGGGGTACGGCGGCGCTGCCGGTCATGGTCACGGGGCTGGGGCTGGTGGCGCGGGCCAATGATCTGCCGGACATGCTTGGCGGCGTGGTGGCGTGCCTGATGCTGCTGATGGCGGCGGGCTGTATTGTGTGGGTCGCGCTGTTGCGTCTTGTCGATGCGATGGAGGCGGAGGCCGGGCGGCTCGTGCTGATGCATCTGGGGGGGCTGGCGACGCTGATGCCCCGCCTGTCGGTTCTGCTGTCGGTCGGGTTGCTGGCGGTGGGGGGGCTGCCGCCGCTGATCGGGTTTTCGATTGCATGGATGTTGCTGCGGCTGTTCGGTGGGTTGCCGCACGGGGGCAGCCTTGCGCATGAAATCCCCATTGCCTGCGTCATGATCGTCATGGGGGTGGCATGGGGGGTGCGGCTGCTTGCGCTGGTACGGCTGGTGGGGGTTGCGTTGTGTGGGCGGCCGCGTACGCCCCGTGGTGCCGGGGCGTGTGATCCTGCATGGCCGATCCTTGGGCGGTGTGTGGTGGGGGTGGTGATGGCCTGCGTGGTCTCGGTGCTGCCGGGGGCGTGGCTTGTCGTGGTGCATGCAGGCATGGCGCAGGTGGCGCGGCAGGCGAACGGGCTGGTGGGCATGGATGCTGCTGCGTTGTTTGCCGTGCCATCGCCCGATGGCGTGTCGGTACTGGTTCCGGTCCATGGTCTTGTGCTGTTGCTGGTCGTGGGGGGAATGGTTGGCATTGTGTGGCGGATGCGTGGTGTGTCGGCCACGCGGCAGGTGGCGACATGGGAACAGGGGGCGCCGCCTGTCCCGCCATGGATGCCCTTTGGCGATCCATTGACGCAGGTGGGGGCAGGGGTGTTCGTGCGCCTGTTGCAGGACATGGCGGGATGGCCCGATGGCGCGGCCATATGGCTGCGGCGCGCATTGCGGGCATGGCGTGCCTGTGGGCGGTATCTTGTGCTGCCATTGCGGCGTGTTCCCAACGCACCGGACCGACTTGCGTCGCTGGCGCTGCCGGTCGGGGTCGCGATTGCCATGATACTCCTGTGCTGGCTGTCATGAGGCGGCTGGTCATGGGGGACGGTGGGTGATGGGGGCGCTTGCTGCCGGGATGCAGGGGCTTTTGCTGTCGGGGATGCATCTGGTGCTGATGATGGTGATGGCGCCGGTCTGCGCGCGTGTCATCGCATGGTGCCGACAGGGGCTGGCTGGTGGTGGCGGGCCGGTCGCGCCACTGTTGCGATGGCGCATGATTGCGCGGATCTGGGGGCGTTCTGGCATGCGCGCGGCGTCGGGTGCTGGGGTTACGGCGCTTGCGCCATGGGTGGCGTTATCAATGGTGCTGGCGGCGGTACTGCTGGTGCCGTCCTTTTCGCTGGGCATGATGGGGGAGGACGGGTCGGACCTGCTGATGGTGTCCGGGCTTTTGTTCGCGGCGACGGCCCTGTTGCATGTCGTTGGCCTCGCCTCCGGTCAGGGGCGGGAGGGACGGATGGCGGCGATGCTGCTGGTCGGGATGATGCTTCTTGTGCCCGCGCTGGTGATGGCGGTGGCGGTGCCGTGGATGGCGACGCCGGGTACGACCATCGCCGGGCTTGTGCGGTTCATGCGCATGACACAGGATAGTGCGGGCATACGCGGGCCGCTGGCGCTGGCGGGGGGGGCGTTCATTCTTGTGGGTGTGGACCGGGTCGCGGCAGGTGGTGGGCGTGCATTCAACGTGATGATGGACAACCTTGCCGGGCCGGATCGTGCCGTCATGCTGTTCGCACGTGATCTGGTGACGCTGGCGTGGATCACGCTGGGTGGGGACCTGTTATGGCCCGATGCCATCGTCATCCCCGATGCGACGGGCAGTCCGCGCCTGTTCGTGGGGATGATGGCCGCTATTGCATTGTGGGGCGTACGCACGCTGGGCCTGTGTGGCGTGGTTGCATGCCTGCGTACCTTTGTCATGGCATCGGGACAGGTGGCGCGCCTGCGGGCGGGGCTGGCGCTGTTGTGCGGATGCCTGGCCATCGTGCTGCTGTTTGCCGGTCGGGAATTCGGGTGATGCTGGTTGTACTCCTGGGAATGGTGGTGTTTGTTTCGCTGTTCGGTCCCGATGCGGGCGGGGTGATGCTGGTCTGGCAGGGGGGGCTGGCGGCGTCGTGCCTGCTGATGGTCGCGTGGGAAGGGGGGGTGTTGCAGACCTGCCTGCCCGCGGCGGCTGGTGCGGTGGTGCTGGGTGGCCTTGTTGCATGGAACCTGCGCGCGCGCGTCCATCCGGTGCGGCGTGGCCATGCCCTTGTGCTGCGTCTTGGGGGGGGGCTGCTGATGGTGACGCTGCTGTCCATCGCGGTGCCCCCTGACGCACTGGATGTAGAGGGACGCCTGGAGGTTGTGGCGGGGCTGTCGGCCATTTTGTGCGGGTTGCTTGCCGCGGCGGTGGAGCGTGATCGCGCGCGCCAGTGCGCGGCGCTGGCCTGCGCGCTGGAGGGATGGCTGCTGCTGTCGGGTATTGCGGGGCGCATGCTGCCGGTGGTGGTGGGATGCATCATGCAGGCCACCATGGTGTTCATGATCCGCAGGACCATGCCGCGTGATCCCGCCACCGGGGATGGCGACTGGTGATGGGCGGGCTTTCGCCATGGATGTGCATGGCCGTGTGCTGGCCCTACCTGTCGGCGCTGGCGCTTGTGGTGCCGTCACGTGGGGGGGAACGTACGCGCGCGGCGGTGCTGTCGGTTGTGGGGCTGGCCTGCGCACTCATGTGGTGGTGGGCGTGCGCGCTGTCCGTACACGACGCGCTGCTGTTGTGCCCGCCGGTCCTGCTGTGTCTTGTCACCATGGTGCATATGGGGGGGATGGCGGCATGGGGGCGTGACGGCCGTATTGATGCGATCATGGCGCAGTGTGTGTCAGGCAATGCCATGGCGGCGATTGCGGCGGATGATGTGGATGTCACGATCGCGTTGCTGGCGTTGACGTTGCTGATGCGTGTCGTGCCCGTGGTCCTGCGCCATGGGCAGGCGCGTGAGGGATGGCGTTTTTTCCATGCGGGGGCAGCGGGCGTGATTGTGGCGCAGGCCGGGGCGCTGGTACTGTCTCCGCTGGGTAACGGGCCGCTTGACGGGTTGGGGATGGTGCTGCTGGCCGCGGGGTTGCTGGGGGCGTGCGGGCTGATCGGGATGTCGTTGCCGGTCGGGCGGGACGGGGGATTGTGTATCATGCCGGTGGTCCCGGTGCTGTACCTGTTGTCGGGGCCGGTCGTATCACTTGATGCGCAACAGGCGGCGGTGACGCTGCGTGCGATGATGATTGGCATGGGCGGGGTGATGGTCTGGTTCGCCGCGCTGATGGTATGGCACGATCGGGGATGGATATGGCAGGCGCGCATGCCGGTCGATGACCTGTCCGCGCGCATGCCGATGCACGGGGGCCGTCGGCAATGGGGGCATATGATGGCGGGTTGGATCGGGCTGGCGGTCATGGGCGTGGGGGCCGGTGGGCCGATGGGCACGATGGCGACCCTCCTTGCGATGATGGCCGTGTGCCTGTGCGCGCCCCTGCGGTCGTGGGGCGCGCCATGGCCTGCCGTGTTGGGGTATGTCCGTCGTGGCCTGCCCCCCACCTTGCCGTTCGTGGCCATGATGATGACGGTGATGGCGGTTGCGCATGTTTCGATATGGGCGATGGTGGCGCTGTTGCCCGCCTTGTGGCTGTTGCTGGTGGGATGCCAGGCGGAACGGGGGGATGTGACGGGCGCGCGACAGCAACAACAGGTGCCGGATACGATGACGGGCGTTCTTGCACGTAATGCCAGCGCGCTTGCCCTGCTGGCGTTGCTGGTGGGGGGACTGGTGGTCGTGCTGTATCCTGTGGGGCTGTGATGATGGCGCATGCGGCGGCCAGGGACGCGCTTTCGGTGCTGTTGGCGCGGTGGGAGGACGAAGGGGGCTTCATTACGGAGGGGGCCCCATGGCGGTTGTCCCTGCCAGAAGATGCATGGCGTGATCTTCTGGCCTGCCTTGTGATGGACCCGTCGCCGTTTGTGGGCATGTGGTGTGACGGGCATGCGGCCTTTGCCATGCTGGCCCCGCAACGTGGGGAAGTGCGTGTTTTTTCAACCCCGGTGGGGATGCAGCGTTACTGGGGCCTGTCCTGTGCCTGCCCGGTGGCGAGTGTGTATGAACGCATGATCCACGATCTGTGGGGGGTGGAGGCGCTGGATGCGCATGACCTGCGACCATGGCTGGACCATGGGGCATGGGGTGTGACATGGCCCCTGTCCGGACGAGGTGTATCGATACAGGGCAGTGCCGTGGCCGAGTTCCGCGAGGTTGCCGAGGTCATGCGGGCGGGGGGCACGATCTGTGAATATGGGCCTGCGGATGGGGGTTTTCATGCACCGGCCTATCTGCGGCTTGCCCTGCCCGGCGCGCGTGTTGTCGATGCGCAGTGGTGGATGGGATATGCCCACCGGGGTGTTGTGGCGCGCATGCAGGGGGGCGACCCGGCGCGGGCGCTGCGGCTGGCCGCGCGGATCGATGGTGCGGCTGCGGTCGCCCATCAGGCCGCGTTGGCGCGCGCCATGGAACATGCCATGCGACAGGAGGTCGGCTGCCACGTCGCCGCCGGGCGCGCGATGTTGTGTGAACTGGAACGCGTGGCGACGGTGCTGTTCGATATCGGTGGTGTGGCGCAGGCGGCAGGGGATACACGGCTGGCGCGGGAATGTGCGCAGGCCCGCGAACATGTCATGGCGCTGTGTGGCGCGGCGTTCGGGCGACGGGTGCTGATGGATGTCGTGGCATTCGGGGGGGAAGGAGTGTCCGTCACGGCCTTTGCCGCAGGGGGGGGGGAGCTGTGCGACTGGGTGCGTGTGACGCATGCGCGGCTGGAGGCCTTATATCGCCATCCGCGCGGGTTGGGGGGGCTGGTGCGCGGGTTGGGCGTTCTGCCCCCGGATGTGGCGCGGGAACTGGGTGTGACGGGCGTGATTGCCCGTGCCTCCGGGCGGGAAGGCGACCTGCGTGCGCTTACCCCCGGATATCACGATGGCTGGCTGCCTGCGGGCGTGGAACTGTCGGGGGATGTGGATGCGCGCATGCGTGTCCGCCTTGGTGTGGTGGGCGGCTGCGTGCGTATCCTTGGCGAACTTGGTGCCGTCCTGTCCGGTGCGCAGCCTGCGGCGGGGCATGGCGCGCGCGCTTTTGTCGGTGATGGAGAAGGGGTGGGGTATTCCGAAGGGCCGCGCGGGGCAATCCGTTATTGGGTCAGGATGCAGGACGGCCATGTGGCGGCGATTGGGATATGTGAGTCCACGCCCGCCCATATGCTGGCATCGGAAATTGCGATGCGTGATGCCCATGAGACGGACATGCCCGTCATCATGCGTTCCTTTGGCCTGTCACCGGCCGGGGCTGATCTGTAACATGGGATATGTCGCACGCAGTATGTTTATAAATAACAAAAGCGCTCAGCCACCATCTGTTCCAAAACCGAGGGATGAATTGCGGAGTATTCCCGAAAAAAGCGTCCCCCTATAGATCGAATGGTTTCACTCAACCTGTCTTTCCGGCAGGCAGGTCAGCGATGGAGAGGGATGGAATGGCACGTACACCTGCCACGGCTGTGGGCATGGTCTCGGTCTTTTTTCTGGAGACAGGGGGATGTGCCGGATGTGCCATGGAACTTGCGGCCCTTGACGTTCCGGCGGATGACGCAGGGTGTAAGGGGATATGTTTCGTGCGCTCCCCGCGCCATGCGGATATCCTGCTGGTCGCGGGGCCGGTGACGCGGGCGATGGTGCCAGTGCTGGAACAGGCATGGCAGGCGATGCCGGGGCCGCGTGCCCTGATGGCGATTGGCGATTGCGCCATTGATGGGGGAATGTTCGGGGAAAATTACGCGGTGCTGGGTGGCCTGCGTGGACGCGTGCATCTGGACCTGTCATTGCCCGGATGCCCGCCATCACCCGACATGATCCAGTCCGCAATCACCCGTTGGGTGCGCGAGGCCGGGTTGGCGCAACCGTCCGGGGATGTTCAGGATTAAAGGCTTTTTACTATGAGACTGTTTAAAAAGTCAGGCGCGATAACATCCTGAAATTATA
>NZ_BANE01000041.1 GCF_000964405.1 Novacetimonas hansenii JCM 7643
ATAAAAGTTTTTGGTAAAGCTTTTTTCAAAAAGCTTTGAAAGACATAACACTTTCAAAAAAAATGGCGGACACTTCCTGCCACGATCCACGCACACCATGGCGTCACCCGGCCGCAACCGCCGTCAGTATCCACTGTCGAAACGCCACCAGCGGGGCATAGCGCGTGCGATTGACAGGCCAGACAAGGTAATAGGCTTCCTCTGCCATTTGTGGTGCGGGGGGCGCGATTTCATGCAGTTCACCGCGTGCCAGTTCTTCGGCAATCAGGAAACGCGGCAACAGCGCCAGCCCCGCCCCTGCGCGCGCCGCCTGTGTTATGGTTGCGAACTGGTCACACAACATGCCGTGGATCTGGCACGCATCGACATCATGGGCATGGAACCAGCGTTCCCACGCATCGGGCCGCGACACCAGATGCAACAGCGGCGCACACAGCAGATCCGACGGCGTGCGAAAGGACGACCGCGCGGCCATGTCGGGGCTGCACACCGGCACGACCTGTTCATGCATCAGGAATTCCATCTCCGCCCCCGGCCAGTCAGGCAGGCCATAATGAATGGCAGCATCGAGGGCTTCTGCCGCGAATTCAAACGGAGCCGGACGGGTGAACAGGTTGATGGTGATATCAGGATGCAACAGCCCGAACGCCGGCACGCGCGGCGCCATCCAGCGCGCGCCAAAGGTGGGCAGCACCGCAAGGTTGAACGTACCGCCACTGGGACTGGCCCGAAAGCCAAGGGTCGCGGTGGAGATATGTTTCAATGCCTCGCGGATTTCACGGGCATAGGTTTCCCCCGCCATCGTCAGGCGCACGGTCTGGCGTTCGCGGGTGAACAGGTCCGCGCCCAACTGTACCTCCAACGCACGGATATGGCGGCTGATCGCACTTTGCGTCAGATGCAGTTCCGTGGCGGCCGTGGTGAAATTCTGGTGCCGGGCCGCCGCCTCGAACGAGCAGAGCAGCGAAATCGAGGGAAGAAAACGTCGAGCCAGCGCCACAGTGCCATTACCATTTACGTCAGGAGACAAGCCGGTGGGAATGATAGGGCATCCCCACACGCCCGTCACGCCGCACCAGCGCATGCAGCCGCATTGGCTGGGGATGGCGCACGATACACAATAGTCCAGTGATGAGAAGTGGGAACATTCCAGGCGTTACCCTGTGTTTTGCATAATATGATGCATTTCAGGGATTTTTGAAATTTACAAAAAACCTTCATGATTCAACAGGTTAATTGGCCTTACTGGCAAACAGTCCCTAAAATCATGTCTGAAAGTAAGGCTCGATAACATACTGAAATTACAAAAGTTTTTGGTGAAGCTTTTTCCAAAAAGCGTCAGAAGACGCCGCCTTTTTCGATCGAAAGGCGGCACCCAGAAACTTTTCTTTTTTATCAATGACGTGTTTTCAAACAGGCTCTTATCAAGGCGTCACCGACAGCATGCATGATACCAGCCTGCTGCCCGGACAGATTTTCACGCCGCCGGTTTATGGCTGTCCCTGCCATATCTGCCCTTGTGATGGCTGCCCCTGTTATGGCTGCCCCCTGCGTGACACCGTTGCATGGCCTGCCGATGGGTTATACGTTCGCCCCGTTATGTCAGTACCCTGCCATGTCAGGCCCTTGGCGGGACAGTTCATACCGATGGGTATCTTTGTCCCCCTGCCTGCGCGCCGACGGGGTGCGCCGTTATCGCCTGCCCTGCCACCGGCCGGGACGGGCCAGAAGCGAAAGCCCGTCCATGAGTCGAGTCCCCCTGCCCCGCAGCATCCACGGCCTGCTGGCTGCCTGCGCCATGGTGGCCACCACATCACGGGCCCATGCGCAGGCCCCCGCCACACAGATCGCGCAGGAACGTGCGCGGCTGGGCAATTCCACGCCCCTGATTGCACAGATCGACCCCGCGACCGTGCGGGATTCAACTACCCCGCCGCCGAGTGAGGGCGACAGGCTGGATACGAGCGGCAACCTGCTTGGGGACATGTGGGGACTGCGGCCGTGGCTGTACAAGCACGGCGTGACCTTCAACCTTCAGGA